>NZ_LDUK01000043.1:0-48332 GCF_001043575.1 Bacillus sp. LK2
CCCATACCGAACACGGAAGTTAAGTTCTCTAGCGCCGATGGTAGTTGGGACCTTGTCCCTGTGAGAGTAGGACGTCGCCAAGCAACTAAAACACGAGTCATTTGACTCGTGTTTTTTCATGTTTTTAAACAGTACGTGAAAGAAGTAAGGGAATACATAAGTAATACAAACACGTCGCCCAAGGATAAAACATATTATATAAGAAATTGAGGTATATTTTTCTGAAAATTGTTAAGGACTAGAAGTGTATAATATGTTTATTTAAATAGGGGAGGAAAGATCATGAAATTACCAAGTGAAACTTGCATTGTTTGTGAGACAAAAGGGAAAGAAGGCATATATGTTTATAATAATTTGATATGTTATGAATGTGAAAGAGATATGGTGAATACTGAGACAAATGACCCGAAGTATATACATTATTTAAAACAACTTCGAAAATTAGAAGTATCATATTTTTAAATAGGCATATGCCTATTATTTTTTTTGCCTTAATATCTGTATAATAGATACAGAATGAATAATAAGGAAGAGATATATATGAATCAAAATCGTATGCCTTTATATGAGGCGTTAATGGAATTTAAAGAAAGACGACCACTATCTTTTCATGTTCCAGGTCATAAGAATGGTTTAAACTTCCCTCAGGAGGCTATAAGGGAGTTTAAAGATATATTACCTATCGATGTAACAGAATTAACAGGATTAGATGATTTGCATAGTCCGTTTGAATGTATAGATGAAGCACAGCAATTATTAGCTGATGTATATGGTGCGCAAAAAAGTTATTTTTTAATTAATGGTTCAACAGTTGGAAATTTAGCGATGATATTGTCTTGTTGCGGGGAAAATGATATTGTCCTTGTACAAAGAAATTGTCATAAATCAATCATTAGTGGTTTGAAATTAGCTGGGGTTAATCCAGTCTTTTTAGGTCCATGGATTGATGAAGTACATAATGTACCAGTAGGTGTTCAAGAGGAAGTTATTAAGAAAGCAATTGCAAGGTATCCTGATGCTAAAGCGCTTATTTTAACGCATCCTAACTATTATGGTATGGGAATTGATTTAGAGGAAAGTATAGCTTATGCACATGCGCATAAGATCCCGGTCTTAGTAGATGAAGCACATGGAGCACACTTTTGTATAGGTGAGCCGTTTCCAAAGTCAGCATTAGCCTATGGTGCAGATATTGTGGTACATTCTGCACATAAAACGTTACCTGCGATGACAATGGGGTCATACTTACATATAAATAGCCGTCTGGTGAGCGAAGAAAAAGTTTCGGCTTATTTAAGTATGCTACAATCTAGTAGCCCGTCGTACCCAATTATGGCTTCTCTTGATATAGCTCGATTTACAATAGCAGGTATAAAAGAAAAAGGTTACGATGAAATCGTTGAGTTTTTACGCCGATTTAAAGAAGGATTGCGCTCTATCCCACAAATAGCTACTTTGCAATATCCATTGCAAGATGAATTAAAGGTTACGGTACAAACTCGTTGTCAGCTATCAGGGTATGAATTACAGTCTGTATTTGAAAAGGCCGGTATATATACGGAAATGGCAGATCCATATAATGTCCTATTTATTTTGCCGTTGCAAGTAAATGAGGAGTACATGAAAGTAATAGAGATACTCCGAGTAGCGTTGCAACAATATAAGGTAAAAGACAAGACTGTATCTATTCGTTATACTTATAAAGGAGAAATCTCTCCTTTACCGTATACGTATAAACAATTAGAGAGATACAAAATGAAGCTAGTATCTATAGAAGAATCTGTGGATATGATAGCAGCGGAAATGGTGATTCCATATCCACCTGGAATTCCATTGATTATGTATGGAGAGAGAATTACTAAAGAGCATACAGAGCAAATTGCTCATTTAGAGAAAACGGGGGCTCGTTTTCAAGGTAGTACGAAATATATGAAAGTGTATGATATAGAAAGTAGGTTTTAGGATGAAAGGATTATTTGTAACAATTGAAGGGCCAGAAGGTTCGGGTAAGACAACATTAATTAAAAGGTTATTGCCGTACTTTGAGCAAAAGGACCAAAAGGTAATGGCGACGAGAGAACCAGGTGGTATTGCAATTTCTGAAGATATTAGGACGATTTTACATAAGCAAGAATATACAATGATGGAAGCACGTACAGAGGCGCTTTTATATGCTGCTGCACGTAGACAACATTTAGTGGAGAAAGTTATGCCAGCACTTAATGAGAACTATCTTGTGTTATGTGATCGTTTTATAGATAGCTCTTTAGCATATCAAGGATATGCAAGGGGATTAGGTATGGACAACGTATTTGAGATTAATCGTTTCGCAACAGAAGGTTGTATGCCTAGCTTAACAATTTATTTAGACATTGAACCAGAGGTTGGTTTAGCGCGAATTGAAAAAGATGCAGGGCGCGAAGTGAATCGACTAGATATGGAAGACATCTCTTTCCATAAACGTGTGCGTGAAGGCTATTTACAAGTTGTAGAACGCTTTTCTGATCGTATTGTATTAGTCAATGCTGACCAACCAATGGAAAAACTTATAGAAGAAGTTGTTCAGATTATAGAAGATAAATTGGTATAATAGAAGGAAAGAATGAAATAAGTGAGGTATGCATTATGATGAAGACGTGGGAGCAGCTTTCTGCTATACAGCCCATCGGTGTTAAAATGTTGATGAATAGCATTGCAAAAGAGCGTATATCCCACGCTTACTTGTTAGAGGGAGGAAAAGGGACCGGGAAGTTCGCAACAGCAATTCAAATGGCAAAAAGCTTTCTTTGTTTACAAAGAGCTGGTGTAGAACCTTGTCACGTATGTACGAATTGCCGCCGAATTGATTCAGGTAACCACCCAAACTTACATATTGTAAAACCAGATGGATTATCTATTAAAAAACAGCAAATTCATGACTTACAAGAAGAGTTTTCGAAAACAGGATTAGAAGCAAATAAAAAAGTATATATTATTGAGCATGCAGATCGTATGACAGCGAATGCAGCGAATACACTCTTAAAGTTTTTAGAAGAACCAAGTAGTGATACAACAGCTATTTTACTTACTGAACAAAGTCATCAGATTTTAAATACGATTTTATCTCGGTGTCAAGTTGTTACATTTAGACCTTTATCTACAGAATCTTTAATTAAGAGATTAGAGGAAGAAGGTATTACAGTCTCGTTATCGATGCTTGCTGCACAGCTTACAAATAGTTTTGAAGAAGCTTTATTAATGTGTAATGATGAATGGTTTGCACAAGCAAGAGCTTTAGTGATAAAATTATGTGAAGCGCTCGAAAAAGATAAAGCCTCTATTTTTTTTGTACAAGAAAAATGGGGGAAACACTTTAGAGAGAAAGAACAATTACAGCAAGGTTTAGATATGTTACTCCTTATTTATAAGGATTTATTATATGTTCAACTTGGAGAAGAAGATCGTCTTGTTTTTCATGAGCAGAAAGAGATGTTTGAATCATTCTCCTATGCTCAGAAGCGCATTGTATCAGCTCTCTTTAATATATTAGAGGCAAAAAATAGAATCAACGCTAATGTAAATGCGCAGCTTGTGTTCGAACAGTTAGTGTTGCGGTTGCAGGAGGGATGACCGTTTTGTATGATGTAGTAGGTGTTCGCTTTAAGAAGGCCGGAAAGGTATATTACTTTGATCCGAATCAGTTCGATATCTCAGAAAATGAGTTTGTAATTGTAGAAACGGTAAGAGGTATTGAATACGGAAAAGTAGTTATTACCAAAAAGCAAGTTGATGAAAATGACGTTGTATTACCGCTTAAAAAGGTTATTCGTATTGCAAATGAAAATGATCGTACCATTGTTGAAGAGAATAAGCATGCTGCGAAAGAAGCATATCAAGTGTGTCAACAAAAGGTAGGAGAACATAATCTTGATATGAAGCTTGTAGATGTAGAGTATACGTTCGATCGTAATAAGATTATTTTCTACTTTACTGCGGATGGTCGGATTGATTTCCGTGAACTAGTGAAAGACTTAGCGGCAATTTTTAGGACAAGAATTGAGCTGAGACAGATCGGTGTTCGTGACGAAGCAAAAATGCTTGGTGGTATTGGTCCATGTGGTCGTATGCTTTGTTGTTCTACTTTTTTAGGGGATTTTGAACCTGTATCCATTAAAATGGCGAAGGATCAAAATTTATCATTAAATCCTGCAAAAATCTCTGGTTTATGTGGTCGCTTAATGTGTTGCTTAAAGTATGAGAATGATGAATATGAGGCAGCAAAGGAACAACTTCCTGATTTAGATCAACGTATACAAACACCACATGGTACTGGCCGTGTTATCGGATTAAATATTTTAGAAAGATTAATTCAAGTGGAACTAGTAGACAAGGAACGGATAGTAGAATATACGTTAGATGAATTAATGAATAAAGGGGTCGTTTCGAGTCAAACCACAGATTAATGAGGTGGGTGCTTGTGGAGAAAAAGGATATTTTTGCATCGGTTTCTAGTATGGAAGAGCAAATTGGACATTTATACAAACAGTTGGGAGAATTAAAACAGCATCTTGCAGAATTACTGGAAGAAAACCAACATATAAAAATGGAAAATGAAAATTTGCGACATCGTTTTGAAGAAGTGCAGAATAAGGAAAAACAAAAAACTCAAAAACGCAAAGAAATGAAGCCGAAGACAGATATTGGTGAAGGTTACGATAACTTAGCAAGACTGTATCAAGAAGGTTTTCATATTTGCAATCTACATTATGGAAGTGTACGTAAAGAGGGAGATTGTTTATTCTGTCTGTCATTTTTAAATAAAAAGTGAAATTACCTTTCCAATATAATTGGAAAGGTAATTTTTTATACATGAGAGTAGAATGAAATTTATTTTTACATTAATAGAGGCTGAAATAGGGTAGGTTAAGTGTAAGAAAGGGAGCAATATATGAATTTATATGAAGATGAACGTTTAGATTACTTATTAGAGCAAGATATGAAGATTGTACAAAGTCCATCAGTATTTAATTTTTCTTTAGATGCAGTTTTACTTGCAGATTTTGCTTGGGTGCCAATTCAAAAAGGTAATTTACTTGATTTGTGTACAGGTAACGCAGTTATCCCTCTTTTATTAAGTACAAGGACAAAAGGGAAAATTACAGGTGTAGAAATTCAAGAGCGTCTATATGATATGGGAATAAGAAGCGTTCAATACAATAAGTTAGAAGAAAGAATCAATTTAATCCATGGAGATTTGAAAGATATGCCGGAGAAACTTGGGCGTCATCAATATGATGTTGTAACGTGTAATCCTCCTTATTTTCAAACACCACAAACCTCTGAGAAGAATATCAATGAGCATTTAGCGATAGCTCGTCATGAAATTATGTGCACATTAGAAGATGTTGTATATGCAAGTAGCCAGTTAGTGAAACAAGGCGGGAAGGTAGTATTTGTACACCGCCCAGGTCGTTTGCTCGACATCGTCACATTAATGCGTAAATACAAAATCGAACCGAAACGTGTGCGATTTGTTTATCCTAAGGCTGGTAAAGAAGCGAATACATTGTTAATTGAAGGAATTAAGGATGGAAATGCAGATTTAAAAATCTTGCCACCTCTTTTTGTATATGAAGAAAATAACGAATATACAAAGGAGCTTCGTTCAATTTTATATGGAGAAGAATAAGCATTGTTTTTATGTGGTGGAGTGTTCTGATGGAAGTTATTATGCCGGGTATACAAATCATATAGAAAAGCGGATTCAGACCCATAATAGTGGAAAAGGTGCTAGATATACACGTGCTAGACTTCCAGTTATTTTAAAATATGTAGAGGGTCACGAGGATAAACGAACGGCTATGCAAGCTGAGTATCACTTTAAACAGTTAACGAGGAAACAAAAAGAAGAATATATGCAAAAAGGAGAACGCTATGTGGCAGCAAAAAAGCTTTCAGCAAAATGAAAAGGGAGTTTTATATTTAGTACCGACTCCAATCGGAAATTTAGAGGATATGACATTTCGTGCAATCCGAATGTTAAAAGAGGCAGACATTATTGCAGCGGAAGATACAAGGCAAACGAAGAAGCTTTGTAATTATTTTGAAATTGAAACACCAGTTATGAGTTATCACGAGCATAATAAAGAAGTAAGTGGACGAAAAATTTTAGATAAGTTAGAAGACGGTAAGACTGTAGCCATTGTGAGCGATGCTGGTATGCCGTGTATTTCAGACCCTGGTTACGATATTGTTGTAGAGGCTGTAGCAGAACAATATCATGTTATTCCGCTTCCTGGGGCAAATGCGGCCCTTACAGCATTAATTGCATCAGGACTTGAGACAAAACACTTTTATTTCTATGGTTTCCTGCAAAGAAATAAAAAAGAACGTAAGAATGAGTTAGAAAAATTGCGCTATATTCCAACTACAATGATGTTTTACGAGGCACCACATCGTTTAGATGATACTTTGATTTCTATGCAAGAAGTATTAGGAAATAGAGAAGTTGTATTATGTCGTGAGCTAACGAAAAAATTTGAAGAGTTTATTCGTGGCACAATTGAAGAAGCAATTGAGTGGACGAAGCAAAATGAAGTTCGTGGTGAGTTTTGTATTTTAGTAGCCGGTTCAACAGAAGAAGCTACTCCAGAAGAACAATGGTGGGAATCTATTTCAGTATATAATCATATTGAACATTATATAAATGAAAAAGGTATGAATTCAAAAGAAGCGATTAAAACAGTCGCTAAAGATCGAGATTTGTCGAAACGAGATGTATATCAAATCTATCATGTCGATAAAAAATAAGCTTCTCATAATTGAGAAGCTTATTTTGCTGTTTCGATATAATCTTGAAGTTCGTTTAAGATTTGTTCAGCGCCTTCTTTGCTTAAGATAATTTTACCCTCAGCTAAAGATAGGTTACCATCAGATACTTCACCAGTTACTTGGCAAGTCATGTTTGGTTTATATTTCTTTAAGATGATTTTTTCGTCATCTACGTAGATTTCAAGAGCATCCTTTTCTGCAATACCTAAAGTACGGCGTAATTCGATTGGAATTACTACACGACCTAATTCATCAACTTTACGAACGATACCAGTAGATTTCATATTTTGTTCCTCCTAATAGTTTATAAGTTTCGAGTCTATTTTTTGATTCGTCATTTTTCGACAAAATACCCTATGGACATATGATACCAATCATTTACATTTCCGTCAATTCTTAAATTCTATATTTTTAAAAAAGATTTATAGATTTTTATACTACTTATATATAATAGAATATGAGTAATTTCTACAATTATTTTGTTTTATTTTCTGAAAAATATATATTTTTCAGAAAGGGATTGTATATTTTTTTTGAATATGAGTAATAGATGATAAAGATATCGAGCATTAACTCGTTTTTACATGTGAGTTTTTGATATACTGTTTATAAATACATATGAGGTTATTCGGGAGGTCCAAAACAATGACAGAGGAAAATAAGTCCTTTTATATCACTACCCCAATTTATTATCCAAGTGGAAAGTTACACATTGGACATGCTTATACGACAGTGGCAGGAGATGCGATGGCACGATATAAGCGTATGCAAGGATACAATGTTCATTATTTAACAGGAACTGATGAGCATGGACAGAAGATCCAAAAGAAAGCAGAAGAACTAAATGTTACACCACAAGCATATGTGGATAACATTGTATCAGGGATTAAAGAACTTTGGGAGAAGATGGATATCTCTTATGATGACTTTATTCGTACAACTGAAGATCGTCATAAAGATGTTGTTGAGAAAATCTTCAAGCAGTTAGTAGACCAAGGTGATATTTATCTTGATGAATATGAAGGTTGGTATTCTGTACAAGATGAAACATTCTATACAGCGCATCAATTAGTTGATCCAATTATGGAAGGTGACAAAGTAGTTGGCGGGAAAAGCCCAGATAGTGGTCACGATGTAGAGCTTGTTCGTGAAGAATCTTATTTCTTTAGAATGGGTAAATATGTAGACCGACTATTAAAGTTCTATGAAGATAATCCTCATTTCATTCAGCCAGAGTCTCGTAAAAATGAAATGATTAATAACTTCATTAAACCAGGATTAGAAGATTTAGCTGTTTCTCGTACTTCATTTGACTGGGGAGTTCGTGTTCCGGGTAACCCAAAACACGTTATTTACGTATGGGTAGATGCCTTGTCTAATTATATTACTGCATTAGGATATGGAACAGAAAATGAAGAGAAGTATAAAAAGTTCTGGCCAGCAGATGTCCATTTAGTTGGTAAAGAAATCGTTCGTTTCCATACAATTTATTGGCCAATTATTTTAATGGCTTTAGATTTACCACTTCCGAAGAAAGTCTTTGCTCATGGCTGGATTTTAATGAAGGATGGAAAAATGAGTAAGTCAAAAGGAAACGTAGTAGATCCAGTTACACTAATTGATCGTTACGGATTAGATGCATTACGTTACTATTTACTTCGCGAAGTTCCATTTGGATCTGATGGAGTATTCACACCAGAAGGATTTGTTGAACGAATCAACTTTGATTTAGCGAATGATTTAGGGAACTTATTAAATCGTACAGTAGCTATGATTGATAAATACTTTAATGGGGAAATCCCTGCATATAAAGCAAATGTAACTGAGTTCGATGAAACGCTAGTGACATTTGCGAAAGATACATTGAAAAAAGTAGAAGAGGCAATGGAGAATATGGAGTTCTCTGTAGCGCTAAGTTCAATTTGGCAATTAGTTAGCCGTACGAATAAATATATTGATGAAACACAGCCATGGGTATTAGCGAAGGATGAGAATGATCGCGAAAAACTTGCATCTGTAATGGCTCACTTAGCAGAGGTACTTCGTCAAACGGGTATTATGCTTCTGCCATTCCTAACAGTAGCACCAAGTAAGATGTTTGCTCAACTTGGCCTTACTGAAGAGGCACATAAATCTTGGGAGAGCCTATCTACAATTGGATGTATTCCAGCTGGAACAAAAGTAGAAAAAGGAAACCCAATTTTCCCTCGTTTAGAAATGGAAGTAGAAGTAGAGTATATTAAAGAACAAATGCAAGCTTTTGCTCCTAAAGTGGAAGAGAAAAAAGAAGAAGAACCAAAGGCAGAAGAAATTACAATTGATGATTTCTTTAAAGTAGAATTACGAGTAGCTGAAGTAATATCCGCTGAACCTGTGAAAAAAGCAGATAAGTTATTAAAAATTCAACTTGATTTAGGTACAGAAAAGCGTCAGGTTGTTTCAGGAATTGCAAAGTTCTATACACCAGAAGAACTAAAAGGTAAAAAGGTTATTTGTGTAACGAATTTAAAGCCTGTAAAATTACGTGGTGAATTATCACAAGGTATGATTTTGGCAGGTGAAGAGAATGGCGTATTGTCATTAGCAACAATCGACCAAAACTTACCAAACGGTACAAAAATTAAGTAATTGAGACAAGAAAAGAGGTGTTTCACGTGTAACATTTGTGAAGCATCTTTTTTCTTTTTAAATCCCTCTTTTTTGCATTAAAATTGTAGTATTGTTATCGTTAAGTTATAAAGGGCTTAATTTTTCTCGAGAATAGAATTGATTTCAATATAAAAGGAGTTATTTATTATGTTGTTTGATACACATTCACATTTAAATGCAGAGCAGTTTGAAGAAGATTTACAAGAAGTTATTGCAAGGATGAAAGAAGCGGGAGTTACATATACAGTTGTTGTTGGATTTGATGAAGTAACGATAAAGAAAGCAATTGAATTAGCAGAAGTTTATGATTTTATTTATGCTGCGGTGGGGTGGCATCCTGTGGATGCAATCGATATGAAAGAAGAACATTTAGTTTGGTTAGAGGAACTAGCTTCACACCCAAAGGTAGTTGCTCTTGGAGAAATGGGACTAGATTATCACTGGGATAAGTCTCCAAAGGAAATACAAAAGGAAGTATTCCGTAAACAAATCGCATTAGCGAAAAAGGTGAAATTACCGATTATTATACATAACCGTGATGCAACTCAGGATATCGTTGATATTTTAGAAGAAGAACAAGCTGCTGAAGTGGGAGGTATTATGCATTGCTTTAGCGGTAGTGTAGAAGTAGCGCAGCGATGTGTCGATATGAATTTTTTAATTTCGTTAGGTGGACCAGTAACATTTAAAAATGCCAAGAAACCGAAAGAAGTTGCTGTGGAGATCCCGTTAGAAAAATTATTAATAGAAACAGATTGTCCATATTTAACACCGCATCCATTTCGAGGAAAACGAAATGAACCTAGTTATGTAAAACTTGTAGCAGAAGAAATTGCAAATTTAAAAGGAATTTCTTATGACGAAGTAGCACAAATCACAACAAAGAATGCAAAAGCCTTATTTGGTGTTGAATAAAAAAGAGTGGGGAGGCCCATTCTTTTTTGTTTTTTGAGAAGAGAGATGTAGAAATGATAAGACTCGATTATTTATCCGTAATATGAGTAGATATATTGCGGATAAATTAAGGAAAAGATGAAAGTGTTACTATAAGAATAGTGAACAAAGATCTTTTCCTTCTGCTTTTTAAAATATTAGAATGGGAAAATAATAATGGAAAAGTCGTCATTTTTTTGTTTTACTAAGTAGAGACGAAACGAGTGTGGAGGCAAGTATGAAAATTAAAGAGATTATCGTTGTAGAAGGTAAAGATGATACAGTTGCGATTAAACGCGCTGTTGATGGAGATACAATCGAAACGAACGGTTCAGCAATCGGTGATCATGTTATTGAGCAAGTTAAATTAGCGCAGCAAAAACGAGGCGTTATTATTTTCACGGATCCGGATTATCCTGGAGAACGCATTCGAAAGATTATTTCAGATAAGGTTCCAGGATGTAAGCATGCGTTTTTACCAAAGGAAGAAGCACTTGCTAAAAGGAAAAAAGGTGTTGGAATTGAACATGCTTCTAACGAATCGATTCGCCGTGCTTTAGAGAACGTACATGAAGAAATGGAAGCTTACACAAGTGAAATTAGTTGGAGTGATTTAGTCGATGCAGGCTTAGTGGGCGGAGAAATGGCAAAGAGTCGCAGAGAAAGAATGGGTAAGCTATTAAAGATTGGTTATACAAACGCAAAACAGTTACATAAACGTTTACAAATGTTTCAAGTTTCAAAGGAATCATTTGCAGAAGCTTATAAGCAAGTAATACAGGAGGGAAAAAAATGAAGGATATCGCAACACCAAATCGTACGAAAGACATTGTTGAAAAGTATGGATTTTCATTCAAAAAAAGTTTAGGACAAAATTTTTTAATTGATACAAACGTATTAAACCGTATTGTTGATCACGCAGAAATCGGTTCAGAAAGTGGTGCAATTGAGATTGGACCAGGTATCGGTGCGTTAACAGAGCAGTTAGCGAAGCGTGCTAAAAAAGTAGTAGCTTTTGAAATTGATCAGAGATTATTACCAATTTTGGACGAGACGTTAGCACCATATGGTAACGTTACAGTTATTAATAAAGACGTACTAAAAGCGGATGTACATGAAGTATTTGGTGAGCAATTTGAAGAAGGACAAGATGTAATGGTTGTAGCTAACTTACCATACTATATTACAACACCAATTTTATTTAAATTGCTTGAAGAAAAATTACCGGTTCGTGGATTTGTTGTTATGATGCAAAAAGAGGTTGGGGATCGTTTAGCAGCTAAACCTGGAACAAAAGAGTACGGTTCTTTATCAATTGCAATTCAGTACTATACTGAGGTAGAAACAGTTATGACAGTACCGCGTACAGTGTTTGTACCACAACCAAATGTTGATTCTGCGATTATCCGCCTTCTAAAGCGTCCGAAACCAGTTGTAGAAGTAACAGATGAGACTTTCTTCTTTGAAGTAGTACGAGCAAGTTTCGCACAGCGACGTAAAACTTTAATGAATAATTTATCAAATAATTTAAATGGTTTCCCGAAGGATAAAGAGTTGTTGGGTCAAATTTTAACAGAAGTAGAGATTGATCCGAAACGAAGAGGCGAAACACTATCTATTGAAGAGTTTGCAAAACTAAGTAATGCGTTAGTTCTTCATAAATTATAATAAGAATAATAAAGGGACAGTTCAACTTGAACTGTCCCTTTTGTCACCTTTCCTACTCCAAATTCATACTTTAAAAACAGGTAAGATGGCCTAATGAGTTTGGAGGTAGGAGAATGGCTTTACATGTCGGAGAGTTAGTGGAACGATATTCGTATAAGAGAGATATTCTTTTTCGTGTTATAGAAATAAAAGGTGAAACAGCAATATTGTTTGGAGAAGAAATTAGACTTGTGGCAGATGCACCACTAGAAGATTTAGTTAGTATAGATCAACGAGAACATAAAAATAGAGTGAAGCATGAAAAAGAAACGATGGAGCGTACGTACCGTTTGTTTCAGCAAGATTACGTATTGATGAAACAAAGGCATGAACACACTTCAACTGGTGGGTACACAAGCGAAGTGAATTATTTTCAAATGCCAGGACGTGTATTGCATATAGACGGAGATCCTTTATATTTGCGTAAGTGTTTAGATTTATATAATAAAATAGGCGTTCCTGTTCAAGGTATTCATTGTAAGGAAACAGAGATGCATGAAAAGGTAGTAGATTTAATAGATCATTTTCGTCCAGACATTTTAGTAATTACAGGGCATGATGCATATACAAGGTCAAAAGGGGTTATGGGAGATTTAGCGGCATATAGACATTCTAGACATTTTGTACAGGCTGTTCGAGAAGTTCGAAAAAAATATCCATCATTGGATCAACTTGTTATTTTTGCTGGAGCTTGTCAATCACACTTTGAGGCGTTGATTCGAGCGGGTGCTAATTTTGCTAGTTCACCGGCTAGGATTAATATTCATGCTCTAGATCCTGTATATGTAGTTGGAAAAATTAGTTTCACTTCATTTATGGAAAGAGTAAATGTATGGGACGTTGTGCGTAATACAATTACTGGTGAAAAGGGACTAGGCGGGATTGAAACAAGAGGGATTTTACGAACAGGGTTACCCTTTCAACATTATGACGAATGAGCAAGGTACATACGTATCTTGCTTTTTTATGCGGAAATGATTTGAATGAATTTGGATAAAAAGCGGCAAGAACGTGCAGACTATACAATGATACTTTTACAATATAGTATTTCTTCTATCTATTCGAACGCATGATGCTTTTATAATGATATTGTCTGTGAATTGCGGTTAATAATTGAGATAGATATATCGTGTTTTAAGTGTTCAATCTAAATTACAGCGAGGTGTAGCAAGGTATATGTCAAAACGTTTAGATGATATTAAAAACGAATTAGATCACCATCTTGGACAGCGACTTATGTTAAAGGCGAACAGCGGAAGAAGAAAAACTGTGGAGCAGTCGGGTGTACTTGCAGAAACGTATCGTTCTGTCTTTGTTGTACAATTAGATCAGCAAGAAGATGCATTGCAACGTGTATCGTATAGTTATGCAGATGTTTTAACAGAGACAGTAGAGTTAACATTTTACGATGAACCTCATAATGAAGCATTTTATAATTAATGCGCTGTTCGTTACATATATTTCCATAAATGAAAAGCTATATTATTTTGCATACTAATTATACCGTAGCAAAATAAGGAGGGACTCTGCATTGAGTAGACGAAGAGGAGTCATGTCAAATCAATTTAAAGAAGAGCTTGCAAAAGAGCTTGGCTTTTATGATATTGTTCAGAAAGAAGGATGGGGCGGAATTCGTGCGAAAGATGCTGGTAATATGGTGAAACGTGCTATAGAAATTGCAGAACAGCAATTAATGAAACAAAACCAGTAGTTGTAAGATACTTTCTATGCTACGGTAGCCGAGGAGAGATTCCTCGGCTTTTTGCACGCTAAAAGGTGCCATCATTTGACATAAGTAGTTTCATTCTGAATGCTTTTCGTTATAATTAGGGAAGTGTCATCGTCTTACTATAAATTTATGGTAAAATAAACGATAAAAGATTGAGTACATAGAGTGGGTGAATAGATTGAAGCTACTAGTGAAAGCACCAGCAAAGATTAATCTGTCGTTAGATGTACTGGGAAAAAGACAAGACGGATATCATGAAGTGAAAATGATTATGACAACAATCGACTTAGCAGATCGTTTAGAGCTAACGGAATTAGTAGAAGACCGTATTGAAATTTTGTCCCATAATCGGTATGTCCCAGACGACCAACGCAATTTAGCTTATCAAGCAGCAAAATTATTAAAAGAGAAGTTTAATGTAAAAAAAGGTGTATCTATTACTATTGAAAAAACGATTCCAGTAGCCGCTGGATTAGCAGGTGGAAGTAGTGATGCAGCAGCGACATTACGTGGCCTTAATAAGTTATGGAATTTAGGGCTAACAATCGATGAATTAGCAGGGCTTGGCGCAGAAATTGGGTCAGATGTATCGTTCTGTGTATATGGTGGAACTGCAATTGCCACTGGAAGAGGAGAAAAAATTGAACATATAAAGACCCCGCCTTCTTGTTGGGTTATTTTGGCAAAGCCCCACATTGGTGTATCTACTGCTGACGTGTACGGAAATTTAAAATTAAATCGTGTTACTCATCCAAATGTAGATAAAATGGTTGAAGTCATTAACCATGGGGATTATAAAGGAATTTGTGATACTGTTGGTAACGTTTTAGAAGATGTGACGTTTGCGATGCATCCTGAAGTTGCACGTATTAAGGCGCAGATGAAACGCTTCGGTGCGGATGCTGTATTAATGAGTGGAAGTGGCCCAACTGTATTTGGTCTTGTACACCATGATTCGCGAATGCATCGTATATATAACGGATTAAAAGGATTTTGCGAACAAGTATATGCAGTACGCTTATTAGGAGAACGAGAAACGCTTGAATAAAGACGTATAATAAGTTATGATTTGTTTAGAATATTCGTGATTTGAGGTGAGAGTATGAAAATTAGACGAAGTACAAGATTGGTCGATATGACTTATTACTTGTTACAAAATCCTCGTCAGCTAGTTTCTCTCACTTTTTTTGCTGAAAGGTATCAATCGGCTAAATCTTCCATTAGTGAAGATTTAGTTATTATTAAGCAAACGTTTGAACAACAAGGGGTCGGCACATTGCAAACGGTACCAGGAGCAGCAGGAGGAGTGAAATATATTCCCTATATAAGTGAAGAAGAGGCAAATCTGATTATTAATGAGCTTTGTAGCTTATTTGAAAACCCAGATCGTATTTTGCCTGGCGGTTACTTATATATGACGGATCTTTTAAGTAATCCTCGCCAGATTAATGGCGCAGGTCGTTTGTTTGCTTCTGTTTTTGCTAGACAACCGATTGACGCGGTTATGACAGTAGCGACAAAAGGGATTCCGCTTGCTTATGCAGTGGCAAATTACTTAGATGTACCAGTAGTAATTGCGAGAAAAGATAACAAGGTAACAGAAGGACCCACTGTTAGTATTAACTATGTATCAGGTTCCTCTAAGCGAATCCAAACGATGACGTTAGCGAAGCGTAGCCTTCCAGAAGGCTCCAATGTTTTAATTATTGACGACTTTATGAAAGCTGGCGGAACAATTCAAGGTATGATGAGCATGCTAGAAGAGTTTAAAGCTAATGTTGTTGGAATTGGCGTATTAGTAGAATCTACGGACATTGAAGAAAGACTTATTAATAACTTTGTATCATTAATTCGTCTGTCAGAAGTTGATGTGAAAGAAAAAGCAATTCAAGTGGAAAAAGGGAACTATTCACTTGCGCCATTTGATGAGGGGCTTGTAGAGGCCGAGTAGAAAGATAAAGCAGATAGCTTTATCTTTTTTTTTATCCCTATTTATAAATGATAAAATAGATGGACAAACTGCCTTTGTTGCACTATTTTTAAATAGTAAAAATAAATATTAAAGGGTGAAAAATATGAAGGTTGTTCAAACAAGCAAAGCGCCACAAGCGATTGGGCCATATTCACAAGGGATTATTGTAAATAATATGTTCTATAGTTCGGGACAAATTCCATTAACTACAAGTGGGGAACTTGTAACAGGAGATGTGACAGTACAAACAGAGCAAGTATTTCAAAATTTACAAGCGGTATTAGAAGAAGGGGGTGCTTCATTTGATACAGTGGTAAAAACGACAGTATTTTTAAAGGATATGGATGATTTTAATGCTGTTAATGAAGTATATGGCTCTTATTTCTCTACTCATAAACCAGCTCGTTCTTGTGTACAAGTAGCAAAATTACCGAAAGATGTTTCAGTTGAAATTGAAGTAATTGCCCTAGTGAAGTAAGTCTTTGTAAGCGATAACCTCCACTAATTCTTATATTCAACTAATTTAAAAATTTTTATCTTAAAAATTTTTAAAAAATTAAAGGGAAAATAGAAAATTTGTGGAATTTATACAAATATATCGCTTATTTAGAAAAGGGTGGTGAACACAAGATGGAAGTGACTGACGTAAGATTACGCCGCGTAAACACAGAAGGCCGTATGAGAGCGATTGCCTCTATTACTCTAGACCATGAATTTGTTGTTCATGATATTCGTGTAATTGATGGCAATAATGGATTATTTGTAGCAATGCCAAGTAAACGTACTCCAGATGGAGAATTCCGTGACATTGCACATCCAATTAATTCTAACACACGTTCTAAAATTCAAGATGCGGTTTTAGCAGAGTATCACCGTTTAGGCGAGTTAGAAGAAGTTGAGTTTGAAGAAGCAGGCGCTTCGTAAAATTCGAATGAAAAGGGCTTCTTAAAGAAAGCCCTATAATTTTGTAGCAAACTCCTGTAAGCATTTACAGGGGTTTGTTTTTTTGTGGAATTTTACACGTTTCTTATTTTAAATATTCATATTACATTAAAATAAAAATGAAAAACTTCTAATTTTTTCAAAATCATTTAAAATAGTATAGCTTATTTCTTAAAAAAGATACTAAAGAGTAAAACATCGTATAAGAATTATGGTAAAATTTAATAGTTATAATGTGTTTCTTGAAATATATGATGATTTAGGATAATATCTTTAATGGATAAATAGGTTGCGATGGAGGGTCTATATGTCAAACAGATTTGCAGTGATTCTAGCTGCAGGTAAAGGCACACGTATGAAGTCCAAGCTATACAAAGTGCTTCATCCTGTATGTGGAAAACCGATGGTACAACATGTAGTCGATCAAGTATCTCAATTAGGATTGCAGAAACTTGTAACAGTCGTTGGACATGGTGCCGAAAAGGTACAAGAACAGCTAGGAAACGTAAGTGAGTTTGCATTACAAGCAGAACAACTTGGTACAGCTCATGCTGTAGACCAAGCTGCAAGTGTACTTGCAAATGAAGAAGGAACAACTTTAGTTATTTGTGGTGATACACCTCTAATAACTGCTGAAACGATGGAAGCATTGCTTCAGCAACACGAAGAAGCGGGAGCAATGGCGACGGTGCTAACAGCGTACATAGAAGAGCCTGCTGGATATGGCCGTATCATTCGTAATGAGAATGGTCATGTTGAAAAGATTGTTGAGCATAAGGATGCAAATGAAAAAGAATTAGCTATTAAAGAAATCAATACAGGTACGTATTGTTTTGATAATAAAGCTCTATTTGCTTCACTTTCTAAAGTTTCAAATGATAATGTACAAGGTGAATATTACCTTCCGGATGTTATTGAGATTTTAAAAAATGAAGGTCATATCGTATCAGCTTATCAAACAGAGCACTTCGATGAAACGTTAGGTGTTAACGACAGAGTCGCTCTATCGCAAGCGGAAATTATTATGAAAAACCGTATCAACCGAAAGAATATGGTGAATGGTGTTACAATCATTGATCCAAGTAACACATACATTTCTGCTGATGCAATTATTGGCAGTGATACAGTTCTTCACCCAGGAACAGTTATTGAGGGTAACACTGTAATTGGTTCTGATTGTGAAATTGGACCACATACAGTAATTCGCGATAGTGAAATTGGAGATCGTACGGTAATTCGTCAATCTACTGTACATGAAAGTAAACTTGGTACAGAAGTATCGGTTGGTCCATTTGCACATATTCGCCCAGATTCAGTTATTGGAGATGAAGTGCGCGTTGGAAACTTCGTGGAAATCAAAAAAACTGTTTTTGGTAATAGAAGTAAAGCTTCACACTTAAGTTATATCGGGGATGCACAAGTTGGAGAAGACGTGAATCTTGGTTGTGGTTCAATTACGGTGAACTACGACGGCAAGAATAAATTTAAAACTGTGATTGGTAACGGGGTATTTATTGGATGTAATTCAAATCTTGTTGCTCCTGTAACAGTTGAAGATGGTGCTTATGTGGCAGCAGGCTCTACAATTACAGAGAATGTTCCATCAAAAGCATTATCAGTAGCACGTGCGCGTCAAGTTAACAAAGAAGACTATGTTGATCAATTGCTGAATAAGAAAAAATCATAATGTGGAGGGTTAATCTAGATGTCGACTCAATATCTAAATTCTAATTTGAAAGTATTCTCTTTAAACTCTAATAAGGAACTTGCTGAGCAAATCGCAAAGCATATTGGAGTAGGGCTAGGAAAATGTTCTGTTGATCGTTTTAGTGATGGAGAAGTTCAAATTAACATTGAAGAAAGTATCCGTGGTTGCGATGTATTCATTATTCAATCTACAAGCTTCCCAGTAAACGAACATATCATGGAATTACTTATTATGATCGATGCATTAAAACGTGCATCTGCAAAAACAATTAATATTGTTATTCCTTACTATGGTTATGCGCGTCAAGACCGTAAAGCGCGTTCTCGTGAACCAATTACATCGAAACTTGTAGCAAACTTGCTTGAAACAGCAGGTGCAACTCGTGTAATCACTCTAGATTTACATGCTCCACAAATTCAAGGATTCTTTGATATCCCAATCGATCACTTAATGGGTGTACCGATTCTTTCAGATTACTTTGAAACAAAAGGTCTTAAAGATATCGTAATCGTGTCTCCTGATCACGGTGGTGTAACTCGTGCTAGAAAAATGGCAGATCGTCTTAAAGCGCCAATCGCTATTATCGATAAGCGTCGTCCTCGTCCGAATGTATCAGAGGTAATGAACATTATCGGTAACATTGAAGGCAAAACAGCAATTTTAATTGATGACATCATTGATACAGCTGGTACAATTACATTAGCGGCAAACGCTCTTGTTGAGAACGGTGCTTCTGAAGTATATGCTTGCTGTACACACCCAGTATTATCTGGCCCAGCAATTGAGCGTATTCAAAATTCGAACATTAAAGAGTTAGTTGTAACGAACTCTATCGTATTACCAGAAGAGAAGAAAATTGATAAAGTACATGAACTTTCAGTTGCTCCATTAATCGGAGAAGCAATCATTCGTGTATACGAAGAAGAATCTGTAAGTGTATTATTCAATTAATTGGATAGAATGAGACGTAACCAAGCTTGGTTACGTCTTTTCGTATCGAAAAAAGAAAGTAGTGGTACAAGAATGAAATTAATAGTAGGACTTGGGAACCCAGGTAGAGAATATGAATTAACAAGGCATAATATTGGGTTTATGGCGATTGATGAACTTGCAAAGCGTTGGAATATTTCTTTGAATGAACAAAAATTCAAAGGATTATTTGGTGCAGGCTTTGTTAACGGGGAAAAAGTCATCTTACTAAAACCACTTACATATATGAATTTATCTGGAGAAAGTATCCGTCCGCTCATGGATTATTATAAAATTGATGTCGAGGACTTCATTGTTATGTACGATGATTTAGATATTCCTGTAGGTAAATTACGCCTTCGTATGAAAGGTAGTGCGGGTGGACATAATGGTGTAAAATCAACAATTTCGCATTTAGGAACACAAGAATTTCAACGTATCCGCATGGGAATCGATCGTCCAAAAAATGGGATGAAAGTAGTGGATTATGTATTAGGACGTTTTACGCCTGAAGAAATTTCTGGTGTCAATCAGTCCATTGAAAAAGCAGCGGATGCATGTGAGGAATGGTTAAATAAGCCTTTTCTTCAAATTATGAATACTTTCAATAGTTAAACGTATAATTTGGAATATTTTATTTTATATTAACCCATACTAGTAGTAATTGGATATTTAGGAGGCTAGTATGGAAGGATATTATTACTGCAGGCATTGTGGGAACAATGTAGGTTCCATTATCGCAGAAAAAGTGTATAGCGACGTTTTGTTTCAACTAACAGAGCAAGAAGTAGTGGATATGATTCATTTTCATGAGAATGGAAATATATATATAAAAACGATTTGTGAATCGTGTCAAGAAACGCTCGCATCTTATCCTGAGTATTATGAATATGAAAAATTTCTGCAATAAAATGTTGTCGCTTTGGCATGTCCAAAGCATTTTTCTGTTTTCTTTTTCCGAAATATTTGCATAAAATATAGTAACTTGCTCTTTATGTTGAGAGGAGTTTTGATAATGATAGGTTTATTAGAGCAATTTTATAAAAATGAAGAGATACAATCGGTTATTAATGGGCTAGAAGATGGGTTGAAAGAGCAACTTGTATCGGGTATGGCAACATCCTCTCGTTCATTATTAATGGCAGCTTTATATAAAAAAACAAAAAAATCACAACTTATTGTGACGCACAATTTATACCAAGCACAAAAAGTACATGAAGATTTAGTGGCGTTACTTGGTGAAAAAGACGTATGGCTATATCCAGTAAATGAATTGATTGCGTCAGAAATTGGTGTTGCAAGTCCAGAATTGAAGGCGCAGCGCATTGAAGTGTTAAATCGCTTAGCTGCGGGAGAGAATGGGATTATTGTAGCGCCAGTTGCAGGACTACGTAGATTTTTACCAATAAAAGAATTGTGGAAGCAAAGGCAAATTGAAATCAATCTAGGGCAAGAGATTGATTTAGATGCACTCTTGCATACTTTACATCATATTGGTTATGAGCGTAAGTCGATGGTAGAAGCTCCAGGGGAGTTCAGTCTGCGCGGGGGAATATTAGATATTTATCCATTAACTGAAGAATTACCATTTCGTATTGAATTCTTCGATACAGAAGTCGATTCTATTCGATTATTTGATGTGGAAGAACAGCGCTCTCAAGGTAAAAGGGAAAGCGTTAGGTTCGGTCCGGCAACAGAGTTTTTATTTTCACAGGAAGAATTGAAATCGGGAATTAAGCAGCTTGAAGAAGGTTTGACTAAAACGATGCAAAAACTTTCCGATGATAAATTAAAGACTACGGTGCTTGAGACGGTAAGTCATGAAATTGAAATGTTGAAAAATGGGCAAAGTATAGAACAAATGTTTAAATACTTATCTATTTTTTATAAAGAACCTGCTAGTCTGATAGATTATTTACCGGAAAATGGTGTAGTTATTTTAGATGAGCTTTCCCGTATTCAAGAAACAGCATCACATCTTGAAACAGAAGAAGCGGAATGGTATATCTCACTTCTTGGTGAAGGAACAATTATTCAGGATTTATCTTTCTCCCACTCATTTGAGGAGTTTCTTCATCATAAAAAAAGAAGTTTTGTATATTTAACGTTATTCTTACGTCATATAGCACATACACATCCGCAAAACATTGTGAATGTGACGTGTAAAACGATGCAAGATTTCCACGGGCAGATGCAGTTGTTAAAAACTGAAATTGATAGATGGAATGAAGGACAGTTTACGACCGTTGTGCTCGGAACAGATGATGAGCGTGTGAAAAAATTACAACATATTTTAAGTGATTATGATATTGATGCAGACATTGTGGAGGCCACAGATATCTTATTGCCTGGAAGGTTACAAATTGCTGTAGGTGATTTACATGCAGGATTTGAAATGCCGATGCAAAAATTTGTTGTTATTACTGAAAAAGAGCTTTTTCATAAGAAAGTTAAAAAATCGCAACGCAAACAAAAGTTATCTAACGCTGAACGTATTAAAAGTTATTCGGAATTAAAAGTTGGAGACTATGTAGTTCATGTAAACCATGGCATAGGTAAATTTTTAGGTATTGAGACATTAGAAATTAACGGTGTTCATAAAGATTATTTAAATATTAAATATCAAGGTAATGATAAGTTATACGTTCCAATTGAACAAATTGACCAAGTGCAAAAATACGTAGGATCTGAAGGTAAGGATCCAAAAGTTTATAAATTGGGCGGAAATGATTGGAAGAAGGTCAAAACGAAAGTTGAAAAATCTGTACAAGACATTGCAGATGACCTAATTAAATTATATGCCGAGCGCGAAGCTTCAAAAGGTTATGCATATACGCCAGATACGGCAGAACAACAAGAATTTGAATCTTCTTTCCCATATCAAGAGACAGAGGATCAATTACGTTCTATTGAAGAGATTAAGAAAGATATGGAACGCGGACGTCCGATGGATAGGCTTCTTTGTGGTGACGTAGGGTATGGAAAGACTGAAGTAGCTATTCGTGCGGCATTTAAGGCGATTATGGATGAAAAACAAGTTGCGATTTTAGTACCGACAACAATCCTTGCACAACAACACTATGAAACAATTCGAGAGCGTTTTCAAGATTACCCAATTAATATAGGGTTACTAAGTAGATTCCGTACGCGGAAACAACAAAATGAAACGATTAAGGGTTTAAAAGATGGAACGGTGGATATTGTAATCGGAACGCATCGTATTTTATCTAAAGATGTTACTTATAAAGATTTAGGACTTCTTATTATTGATGAGGAACAAAGATTCGGCGTTACGCATAAAGAAAAAATTAAACAATTGAAAGCAAATGTTGATGTGTTAACATTAACGGCAACGCCGATTCCACGTACCCTACATATGTCTATGCTTGGTGTGCGCGATTTATCTGTTATTGAGACACCGCCAGAGAATCGTTTCCCAGTACAAACATATGTAGTAGAGTATAATCCAGCGTTAATGCGAGAAGCGATAGAGCGAGAGCTTGCAAGAGGTGGTCAAATTTACTTCCTATATAACCGTGTGGAGGATATTGAAAGAAAAGCAGATGAAATTTCGATGTTAGTTCCAGATGCGCGTGTAACATACGCACACGGGAAAATGAATGAAGGTGAATTAGAGTCTGTTATGCTATCGTTTTTAGAAGGACAGCATGATGTTCTTGTAAGTACAACGATTATTGAGACGGGTGTAGATATTCCGAATGTAAATACATTAATTGTATTTGATGCAGATCGAATGGGATTATCGCAGTTGTATCAGCTTCGTGGGCGCGTTGGACGTTCTAATCGCGTCGCGTATGCATACTTTGCATACAAACGCGATAAAGTGTTATCGGAAGTTGCAGAGAAGCGTTTGCAGGCAATTAAAGAGTTCACAGAGCTTGGATCTGGCTTCAAAATTGCGATGAGAGACTTATCAATTCGTGGTGCGGGTAACTTGTTAGGGGCAGAACAACATGGATTTATTGATTCCGTCGGATTTGATCTGTATTCTCAAATGTTAAAAGATGCAATTGAACAACGTAGAGGAACAGACGGAGTTGAAAATACAGTTAATGTTGAAATTGATTTAGAAGTAGATGCATATTTACCGGATGCTTATATTTCAGATAGTAAACAAAAAATTATGATGTATAAACAATTTAGAGGTGTTTCTGCAATTGAGGATATTGAAGAGTTGCAGGAAGAGATGATCGATAGATTTGGTGATTATCCACAAGAAGTTGGTTATTTATTACAAATCGCAAACATTAAAGTGTTGGCAATGAAAGAACAAATTGAGTTAATTAAGCAAAATAAATTTGAAGTAACATTCCTGTTTTCTGAACAAGCGAGCCAAAATATCGATGGTGGAAAATTATTCATGCTTGGGAATAGCTTTGGTCGTATGATCGGTCTTGGCATGGAAGGGTCACAATTGAAAATTGTTATGAAAACGAATGGATTAGAGACATCGAAATGGTTAACAATTGCCGAAAATTTATTAAAAGGTTTGCCAGATGTAAAAAAAGAAGTAATAAATGCCTAATATAAGATAAAAAAATGCAATTCGACGTGCATAGAAGAACTAATGTGTAAAATACTATGTTTAACAGTTGGTGATTTTTACATGAACAGGTAAATTCACCACTTTGATCATCAGTAGAAAGTGAGGCAGCATTAGAATGAAAGCAACTGGAATCGTACGTCGAATTGATGATTTAGGCAGGGTAGTAATTCCGAAGGAAATTCGTAGAACTTTACGTATTCGTGAGGGAGACCCTTTAGAGATTTTTGTTGATCGCGATGGAGAAGTCATTTTGAAAAAATATTCTCCGATTAGTGAACTAGGTGATTTTGCAAAAGAATATACGGAAGCTTTATACGATAGCTTAGGACATAATGTGCTTGTATGCGATCGTGATTCTATTATCGCAGTAGCGGGCGTATCTAAAAAAGAATACTTAAATAAAAGCGTTGGCGATTTAATTGAGAAGACAATGGAAGAGCGTAAGTCTGTAATTATGACAGATGAAAGCGAAATTTCAATTATTGATGGAGTAGCTGAAAGAGTTAGTTCCTATACAATTGGCCCGATTGTTGCGAATGGGGATCCAATTGGAGCTGTTATTATCTTCTCTAAAGAGGCTATTATAAGTGAAGTAGAGCATAAGTCAGTAAATACAGCTGCAAGCTTTTTAGCGAAACAAATGGAGCAGTAAGGTCATATCGAATTTTAGAAGTAGCAATCTTTCCTAATTATGATATTTCTTTTTGAGAAATCAATTATTTGGAGATATAGGTATATTGAATGAAGGTAGCGCTTTGCTACCTTTTTTCATTGAACATTTTTGATATTTAAAGAAGTCATTATTACTCGTGCGTGTAAGGAAGTTTGTTTTTTCTTTATGATATAATACGAGGGGTGAGAATAGAAAAAGGAGTTTTCTTGTATGGAAGCGAAGAAGTATCAAGCCTTTTGGCGTGGGGCTATTATATTAACAATCGCAAGTTTTGTTACGAAAGTATTAAGCGCTTTTTACCGTATTCCATATCAAAATATAGCGGGTGATATTGGTTTTTATATTTACCAACAAATTTATCCGTTTTATGGATTTTGTTTAATTTTAGCTACTTATGGGTTTCCCATTATTATTTCAAAAATGGTCGCAGAAAGATTAGAAAGAGGAAAACAAAAAGAAGCAGAAGAAATTATTTGTGTGTCTTTTTGGTTTTTATTAGGAATTGGCTTCGTAGGATTTTTTACATTGTTCTTTGGTGCCGAAACAATTGCATCGGCTATGGGCGATATACATTTAGATAAATTATTGCGTGTTATTTCGTTTTCGTTTCTACTAATGCCATTCTTATCTGTAGTGAGAGGGTACTTTCAAGGGTTCAATAATATGATGCCAACGGCTGTTTCACAAGTAATCGAACAAACGATTCGTGTGTCTATTATTGTATTTTTATCACTATTCCTTATTGCTCATGGATTTGATCTATATACAGTCGGTACGGGTGCTATGTTAGGTTCAATTGCAGGTGGGCTTATTGGGATTATCGTACTTTTACTTTATATGCGTCATGATTTTCGTGCTATCTTCTTTAAAAGTTGGAAGAGCATTAGAAGTAAAAAAAAGATTGTTAAAATCCTTTTTTGGCAGGGATTAGCGATTTGTGTTAGTAATTTAGTCCTTATTTTTATACAAATGGCTGATTCTGTTTCGTTTTATACTTTGCTTATCCGCGCGGGAGAGCAAGTTGAAAATGCAAAGATGCTCAAAGGTATTTATGATAGAAGTATCCCGCTTATGCAATTAGGTACTGTTGTGACAACTTCTTTCTCATTGTCACTTATTCCTATTATTACAGCGGCGAAGGAAAGAGGAGATCTTTCATTTATTCAAGAAAAGGTAAAGTTAGCAATGAAAATAACATTTGTTATTGGATGTGCAGCGGCTATAGGATTAACCTGTATTATTCAACCTACAAATATTATGTTGTTTGAAAATAGTGATGGATCAGATGTGTTATCGATTTTATCTTTATCTATTTTATTTAGTTCATTGTCAATTACAACTGCTTCTATTTTGCAGGGGTTGGGACAGACATTAAAACCAGCGCTATTCGTTGTATTTGGAGGCTGTTTGAAGTTAGTTTTAAACTATATGTTAATGCCATATTTTGGTGTTAAAGGAGCTGCGATTGCAACTTTAATTGCGCTTGTTGTAATTGCCTTGTTAAATAGTGTAGTACTTATGAAATCTGTATCGGGGTCGCTTATTGATAAGCGGAATATGTTAGGTGTAGCTATTAGTGGTATCGGTATGGGATTTGTATTAATAGTGTTTATGCGCGTAGCACAAATGTCGGGATTAGTAATTGATACAGGGCATAGAGGAGTCGCAACGATTGAAGCATTGTTAGGTGTAGCTATTGGTGGATTGACATATATGTTTTTAATTTTAAAATTACGTGTATTTACAAAGGAAGAATTAGGAACCGTTATGAAGCAAGAGAAAAAAGAAGGTTCATTGAAGAAGAGTGGATAGGGGTGACAGGTTGTGAGTGGAATCATTACTATTTTAGGATTAGGTGCTGGTGAATTAGATCAGTTAACGATGGGTGTATATCGAAAGATAAAAGAAGCAGACCATATGTTTGTTAGAACGAAGGAACATCCAGTCATAGAAGAATTGGAGAAAGAAGGCATAAAGTATACGGCTTTTGATAATGTATATGAAGCACATGATACATTTGAAATCGTATATGAAACAATCGCGAATACATTACTAGAACAAGCTAAAGGTACAGAAATTATTTATGCTGTTCCGGGTCATCCGCTTGTAGCAGAAAGAACAGTTCAGCTCCTTTTGCAAAAAGGAGAAGTGGCAAATGTTGAAGTGCGAATTGAAGGTGGGCAAAGTTTCCTTGATCCGATGTTTGCAAGTTTAAAAATTGATCCGATCGAAGGGTTCCAATTAATTGATGCTACATCATTTGAAAGAGGGCAATTAGAATTACGTCAACATTTAATCTTTTGCCAAGTGTATGATGCGTTCGTTGCTTCGGATGTGAAGCTAACGTTAATGGAGATGTTGCCAGATGATTACGAAGTGTACATCGTAACAGCTGCAGGAACTTCATTTGAGCAAGTGAAAAAGGTGCCGTTATACATGTTAGATCATGAAACGGAATTAAATAATTTAACGAGTGTATATGTACCGCCAGTTAAGGCACGTGCGTCCTTATATCAGCAGTTTGATGTGCTTAGAGAAATTATTGCTGATCTGCGTGGACCAAATGGTTGTCCTTGGGATAAAAAGCAGACGCATCAATCTTTAAAGAAATACTTAATTGAAGAAGCGTATGAAGTGTTAGAAGCAATTGATGAAGAGGATGATGATCACTTAGTAGAAGAGCTGGGTGATATATTATTGCAAGTTATGCTCCATGCCCAAATTGGAGAGGATGAAGGTTGGTTCTCGATAGATGATATTATTCGAACTTTATCTGAGAAAATGGTTCGTCGTCATCCACATGTGTTTGGAAATACAGATGTAAATAATGCTGATGAAGTGATTGTGAATTGGGAAGAAATTAAAAAACAAGAAAAAGGATTCGTAAAAGAATCTGTTTTAACTGGAATTCCAAAAAGTTTACCGCAATTAATGCGTGCTTATGAAATTCAGAAGAAGGCTGGAAAAGTTGGGTTTGATTGGGTTGATGTGCAGCCGATGATAGAGAAAGCCTTAGAAGAATGGCAAGAATTCCAGCAAGAAGTTATAAATATGGATGAGGAAAAGATGCTAGGTGAATTTGGTGACTTACTATTTGCATTTGTTAATATAGCTCGTCATTATAACTTAGATCCAGAAGAAGCGTTACGTTCAACTAATGAGAAATTTATGGGCCGTTTTTTATACATGGAAGCAAAAGTAGCCGAAATGAATAAAGAAATGCAAGATTTATCATTAGAACAGTTAGATGTTTTATGGGAAGAGGCAAAACAAACAGAGCGCTAATAGGGGGATTTGATATGCGTCTAGATAAGTTTTTGAAAGTATCACGTTTAATTAAAAGAAGAACATTAGCAAAAGAAGTATCTGATCAAGGAAGAATATCGATCAATGGCCAAGTGGCAAAAGCGAGTTCAGATGTAAAAGTGGATGATGAATTAACAATTCGTTTCGGTCAAAAAATAGTAACTGTGAAAGTAAACGAATTGAAAGAAACAACTAAAAAAGAAGATGCGGCAAATATGTATAGTATGGTTCGCGAAGAAAAAGTAAAAGCGGAAGAAGGCTTGTTCTAAAGTCGATTACCCCTTCATACATTACTATTAGCTAGTATAAAGCTATGGGGGGATTTTCGTGAATAATGGTTACTCACCTATGTCTTCTAATCAACAAAATGTTTCTGTAGAGCATGATATTATCATGCGTGGCAGGCGTGTAATCGATATTACTGGTGTAAAGCAAGTGGAGAGTTTTGATAGCGAAGAATTTTTACTCGAGACTGTAATGGGCTTTTTAACAATTCGTGGTCAAAATTTGCAAATGAAGAATTTAGATGTAGAAAAGGGTGTTGTATCGATTAAAGGGAAAGTTCATGAGATGCTGTATATTGATGAGAACCAAGGGGAGAAAACTAAAGGCTTCTTTAGTAAGTTGTTTAAATGAGCCTAACAGTCCAGCTGTATACAATGCTTTCAATGATTGGAATGGGTGCTTGGATTGGTGCATCTTTAGATACATATCAACGGTTTTTAAAACGCCAAGAGCGTAAGCGTTGGCTTGTATTTATACACGATATACTATTTTGGATTGTCCAAGCATTATTCGTTTTTTATGTATTACTGCTTGTGAATGAAGCTGAACTACGTATATATGTATTTTTGGCATTATTGTGTGGTTTTGCAGCATATCAAAGCTTATTGAAAGCATTATACATGAAGATGTTAAATTTTCTCATCTATATTTTTGTACAAACAACACAATTTTTTGTTCGAATTATACAGCTACTCATGATAAAACCTGTTATTATTATAGCGCAGCTATTTATTGCATTTATATTATTCTTATTTCGTATACTGCTTTCAATTGGACATGTGTTATGGAAAATGGTGATTTGGATATTACTTTTCATATGGAAAGTTTTTGTCTGGCCTGTTCGATTTATTGCTTCGCTCATATGGAAACTTCTCCCTAATCGTGTTAAACTTTTTATAATGAAGCATGTAGGGTTCCTGCAATATGTAGCAAAATTGAAGGGACATATCTTCCAATTATGGGAGCGTATAAAAAAGAAGTTAGGGGGACCTCGGAAATGAGGGAACTGAGACAAAGAACAATCGAAAAACAGAGTCCAAATCCTGTTAAAGAGCATATAATACAAACGGATGAGAACGGGAAGCGACTTTATCGCCGTTTAGCGGTTTTTCTTGTCTTTGCTTTTACAATTATTGCTAGTATTAGTGTGACGTTTTATCAACAAAACAGTTCCATTAAAGCAAAAGAAGCAAAAGTTAAGGACATGAAAAAAGAACTGGATTCATTAACGAAAAAAGAAAAGAATCTAAAAGATGAAGTTCAAAAGTTGAATGATGAAGAGTACGTTTTAAAGATTGCTAGAAGGGATTATTTCTTCTCCGGAAAAGGGGAGATAATTTTTCCTGTTTCTAAGTAGAGTATGTCTTATTGACACTATATTTTAGGATTATATATAATAAAGTAAAATTTGACTTTTTAACCACTAAGGAGGAGCATTTTTTTTATGTCAATCGAGGTAGGCAGCAAGTTACAGGGTAAAGTAACAGGTATTACAAATTTTGGGGCTTTTGTGGAGCTGCCAGAAGGCTTAACGGGTCTTGTTCATATTAGTGAGGTTGCTGATAATTATGTGAAAGATATCAACGATCACTTAAAAGTGGGCGACCAAGTAGAAGTAAAAGTTATTAATGTTGAAAAAGATGGAAAAATTGGTCTATCTATTAAAAAAGCGAAAGAACGTGAAAAAACAGAAGGAGATCGTCCACGTGGTGAATACCAACGTGGTGGTGATCAACAACGTTCTGGACGTCCACAACGTAATAATCGTTCTTTCAACAGAGATAACCGCGGTGGCGGTAACGACCGAGCTCCAAAAGAAACATTTGAGCAAAAGATGGCACGCTTTTTAAAAGATAGTGAAGATCGTTTAACTTCTTTAAAGCGTAACACAGAATCTAAACGTGGTGGCCGTGGCGCACGTCGCGGATAATAAGTCCGTTTAATTCTGAACATATAGAGAGGTACCCAGAGTGATTACTCGGGGTGCTTTTTTATATGGAAGAATATATTTTAAAAAAGTTTTTGAGATGTGTTGACTTTAAAGTATATCTGATGTAAGATACTAATTGTCCGTTAAATAAGACGACATGGCGGTGTAGCTCAGCTGGCTAGAGCGTACGGTTCATACCTGTGAGGTCGGGGGTTCGATCCCCTCCGCCGCTATATTTAATTTAACGGCCCGTTGGTCAAGTGGTTAAGACACCGCCCTTTCACGGCGGTAACACGGGTTCGAATCCCGTACGGGTCATCTAAAAAGATCATGTAAATTTGCATGGTCTTTTTTTGTTAAATAAATTCAGACATACAATACTTCTACAAAATCGCCCTATATTTTCTGAAGATTCTTTTAATTATCTTTAAATAAATTAAATACCATGTATATATGTAGAGTTATTTCGAATAAAAAGTCGAACGATTATAAAAGTGAGAACTGTTGTTTTGACAAAAATCCCAATAATCATCTTTTATAATGACAGTAATTAAACTATGCAGGTGGTGTTAAAAATATGCCTAAAGCAGGAAGGAATACTATGAATACAAGTGCATTGGCGATGAATGAAAGTCAGCTTGGGACAATAAAGTGGACGAGTAAGTTGCGAATGAAGTTTGAACAAGTTTTCTTTAGATGGGGATTCATTATTGTTGTTATTGGTTTTCTTTTGGGACGAGCATATATATTAACAAACATTTTACCGTTTGCATTGCCGTTTTTTGCTGCTGTCTATGTTATGAAGCGAGATAAAATGCCGCTCGCGTTCTTAGCTCTCATGGGTGGGGCACTTTCAGTTTCGATAGACAATTTATTTTTTACTTTTGCATCTATTTTTACGTTCTTTATTTATAATATCTTCTTTAGTCGGTTTACACGTAAAACTGTTGGACTTGTGCCATTCCAAGTATTTATCTCCGCATTAACCGCACATTTAGTTGTTGTATATTTTGCACAGCAAACTGTCACCATGTATGATTTGCTCGTTAGTACGATCGAAGCAGGGCTTAGCTTCGTATTAACGATGATATTTTTACAAAGTGTTCCGCTTTTAGTGGAAAGGAAAGGGAAACAACAAGCGTTAGCAACAGAAGAAATTGTTTGTTTAATTATATTACTAGCATCTGTTTTAACGGGTACAACAGATTGGTTTGTTTATGATGCTTCTATTCAACATATTTTCACTAGATATTTAGTATTAGTATTTGCCTTTATTGCCGGTGCGGCTACAGGATCCACAGTGGGAGTCGTTACTGGATTAATATTAAGTTTAGCGAATGTGTCTAGCTTGTCTCAACTTAGTCTCCTTGCCTTTTCAGGATTGCTTGGTGGATTGTTAAAAGAAGGGAAACGTATAGGAGTTAGTTTAGGTTTATTAATTGGTACAAGTTTAATTACGTTATATGTAGACAGGCAAACAAGTATTGTAACAACTTTAATTGAATCTGGTGTGGCGATTGTTTTCTTCTTATTAACACCGAAACTTGTTATGGATCGTATTGCTAAATTTATGCCGGGTACACAGGAGCATTCACAAGATCAACAACAATATTTAAGAAGGATGCGCGATGTTACGGCGAACAAAATCAATCAATTTGCTAATGTATTTGCTGCTTTGTCTAATAGCTTTTCTGTATATGGATATGTGGAAGAGGAAGATAAAGAAACAGAAGCGGATTTATTTTTAAGTACAATTACTGCGAAAACATGCCAAACATGCTTTAAAAAAGATCAATGCTGGGTAGTTAATTTCGATAAAACGTACGATTATATGAAACAAATAATGAGCGAAACGGAAGAAGGAACGTTGCAACATAATCGGAAGTTAGTTCGCGAATGGGACAAGCATTGTGTGAGAGGGAAGAAAGTGACAGATTTAGTAGCGGGTGAATTAGATCACTTCTATGAGGGACAGAAATTACGCAAACAAATGAAAGAAAATCGTAGAATTGTAGCGGAGCAATTACTAGGTGTATCAAAAGTAATGGAAGATTTCGCTAAGGAGATACAACGAGAACGAGAAAACCACCAAGTGCAAGAAGAACAGATTTTGCAAGCATTTCGCGATTTCGGCGTCGAAGTGGAGCATGTTGATATTTATTGTTTAGATAGAGGAAGTATTGATATTGAAATGTTGATTCCAGCTGCATCTAATGAGCATGGAGAATGTGAGAAGTTGGTTGCGCCGATGCTTTCAGATATTTTAAAAGAAAATATTGTCGTTAAGCATGAAGAGAAATCCTCTTATCCAAATGGTCATAGTTTAATATCATTTGGTTCAGCGAAGACGTATTCTCTTGATACTGGATTGGCCACAGCTGCAAAAGGTGGTGGATTTGTTTCAGGTGATTCCTATGCGATGATGGATTTAAGTGTTGGTAAATATGCACTTGCGATTAGTGATGGTATGGGAAATGGGCAAAGGGCTCATATGGAGAGTAAGGAAACGGTAAAATTATTACAAAAGATACTTCAATCAGGTATTGATGAGGAAATAGCGATTAAGTCCATCAATTCAATTCTTTCTTTAAGAACGACAGAGGAGATGTATACAACACTTGACTTAGCTATGGTAGATTTACGGGATGCGAGTGCGAAGTTTTTAAAGGTTGGATCGACGCCGAGTTTTGTTAAACGCGGAAATAATATTTTGAAAATTGAAGCAAGTAATTTACCGATTGGAATCATTGAAGATGTTGAAGTTGATGTGGTTGGTGAGCAATTAAAAACGGGAGATATTCTTATCATGATGAGCGATGGTATTTTTGAGGGAGCGCAACATGTGGAGAATCACGAATTATGGATAAAACGTAAAATTAAAGAACTACAAACAGAAGATCCACAAGAAATTGCTGATATCATCATGGAAGAAGTAATTAGGTCTGGCGATGGTTATATAAATGATGATATGACTATTGTGGTGGCAAAGGTAAAGAAAAATATGCCGAAGTGGGCCACGATTCCAATAGTAGGAATGCAGGCGCAATAAATTAAATTATTACTGAAAAGACCTAGGTAAATGCCTAGGTCTTTTTGATTAAAAAAGGTAATGTTATTACTTTTGTGAATATACAGAGGGGATGTAAGATAAAAATGTGAATTTTGTACATCTTTTTTTTGCACAATGTTTGTAAAAGTTGTACCATTATATACAAGGTAACTAATGTTGCTGTTCTTGTTTAATGAAAGGTGATTGCGAAGTTGAAAGATACATTTGTTGAAAAAGTAGATGACTTTGTAAAGCGGCATGATGTATTAAAGGAACATTCAACAATTGTTGTAGGGGTTTCTGGTGGCCCTGACTCTTTGGCTCTTCTATATTATTTGTTGGAAAAAAGAGCAGAAAAGCAGCTCGAAATTGTAGTAGCCCATGTGGATCACATGTTTAGAGGTGATGAATCTCATGAGGACCTACAGTTTGTACGTAATCTTTGCAAAGAGTTAGGAATTATTTGCGAAACGATAAGGGTTAATGTGTCGCAATATCAACAGCAATATGGAATGAATGCACAAGTTGCTGCTAGAGAATGCAGATATGCATTTTTGGAAAGAATAATGAAGAAATATGATGCGAGATATGTAGCTCTTGGCCATCATGGAGATGATCAAGTAGAGACGATTTTAATGCGCCTTGTACGAGGAAGTACTCCGAAAGGGTACGCAGGAATTGCAGTGAAGCGTCCTTTTCATAATGGATATTTAATTAGGCCGTTACTTGGAGTAACTAAGGAAGAAATTGTTGATTACTGTAATAAGCTAAAAGTAATCCCACGTATAGATCCGAGTAATAAAAAGGAAGTATATACAAGGAATCGATTACGTAAATATGTCCTTCCTTATTTGAAAGAGGAAAATCCACAAATGCATGAGAAATTTCAAAAATTTAGCGTGCAGATGCAAGAGGATGAGGCATATTTGCAGGAATTAGCTTTTGAGAAGATGAATAAAGTAATTACAAAAAAAAGCGATAAACAAATTAGCTTATCAATTCCTGCCTTTGAATCCATGTCTATGCCTTTACAAAGGAGAGGGATTCAACTAATATTAAACTATCTTTATGAATATAAGATTCCATCTTCGCTTTCTTCTATACATATTGACAAGGTGATTGAATTTTTTAAGCGGACACAACCTTCAGGTTCACTTGATTTTCCGGGTGGTTTGAAAATTGTTCGCACATACGAAGAATGTAGCTTTGGATTTAAACAAGAAATTGTTTCTCCTTTTTCGCAAGATTTATCAGTGCCTGGGACAATTATATTGTCGAATGGAGATAAACTTGTAACAGAGGTGAGCGAAGATATACCAAGTAACATGAATGAAACAGTATTTGTTGCTAAGTATAATGATATATCGTATCCACTTCGTATCCGTTCTAGGGAAAATGGAGATCGCATGTCAATACAAGGTATGGATGGTACAAAAAAGATAAAAGCTATTTTTATCGAGGCGAAAGTACCAAAAGAAAAAAGAGAAGAATGGCCGATCGTTTGTGACGCAAGTGGAAATATTATTTGGGTACCCTTGTTGAAACGATCTGCATTTGCTACTTCGAAAGAGATAGCAAAGAGGGATAAATATATGATTATTCACTACAAAAGCAAGGAGTCTTCCGGGAGGATAATGAAATGATGAATCAAGATATCGAAAAAGTATTAATTTCTGAAGAACAAATACAGGAAAAGGTGCACGAACTAGGTGCGATTATTGCAGAGGATTACAAAAATACAGTACCTCTTGCAATTGGTGTACTAAAGGGCGCAATGCCATTTATGGCAGATTTATTAAAGAGAACAGATACATATCTTGAAATGGATTTTATGGCTGTATCTAGCTATGGCCACTCTACAGTTTCGACAGGCGAAGTCAAAATCTTAAAAGATCTTGATACTTCTGTAGAAGGTCGCGATATTTTAATCGTTGAAGATATTATTGATAGCGGTCTTACGCTAAGCTATTTAGTGGACCTATTTAAATATCGTAAAGCGAAATCTGTAAAAATTGTTACGTTATTAGATAAGCCAACAGGCCGTAAGGTTGATCTGAAAGCAGATTATGTTGGATTTACTGTTCCTCATGAATTTGTTGTAGGATATGGATTAGATTATAAAGAGCAATACCGTAATCTTCCTTATGTAGGAGTATTAAAACCAAGTGTTTACTCAAATTAATTAAATACAGGCGTTACAATTGTATAGGAAAGTTTTTCTATGTTACGATTTACTATAGTGTTTATGCCGTGAGAGGAGGTTAGGAATGAATCGTATCTTCCGTAATACCATCTTTTATTTACTGATATTCTTAGTAGTAATTGGAATCGTGAGCTATTTTAATGGTTCGACGCAAAAAACGACATCAGTTAGCTACGATAAATTCATTACTAAACTTGAAAAAGGTGAAGTGCGTAATGTGCAGCTTCAACCGAAAAATGGTGTGTTTGAAGTAAAAGGACAATTCAATACTTCTAGCCAAGGAGAACAATTTGTTACTTATGCACCAAATACTGAGGAATTACAAAAGAAAATTAATGATAAGGCGCAAGGGGCTGAAGTTAAGTATCAACCAGCAGAAGAAACAAGTGCTTGGGTAACGTTCTTCACTTCTATCATTCCGTTTGTCATTATCTTCATTTTATTCTTCTTCTTATTAAACCAGGCTCAGGGCGGCGGTAGCCGTGTTATGAACTTCGGGAAAAGTAAGGCGAAGCTATACAATGATGAAAAGAAAAAAATTCGTTTCAGAGATGTTGCTGGAGCGGATGAAGAGAAACAAGAACTTGTTGAGGTAGTTGAATTCTTGAAAGACCCTCGTAAGTTCGCTGAAGTTGGTGCCCGTATTCCGAAGGGTGTTCTATTAGTGGGACCTCCAGGTACAGGTAAAACTTTATTAGCACGTGCCGTTGCAGGTGAAGCAGGCGTTCCGTTCTTCTCTATTAGTGGTTCTGACTTCGTAGAGATGTTCGTCGGTGTCGGTGCATCCCGTGTACGTGATTTATTTGAAAATGCAAAGAAAAATGCTCCTTGTATCATTTTCATTGATGAAATTGATGCAGTAGGACGTCAACGTGGCGCGGGTCTTGGCGGTGGTCATGATGAGCGTGAACAAACGTTGAACCAATTGCTTGTTGAAATGGATGGATTCGGTGCAAACGAAGGTATTATTATCATCGCTGCGACAAACCGTCCTGATATTCTTGATCCAGCGTTATTACGTCCAGGTCGTTTTGACCGTCAAATTACAGTAGATCGTCCAGATGTAAATGGTCGTGAAGCTGTACTTAAAGTACACGCTCGTAATAAACCGCTTGATGAGAATGTCAACTTAAGAGCGATTGCAACTCGTACACCAGGATTCTCTGGTGCCGATCTTGAAAACTTATTAAACGAAGCTGCTTTAGTAGCTGCGCGTCAAGATAAGAAGAAAATTGATATGAGTGACATCGATGAAGCAACGGATCGTGTTATTGCAGGTCCAGCTAAGAAAAGTCGTGTTATCTCTGAAAAAGAACGTAATATCGTTGCATTCCATGAGGCTGGCCATACTGTAATTGGTGTTGTCCTGGATGAAGCAGATATCGTTCATAAAGTAACAATTGTCCCTCGTGGTCAAGCTGGTGGATATGCGGTAATGCTTCCGAAAGAAGATCGTTACTTTATGACAAAACCAGAGTTACTTGATAAAATCACTGGTTTACTTGGTGGTCGAGTAGCTGAGGAGATTGTATTTGGTGAAGTGAGTACAGGTGCTCACAATGACTTCCAACGTGCGACTGGTATTGCAAGACGTATGGTTACAGAATTCGGTATGAGTGATAAGCTTGGGCCGATGCAATTCGGTAGCTCGCAAGGTGGTCAGGTGTTCTTAGGAAGAGACTTCCATTCGGAGCAAAACTACAGTGATGCAATTGCACATGAAATCGATGTGGAAATGCAAACTATTATGAAAGACTGTTATGCTCGTGCGAAACAAATTCTTACTGAAAAGCGTGATAAGCTAGATATTATTGCGAAAACGTTACTTGAAGTAGAAACATTAGATGCAGAGCAAATTAATCATTTATATGATTATGGCAGATTACCTGAGCGTCCAACATCTTCAGATGATTTGAAAGTAAACATCAATATGAAGAAAGACGATGAAGACACAGAAGATAAGTAAGAGATGAAGGAGTGACGATAGTCACTCCTTTTTTGTTTGTGGAATAAATTTAAGTGGCAAAAGAATTTAAATAAAACTCGTATTAAAAATTGAAATAGAGAGTGATCTTTTTGTAAAATGATGAGGATAGAAAAGCTGAATATATAAGTATGTGTGATATGATGTTTTTATAAGTTTTATACATACTGCACAAATATAGATTAAATAAGATAAGTGGTGAGAATATGATTTTTGTATTGGATGTAGGGAACACAAATGCGGTGCTAGGTGTATTTGAAGAGGGGAAACTTCGCCAGCATTGGCGCATGGAAACAGATCGTCATAAAACAGAAGATGAGTATGGGATGCTTGTAAAGCAGTTACTTGAGCATGAAGGTCTTTCTTTTGAAGATGTGAAAGGTATTATCGTATCTTCAGTCGTACCGCCAATTATGTTCGCTTTAGAGCGTATGTGCGAAAAGTATTTTAAAATTAAACCGCTTGTAGTGGGGCCTGGGATAAAAACTGGCTTGAATATTAAATATGAAAATCCACGTGAAGTAGGCGCGGACCGAATTGTAAATGCAGTTGCAGGTATCCATTTGTATGGAAGTCCTCTTATCATTGTTGATTTTGGTACGGCTACTACATATTGTTATATTAACGAAGAGAAACATTATATGGGTGGCGTTATTACACCGGGAATTATGATCTCGGCAGAGGCGTTATATAGCAGAGCAGCAAAGCTTCCTCGTATTGAAATTACAAAACCGAGTAGTGTTATTGGGAAGAATACAGTAAGTGCAATGCAATCAGGTATTCTTTATGGGTACGTTGGACAAGTGGAAGGTATTGTTAAGCGTATGAAAGAAGAAGCTAAACAAGAACCGAAAGTTATTGCAACAGGTGGGTTAGCAAAATTAATTTCAGAAGAATCAAATGTAATTGATATTGTAGATCCATTTTTAACGTTAAAAGGTTTGTATATGTTATATGAACGTAATGCAAATTTACAGCATGAGAAGGGTGAATAAATAAGTATGAAAGATTATTTAGTAAAAGCGTTAGCGTTTGATGGAGAAGTACGTGCGTATAGTGTACGTACAACAAACACAGTAAGTGAGGCGCAAAAACGTCATGATACATGGAGAACAGCTTCAGCGGCACTTGGCCGTTCGTTAACTGCGGGTACAATGATGGGTGCCATGTTAAAAGGCGAACAGAAGTTAACGATTAAAGTAGAGGGTAACGGTCCAATTGGTCCGATCTTAGTCGATGCTCATGCAAATGGGGATGTACGTGGTTATGTAACGAATCCGCATGTTGATTTTGAAGGAACAGAACAAGGGAAATTACGTGTATATCAAGCGGTAGGTACAGAAGGATTTGTAACGGTAATTAAAGATATCGGTATGCGTGAACCGTTTATCGGTCAATCTCCAATTGTTTCAGGAGAACTAGGGGAAGATTTCACATATTATTTCGCAGTTTCTGAGCAGACACCTTCTTCTGTAGGTGTCGGTGTTCTCGTAAATGGAGACGATAGCATATTGGCGGCGGGTGGATTCATTCTTCAAATTATGCCAGGTGCACAGGAAGAAACAATTTCATTTATTGAAGAGCGTTTGCAAAAAATTCCTCCTGTATCAACATTGATTGAACAAGGGCTTTCTCCAGAAGAGCTACTATATGAAGTGCTTGGAGAAGATAAAGTGAAAGTGCTAGAAACAATGGATGTTCAATTTAATTGTACATGTTCACGCGAGCGTATTGAAAGTGTGCTAATTAGTTTAGGTAAAGCAGAGTTAGAGCAAATTCGTGCAGAAGAAGAAGAGACGGAAGTTCATTGTCACTTCTGTAATGAACGATATAAATTCGCTAAAGAAGATATTACAAACTTAATTGAGAGCCTGTAATAAGGGAGTTAAAGGGTAGAATCGTTCATCCAAATGGATTGACAAAAAAGAAATTTTCTGACAAAATCTAAATATAGATAAAACCAATAAAAATACTCGGTGTTAGGAGTGACAGGAATGCGAGTGGCACAATCAGTTTCAGAATTAATCGGGAAAACGCCGATCGTTAAGTTGAACCGCATCGTAGAATCAGATAGCGCAGATGTATACTTAAAATTAGAATTTATGAATCCGGGGAGCAGTGTTAAAGATCGTATTGCGTTAGCTATGATCGAAGATGCTGAAAAGAAAGGATTATTAAAAGAAGGCGATACAATCATTGAACCGACAAGTGGTAACACGGGTATTGGTTTAGCGATGGTAGCGGCTGCTAAAGGATATAAGGCGATTTTAGTAATGCCAGAAACAATGAGTATCGAGCGACGTAATTTATTACGTGCTTATGGTGCTGAATTAGTATTGACTCCAGGGCCTGAAGGAATGGGCGGAGCGATTCGTAAAGCGACTGAATTAGCGAAAGAACATGGTTACTTTATACCGCAACAATTTCAAAACCAAGCGAATCCAGAAATCCATCGTTTAACGACGGGTCCAGAAATTGTTGAACAAATGGGTGATCAATTAGATGCGTTTATCGCGGGTATTGGTACAGGTGGAACAATTACAGGTGCCGGTGAAGTGCTGAAAGAAGCGTATAACGATATTAAAATTTATGCGGTAGAACCTGCGGATTCACCAGTGTTATCTGGAGGGAAGCCAGGACCGCATAAAATTCAAGGAATTGGAGCGGGATTTGTTCCGGAGACATTGGACGTAGAAGTATATGATGAAATTATTCAAGTGAAAACAGAGCAAGCGTTTGAATATGCGAGAAGAGTAGCTAAAGAAGAAGGTATTTTAGTTGGTATCTCTTCAGGAGCAGTCATTTATGCAGCGACAGAAGTTGCGAAGAAATTAGGTAAAGGAAAAAAGGTACTTGTTATTATCCCAAGTAATGGTGAACGTTATTTAAGTACACCGCTTTATCAATTTGAATCATAATTGAATGCGATTTAAAAAGCATCCTTGAAAAAGGATGCTTTTTCTTTTTGGGTTGGAAATAGGAAAAGAGTGAATGACTAGAAAACTTCATGTAAAATAAGAAGTAGTACAATTTATTTATTTTCACTAGCCCTCGAGTGTAATCATTCTCTATATAAATAACTTTATGTAGTTTGAGCTGGTTAGCTTAAGAGGGTGGGATAAAAGAAGACGGGGTGTTGATATGCAACGAAGAAAATCTTTAGCGCTTTCTATTCCATATCAGTTAGATTTCTTTAAGCAATATAAATTTCTTTCCCAAGATAAGCCGCAACATATTTTGTTAGAAAGTGGACGTGGTGGTCGTTATAACATTGTTGGGCTGGATCCAGTAGCGGTAATTCAAGGGAAGAATGAGACGTTACATATAAGTGAAAGTGGTAAGGAAACAATAGAACATGGGAATCCATTAGATTTAATGCAAGAATATATGGAGAAATGGAAAACGGATTATAATCCGAAGTATCCACCTTTTCAAGGTGGTGCAATTGGATACTTTAGTTATGATTGTATCCGTTATATTGAAAAGTTACCTTCTCTTGCAGAGGATGACATTAATATACCTGATATATTCTTTTTATTGTTTGATGATGTGTTTGTATATGATCAAAAAGAAAAAGTATTATGGATTATTACGCATTATGTAGATGAGCATAAAGAGGCAGAAGAACGATTAAATGAATGGAAGGATCTTTGGATGAAAGAAGCATCTGAAGTGACTATGTCATTTAAATGTCCTGAAGAGAAAAATGAAGCAGTTGCTTTTACAGAAGAAGGCTTTATGAAGGCTGTTGAACGTATTCAAGAATATATTGGGGCGGGTGACGTGTTCCAAGTAAACTTATCGACAAGACAAGAAAGAACGTTACAAACACATCCGCTAGAAATCTATACAAGTCTTCGTGAAATTAATCCATCTCCATATATGGGTTACTTAGAACTTGGAGATTTTCAAATCGTTAGTGCTTCGCCTGAATTGCTAATTAAAAAGCAAGGAAAAGAAGTGAGTACAAGACCAATTGCTGGTACGCGCTCTCGAGGCGCAAGCGAGCAAGAGGATGAAGAATTGGCGAAAGAATTAATTGAAAACGAAAAGGAAAGAGCAGAGCATGTGATGCTTGTGGATTTGGAACGAAATGATTTGGGTCGGGTTTGTAAATATGGCACTGTTGAAGTAGATGAATTTATGGTGATTGAAAGATATTCACACGTTATGCATATTGTTTCTAATGTGCGTGGTGAGGTGGAAGAAGATAAAGATGCCTTCGATTTGGTGAAGGCTGTATTTCCTGGTGGGACAATTACCGGTGCCCCGAAAATACGTACGATGGAAATTATTGAAGAATTAGAACCTGTTCGCCGAGGGATTTATACAGGTTCAATTGGTTGGATTGGATATTCTGGAGATACGGAATTGAATATTGTAATACGAACATTGCTTGCCAAAGATGGACAAGCACATGTACAAGCGGGAGCGGGAATTGTAATTGATTCGAATCCTAAAAACGAATATAAAGAGTCGTTAAAAAAAGCAATCGCTTTATGGCGTGCAAAAGAAAGTAGCGAAGAAACGGTTAGGTGAGAGAAATGATATTAATGATTGATAATTATGATTCTTTTACATTTAATTTAGTGCAGTTTCTTGGGGAACTTGGACAAGAGCTTGTTATTAAGCGTAATGATGAAGTGACTATTTCAGATATTGAGAATATGAAACCGGATTTTTTAATGATTTCACCAGGTCCATGTAGCCCTAATGAGGCAGGGATTAGCATGGATGTTATTAAATACTTCGCAGGTAAAATTCCGATTTTCGGAGTTTGTCTTGGGCATCAATCAATTGCGCAAGTATTTGGAGGAGATGTTGTCAGGGCAGAACGTTTAATGCACGGCAAAACTTCTTTGATGTATCATGATGGACAGACAATTTTTTCTGATATCCCAAATCCATTTGCCGCGACACGTTATCACTCTCTTATCGTTAAAAAAGAGACGTTGCCTAATTGTTTAGAGATAACATCTTGGACGGAAGAAGGAGAAATTATGGCACTTCGTCATAAAACATTGCCGATTGAAGGTGTGCAGTTCCATCCGGAATCTATTATGACTTCTCATGGGAAAGAGCTGTTACAGAATTTTATTCGTAAATATAGTCCAAGTGTGACAACATGTTAATTTACGTGAATGGTGCGTATGTAGAAGCGAGTGAAGCGAAAATTTCTCCTTATGACCATGGTTACTTATATGGACTTGGAGTTTTTGAGACGTTTCGTATTTATAATGGTCACCCCTTTTTGCTGGATGATCATTATGAACGTTTAATGGATGCGCTGGATACATTGCAAATTAAATGGACAATGACAAAAGATGACGTAATGCTTATTTTGGAGAATCTACTCGTTAAGAATGGATTAAAGCATGCGTATGTGCGCTTTAATGTATCGGCGGGTATAGACGAGATAGGATTGCAAACAGAAATGTATGAAGAGCCATCTGTTATTGTTTTTATAAAACCTTTAGCGGCCCCGGGGGATGTAGTGGAAAAAGAAGGGGTTGTTTTAAAGCAAGTACGAAATACACCAGAGGGTGCATTTCGCTTGAAGTCCCATCATTATTTAAATAATATTTTAGGGAAACGAGAAATTGGAAATGTTGTGAATAAGGAAGGTATTTTCCTTACAGAAACAGGTTATGTTGCAGAGGGGATTGTTTCGAATCTCTTTTTTGTTAAAGGAGATACTTTGTATACTCCTTCATTAGAAACAGGGATTTTAAACGGAATCACTCGTGCGTTTATTATAAAGGTTGCTGAAGAGCAAGGTATAGAAGTAAAGGAAGGTTTCTTTACAAAAGATGAATTGCTTTCAGCGGATGAAGTATTCGTAACAAACTCCATTCAAGAGATTGTCCCTCTTTGTCATATAGAGGGGGAAGATTTCCCGGGTAAAGTGGGGATGGTTACAAAAAGATTTATGGATCTTTATGAAATGCAGAGAGAGCAATTGTGGAGCAGAAATGAATTGCGAAGAGGAGATGTGTAGTTTGAAGTGGGATTATGATTTGCGCTGCGGCGAATATACATTGAATTTAAATGAAAAGACATTAATTATGGGAATTTTAAATGTAACGCCAGATTCATTTTCTGATGGTGGGAGTTACAACGAAGTAGATGCCGCGGTGCGCCATGCGAAAGAAATGAAAAACGAAGGTGCTCATATTATTGATATCGGTGGCGAATCTACTCGCCCGGGTTTCGCTAAAGTTTCAGTAGAAGAAGAAATAAAGCGAGTTGTTCCGATGATTCAGGCAGTTTCAAAAGAAGTGAAGTTGCCTATTTCTATTGATACGTATAAAGCTGAGGTTGCGAAACAAGCGATTGAAGCTGGTGCTCATATTATTAATGATATTTGGGGAGCGAAGGCAGAACCGAAGATTGCTGAAGTTGCAGCCTATTATGATGTGCCTATTATCTTAATGCATAATCGCGATAATATGAATTATCGTAACTTAATGGCTGATATGATTGCTGATTTGCATGAGAGTATTAAAATTGCTAAAGATGCTGGTGTGCGAGATGAGAACATTATTTTAGACCCAGGTATCGGTTTTGCAAAAACACCTGAACAGAATTTAGAAGCGATGCGCAATTTAGAGCAGTTAAACGTACTAGGTTATCCGGTTCTATTAGGTACTTCAAGAAAATCCTTTATTGGACATGTATTAGATTTACCGGTGGAGGAACGACTTGAAGGAACGGGTGCTACCGTTTGCCTTGGTATTGAAAAAGGTTGTGAGTTTGTTCGTGTTCACGATGTAAAAGAAATGGCGCGTATGGCTAAGATGATGGATGCGATGATTGGTAAGGGGGGAAAGTAATTGGATAAAATTTATGTCCATGATATGGAGTTTTACGGTTATCATGGTGTATTCCCGGAAGAAAATAAGCTAGGTCAGAGATTTAAAGTGGACTTAACGGTGGAATTGGATTTAAAGCGTGCGGGAGAAAGTGATGACTTAGAGCATTCTGTCAATTATGGAGAGCTTTTCGAATTATGTAGGAAAGTTGTTGAAGATAGAACGTATAAGCTTGTGGAGAGTATCGCTGAAAATATCGCTACAGATATATTGGCACAATATGAGAGTATTTCACGATGTACGATAAAGGTTATTAAACCGGATCCGCCGATACCGGGGCATTATCGTGCTGTAGCGGTAGAAATTACGAGAGAACGTTCATGAATAATATAGCGTACATTGCGTTAGGTTCAAATATTGGAGAGCGTTATACTTATTTAACTGAAGCGATTCAGTTTTTAAACAAAAACCCTTATATCCAAGTTGACGATATTTCATCTGTATATGAAACTGAACCAGTTGGCTATACTGACCAAAGTTGCTTTTTGAATTTAGTTATAAAAATTTCTACCAATTTATCACCACAAGAATTATTGAAAATAACACAAAAAGTAGAGAATGATCTAGGAAGAAAAAGGGAAATTAGGTGGGGTCCGAGGACCATCGACCTTGACATTTTACTATATAATCAAGAAAATATTGAAGCAGAGAATCTTATTGTTCCGCATCCGCGGATGTTTGAAAGAGCTTTTGTTATCGTTCCGTTGTTAGAGATTAATCAAGATATAAAACAAGACATTTCACGTTCACAAGTAGAAGAAATGAAAAGGCGAGAGGGAGTAACGGTATGGAAGCAGAAAAATGGGGAAGACGCATTCGTGCTTTTCGAAAGCTAAAAGGCTATACGCAAGAAGGTTTTGCTAAAGAATTAGGGGTATCTGTATCTGTTTTAGGTGAAGTTGAGAGAGGGAATCGATCGCCTTCCCAAGATTTTGTAGTAGAAGTTGCTAAAGCATTAAAGGTCTCAATAGATGAACTAATGCCAAAGTGACTATGATGGAAGGAGTAAGTCGAGTGTTAAAGATTGCAAATATTGAGATGAAAAATCCGGTTGTATTAGCACCGATGGCGGGAGTGTGTAACTCTGCATTCCGTTTGACAGTAAAAGAATTCGGTGCAGGTTTAGTTTGTGCTGAAATGGTAAGTGATAAGGCAATATTACTTAATAACAAAAGAACATTAGATATGTTATATATCGATGAGAGAGAAAAACCATTAAGTTTACAAATTTTTGGTGGAGAGAAAGAAACTCTTGTAGATGCTGCGAAATACGTAGATAAATATACGACAGCAGACATTATTGATATTAATATGGGTTGCCCAGTACCGAAAATCACTAAGTGTGATGCGGGAGCAAAGTGGCTTTTAGATCCAAATAAAATATATGAAATGGTAGCGGCAGTTGTAGACGCTGTTGAAAAGCCAGTTACAGTTAAAATGCGTATTGGTTGGGATGAAGATCATATTTTTGCAGTAGAGAATGCCAAAGCTGTTGAGCGTGCTGGTGGGCAAGCGGTAGCGGTTCATGGGCGTACACGAGTGCAAATGTATGAAGGGAAAGCAGATTGGGATATTATTAAACAAGTAAAGCAAGCTGTAAATATCCCGGTTATCGGAAATGGTGATGTCGAAACACCACAAGATGCAAAGCGTATGCTTGATGAAATTGGTGTAGACGGTGTTATGATTGGCCGCGCTGCTCTTGGAGACCCATGGATGATTTATCGTACGGTAAAGTATTTAGAGACAGGCGAATTAATGCCGGAACCAACAGTGCGTGAGAAAATTGATGTATGTATGTTGCACCTAGATCGTCTTATCGATTTAAAGAACGAAAATATCGCTGTAAGAGAGATGAGAAAGCACGCAGCTTGGTATTTAAAAGGTGTTCGTGGTAATGCGAGCGTGCGTAATGGTATCAATACGTGTAACACACGTGAAGACCTTGCGAATTTATTAGGTGCATTTGTAGAAGAGGTAGAAGCGAAACAACAAACAATTTACGTTGGCTAATAAGGGAACATGGAAGATTGACATTCCTTTGTACACTTCCTATAATTACGTGAAAGAAAGAAGAGCTGCCAGTTAGTTGCTGGCAGTTTTTCTAGTTGAGTAGAAAATGCTATACTGTATATATTGTAAAATTAAATAGAGCTGGAGTGATATCAATATCATGGATAACATGAACCACGAAGAATTAAACGACCAATTGCTTGTTCGTCGTGAAAAGTTACATAACTTACGTGAACAAGGGATCGATCCGTTCGGTAAACGCTTTGAACGTACGAATTCAACAAACGACTTATTAAGCTTATATGGAGAGTTCTCTAAAGAAGAATTAGAAGAGAAAGAAATCTCTGTTTCTATCGCTGGTCGTATTATGACAAAACGCGGTAAAGGAAAAGCGGGATTTGCGCACGTTCAAGATTTACATGGGCAAGTTCAAATCTATGTTCGTAAAGATGCTGTTGGGGATGAAGAGTATGAATTGTTTAAGACAGCGGATTTAGGTGACTTAGTAGGGATTGAAGGTAAAGTTTTCAAAACGAATGTTGGAGAACTTTCAGTAAAGGCAACGGGCTTTACGTTATTAACGAAATCTCTTCGTCCATTACCGGATAAATATCACGGATTAAAAGATATTGAACAACGTTACCGTCAACGTTATTTAGATTTAATTACAAGTATGGAAAGTCGTGAAACATTCGTTACTCGTAGTAAAATCATTCGTGAGATGAGAAGATACTTAGACGATAATGGTTATCTTGAAGTAGAAACACCTATGATGCATGCAATTGCGGGTGGAGCGTCTGCTCGTCCTTTCACTACACATCATAATGCATTAGATATGGAATTATATATGCGTATCGCAATTGAGCTTCATTTAAAACGTCTTATTGTGGGCGGATTAGAAAAAGTTTATGAAATTGGCCGTGTATTCCGTAATGAGGGTGTATCAACACGTCATAACCCTGAGTTTACGATGATTGAACTATATGAGGCGTATGCCGATTATAAAGATATTATGAAACTAACAGAAAATATGGTTGCTCATATTGCGAAACAAGTACTAGGTACAACAACAATCCAATATGGTGATCAAGAAATCAATCTAGAGCCAGAATGGACACGCCTTCATATGGTAGATGCAATTAAACAATATTCTGGAGCGGATTTCTGGAATACAATGAGTGTAGAAGAAGCGCGTGAACTTGCAAAAGAACATGGTGTAGAAATTAAAGATACAATGGAAGTTGGTCATATTATTAATGAATTCTTCGAGCAAAAGGTAGAGGATAAATTAATTCAGCCTACATTTATCTATGGCCACCCGGTAGAGATTTCACCACTTGCGAAAAAGAATGATGAAGATCCACGATTTACAGATCGTTTCGAATTATTTATTGTTGCTCGTGAGCATGCAAATGCATTCACTGAGTTAAACGATCCAATTGATCAAAAAGAACGTTTTGAAGCTCAATTAAAAGAGCGTGAACAAGGTAATGATGAAGCACATATGATGGATGATGATTATATTGAAGCTCTTGAGTACGGTATGCCTCCTACAGGTGGGTTAGGAATTGGTATTGATCGTCTAGTTATGCTATTAACAAATGCACCATCTATTCGTGACGTACTGTTATTCCCGGCTATGCGTCATAAACAAGACTAAGCTTTGGAGATTTCTCCAAAGCTTTTTTTATTCCTTTATTGGAGACGGGATAATTAGCGAGGGGGAGGGAATCTTCTATTGAAAGGAAGATGAGGTCATTGCTCATTAAATGGATAATGGATTAACAAAACTATATTTATATAGAAGAAATGTACTGTTTTTATAGTTTTTTACTAAGTTAAAAATTTTATTAGAAAAACTATTGCATTTTAATAATCAAACTGGTATATTTATATTCGTTGTCACGGAAGACAACACAAGAAACAAATGAAAAACAACTTATTAAAAAAAGTTGTTGACGAAAATATAACAAAATGTTATATTGATAAAGTCGCTTCTGAGCGGCAGACAAGTTCTTTGAAAACTGAACG
>NZ_LDUK01000044.1:0-47590 GCF_001043575.1 Bacillus sp. LK2
TTTTGGGTGTTGTCTATGAGTATACCACTTCTACTCATCAGGTAGCATAGTAAAAAAATTCAAACCCGTCAGGGTTTATTTGATATGCCTACTTTTATAACATCTATAAACGATAATAAAATACTACGTGAAAAGACCGCATTTTGTATAAATATATCCCTTAAGTTGATGGGTGTGGGGTAGCATCACATACCCATCAAGTTAAGAAAATAGATTACCCTGAAATGAAAAAAACACTATTCTTTCTGTAAAATCATAGGAAAGGATAGTGTTTTTTATAGTTATTTCAGATTTGTATCAAATACACAAATGAATGTAAAGACTGTTTTTTTCTTTTTGTTAGGAATATAATCAAGGGAATTTATGGGAAAGGAATGTTGTCACATATGAATAAACAAAAAGAATATTGGAATGGAGTAGCAAATGAAAAAGAATTCACGACACCTTTTCAACTTGACTTATTCTCAAAGTATGTAAATAAGGATTCAATCTTATTGGACTATGGATGCGGGTACGGAAGAACATTACTTGAACTAAAAGAACAACAATTTACGAATTTATATGGTGTGGATTTTTCAGAAGAAATGATTAAACGGGCTAAATCAAATGATATAGCTATTGATTTTAATATTATTAAAAGCGGGAAACTTCCCTTCCCGGATAATTTTTTTGATTCCGTTTTATTATTTGCAGTTCTAACCTGTGTATACCAAAATCAAGAACAGGATTCTATTTTAAATGAAATTAAACGGGTATTAAAACCAGAAGGTATTATTTATATTAATGATTTTTTACTAAATGAGGATGAAAGAAATAAAACACGCTATGAACAGTATGTTGATAAGTATGGCACTTATGGCGTATTTGAATTATATGATGGAGCTATTTTGCGCCATCATAGTGAAAAACGTGTAAAGGAATGGACAAATACTTTTGAGAAATTAGAGTATGAAAAAGTAGAGTACGTAACAATGAATGGTAACCGTTCTAATGGATTATTATATATAGGTAGAGTGAAAAAGTAAAATAACTTGTAATACACTAATAGCGAAACAAAATTACAATAAAGTCTATTTACATGTAATCTAAAATGTTATCTAATTTTACTAATAAAAGCACTGGTGATTTTTTATTACTAAATCAATAACTAAGCCAAAAGTCGATTTCCTATACGATAAAGAAATCGGCTTTTTTGTTTATATACTATATTACAATTGTCCCTTTATTTTCTCCGGAATATCCTTTTCAGAAATGACCTCATAAGAATAAACATACCTGCCTTTCACATGAATTTTTAAGTGAGTTTTTCTTATAAAGTCATTAGGAGTGTTAGTTCCTACTGTATATTCTTTCTCATTCCTTGATTCATCAACACATTTTAATGAGTACATAGCTCTTCCATTATGATTATAATCCGGAACGCCATATCCCTTCGCAATGGCGTATACATTTTTTTCTTCAGCAATCGGATTAAATCTGTCCAAACCCCCGCGTAACATGAAAGGTAGTAAGTATATAGGAAGGCTTATTCCTATTATGCAAAGTGCAAATTTCTTCATTATTGTTTCTCCTTTTGCGTATTTACATTTTTCAGTATAGAAAAAACTTCTTATGAATATAGAGGGAAATTCCTTAAGTTTTTCTTAAAACAGGTTTTTAAAGTACGGTTATTTTAACCAAAATTTTCATGGAAACACCTTTTAAAAGAACGTAAGTTCGTATATAATAAGAACAAATGTTCTTTTGTTAGGAGTGATTCCCTTGTATGATTATTCTCTATTGCCAAATCGAATTATTCTTTGTGTAGATCTTCGTAGCTTTTATGCGAGCGTATCATGTATTAAAAAAGGACTTGATCCACGTTATACAAAATTGGCTGTTGTAGGAGATGTAAATCGGAGTGGGTCGATCGTATTAGCGGCAACACCACCATTAAAAGCATTAGGAATAAAGAAGATGGCACGTTTGTACGAAATACCAAAGCGGCCAGATATTATTATTGTGAATCCGATTATGCATACGTATATGAAGTGTTCAACTTACATAACAGGTTTAGCTTTGCAATATGTTGCACCGGAAGATTTTCATCAATATAGTATCGACGAGTTTTTCATGGATATGACTGCAAGTATTCATTTATTTGCGAGTAACCCGTGTGAGTTTGCATTAAAGTTCAAGCGAGAAATATATGAACGTACAAGGATTGAAAGTACGATTGGTATCGGGCCGAATTTATTATTGAGTAAAGTAGCAATGGATATTGAAGCGAAAAAGAATAAAGATGGAATAGCGCATTGGACATATGACGATATACCCGAGAAGTTATGGAGCATTAGACCGCTCAGTAAATTTTGGGGTATATCGTATAAAACTGAAATGAAATTGAATCGAAAAGGTATACATACAATTGGAGAATTAGCGCAGTATCCTTTGAAATATTTAAAGCAATCTTTCGGTGTAATAGGAGAAGAATTACATCTGCATAGTAATGGGATTGATTTTAGCAGAATAGCAGAGAAATATGTTCCAGCGACAACATCTATAGCGAAGAGCCAAATATTATTTCGTGATTACTCGATAGAAGAATTCGTCGTTATTTTATTAGAGCATATAGAAGAAGTTTGTTATAGGTTGAGAAGAGAAAAGAAATGTGCTCAAACAATCCATTTTTCAGTCGGGTATAGCAAGGAATATGGCGGGGGAATAAGAAAGGCGCATACGTTAAACCGGGCAACAAATTTAACGCTGGATATTTATAATATTTGTACATATTTTTTATATGAGCGTCATACGGGGGAGCCGATTCGATCGATAAGTATTTCGTTAACAAATTTAATAAATGAAGGAGAAGAACAAATTTCACTTTTCGATAACATTATACAAAGAGAAAAAGAAATGCGATTAACGAAGGTCATGGACGAGATTCGAACACGATTTGGTAAGAACAGTATTTTACGGGGGATTTCCTACACGAGCGTCGCAACAGCAAGATATAGAAACACATTATTAGGAGGTCATAAATCGTGAAGAATGCTAATATGCCAAAAGGAAGAGGCATGGTAAAGTGGCAACCGTTTGCTAGTATGCCAGAGCAGTTCGTAACTATTAAAGAAATGATACATGAGCAAACGAAAGTCCCGCGTCCAATCTTAACGCAAGATGCAAAAGAAATGATTGAAAATAAGCTATTATGTTCATTTTTAGGTGAGGAAGAGGTTTTACTTACATATTATAAAGATGGCTATCTATATAAAAATTACATAACAGTAGCTGATATAAATCCATTAAATGAGACGATTACTTGTACGGATGCTTTTCGTAATAAAAGAATTTTTAAGTTTGTTGATGTAATTGAAGTGAATTAGAGGGAGGGGAAATAAAAATAATTATCTCTTCCTAACTTAATTATATCATGTAATTAACGGTCAAAATAGACTGTTTATTCTCATTTACTCTTGCTACAATCAATAGCACACGAATAGTAAGGAGAGGTGCCGAATGAGTTCTTTCGTTCTCGATTTTCAGGAAATACAAAAAACGCAGCTTTCGCTCGTTGGCGGAAAAGGCTTGAATTTAGGGGAGTTATCAAATATTCAAGGTATACAAGTGCCAGAAGGGTTTTGTGTTACAACGGTAGGATATGAAAAAGCAATCGAGCAAAATGAAGCGTTTCAAGCTTTGTTGAATCAATTAACAAGGCTAAAAATTGAGGACCGAGATCAAATTGGTGAAATCAGTAAGAAGATTAGAGAAACCATTATGGAAGTAGAAATTCCTTCTAATGTAGCGGAAGTGGTAGCTCGTTATCTCTCTCGTTTTGGAAATGAACATGCTTATGCAGTACGTTCTAGTGCTACTGCTGAAGATTTACCATATGCCTCGTTTGCTGGTCAACAAGATACGTATTTAAATATCATCGGAAAAGAAGCAATCTTGCAGCATGTAAGAAAGTGTTGGGCTTCTTTATTTACAGATCGAGCGGTCATTTACCGAATGCAAAATGGTTTTGAACACAGTCAAGTTTCTATATGTGTTGTCGTTCAAAGGATGGTTTTCCCGCAGGCTTCGGGAATTTTATTTACTGCTGACCCGATTACTTCTAATCGAAAGGTGCTATCAATTGATGCCAGTTTTGGACTTGGTGAGGCATTAGTATCAGGACTGGTCTCTGCTGATAATTATAAAGTAAAAGAAGGGGAAATCGTCGATAAGATGATCGCAACTAAAAAATTGGCTATCTATGCCTTAAAAGAGGGCGGAACAGAGACAAAACAGATCGATCTCACTCAGCAAAAGATTCAAACACTTACGGAACAACAAATATTACAACTAGCACAGATCGGCAGACAGATTGAAGCTTATTTTGGTTGTCCGCAAGATATTGAATGGTGTTTAGTTGATGATACATTTTATATTGTCCAAAGTCGACCTATCACGACTTTATATCCAATTCCAGAAGCAAATGATCAAGAAAATCATGTATATATATCGGTTGGTCACCAACAAATGATGACTGATGCAATGAAACCACTAGGGTTGTCTTTTTTCCTGTTAACGACTCGTGCGCCTATGCGTAAAGCGGGGGGAAGGTTGTTTGTTGATGCTACACAAAGATTAGCTTCACCTGCTAGCAGAGAGTTCTTAATCAATACTTTAGGAAAATCGGATCCGCTCATCAAAGATGCATTAACGACTGTAATAGAGCGAGATGATTTTATCAAATTGTTACCGGATGATGAAAAAGAAAAAAGTGTTGGTAAAAGTATGCCATCTGCAAGTTCGCAACCACAAATCGAAAATGATCCAGCAATCGTTACGGATTTAATAAAGAATAGTCAAGCCTCGATCGAAGAGTTAAAACAAAACATTCAAACGAAATCAGGGGTGGATGTACTTGATTTTATTTTGGAAGACATCCAGCAATTACGGAAAGTATTATTTAACCCGCAAAGTATAGCTGTAATTATGGCAGGTATGGTTGCTTCATCATGGATCAATGAAAAGATGGAGCAATGGCTAGGTGAAAAAAATGTAGCAGACATACTTTCACAATCTGTACAAAACAATATTACGTCAGAAATGGGGCTAGCATTATTGGATGTTGCAGATGTGATTCGACCGTATCCAGAAGTCATTGAGTATTTACAGCATATAAAAGATGACAGCTTTTTAGATGAACTAGTTAAGTTTAAAGGTGGGGAGAAAGCCCGAGATGCAATCTATGCTTTTCTGAATAAATACGGAATGAGATGTAGCGGAGAAATCGATATTACGAAAACGCGCTGGAGTGAAAAGCCAACTACAATTATCCCAATGATTTTAAATAATATAAGAGACTTTGAAGCTGGTGCTAGTAAGCGGAAATTTGAAGAAGGGCTGCAGGAAGCTTTGAAAAAAGGAGAAGATTTATTGAATCGATTGCAGCATGTACCAGATGGCGTACAAAAAGTAGAAGAGACGAAGCGAATGATCAGTTTAATCCGGAATTTCACTGGTTATCGTGAATATCCAAAATACGGAATGATTAATCGTTATTTCATATATAAGCAGGCATTACTGAAAGAAGCCGAGCAACTCATGCAAAATAGCGTTATTCATGAAATAGAAGATATATACTATCTGACTTTTGAAGAACTTCACGAAGTCGTTCGCACAAATAAACTAACTTACGAGGTCATCAATAATCGGAAAAATGAGTACAAATTATATGAAAAACTAACGCCGCCGCGTGTAATTACGTCTGATGGTGAAATTATTATAGGTAAATATAAACGAGAAAATCTCCCGGTCGAAGCGATAGTAGGTTTACCTGTTTCTTCTGGAGTGATTGAGGGGAGAGCTCGTGTTATTTTAAACATGGAAGAAGCGAATTTAGAAGATGGAGATATATTAGTTACGGCATTTACTGATCCAGGCTGGACACCATTATTTGTGTCTATAAAAGGGTTAGTCACTGAAGTTGGCGGACTCATGACACACGGAGCAGTTATTGCACGTGAATATGGATTACCAGCAGTAGTCGGGGTAGAGCATGCTACGAAACTAATAAAAGATGGGCAACGAATTCGGGTGCATGGAACAGAAGGGTATATTGAAATATTGTAGTTGTACTTTAGATAAATAAAGAGATCATTCACTAAATATAGTGGACGATCTCTTTATTTTTTTAGCCTGCTACTATCAACTGAAACTAAAGAATGAAATAAAAATGAGTATGTGAATTGGGTTTCTTTGAATGTCCCTGTCGTAGAAGAAAACATACATGCCACGATTCTAATTCACATGAAAGAAGCAACTATAAAAATCGATGAATCAGAATGTATATCAATCTAAAACAAAGAATATTTTCAAAAATATCACAAAATAAGACAGTATATTGCAAATTATTAGAATATTCTTTACTATATAAACGTTGGGACGTATTTAATAATGGGGAGGAATAGGGATGAAGAAAAAGCCTTTTAAGGTGCTGTCTACGCTTGCGGCGACAGCTGTGCTTAGTTGCACATTTGGATTTAGTAGTCAATCTGTTTATGCGGCAACGCCGTCTAATGTAGGATCTTTAAGTCCAATTGATGAAAATTTAATTCAAGAGGACCGTTTAGGAGACGCGTTGAAGCAGCGTGGTGTAATTAGTGAATCTGCGTCGAAAGAAGACACATTAAAAGCTGTTGAAAAATACGTAGAGAAGAAAAAAGGCAAGAATGCTGGAAAAGAACCAGCAGCGGGGGACAGTGTCTCGAGAGAAGCTTCTGACGTTTTGAAAAAAGTGAAAGATGCAAAAGCAGATATGAAAGAAAAAGCTGAACAACCTGCTGGTGGTCCAGTAGCTGGGCAAGAGCAGGTTAAAGGTGGATTAAACGGAAAAGTACCAACTAGTTCAGCGAAGCAAAAAGAATATAATGGGCCTGTTCGTAAAGATAAAGTACTTGTATTGCTAGTAGAGTTTGCTGACTTTAAGCATAACAATATTGATCAAGTACCAGGTTATATGTATTCAAATGATTTTAATCCAGAACATTATCAAAAAATGTTATTTGGTGATGAGCCATTTACACTCTTTGATGGTTCAAAAATTCCAACATTTAAACAATATTATGAACAGCAATCAGGCGGCAGTTATACCGTCGATGGAACAGTAACAAAGTGGTTAACAGTTCCTGGTAAAGCAGCGGATTATGGTGCAGATGCTGGCGATGGCGGTCATGATAATAAAGGACCAAAAGGACCTCGTGATCTTGTAAAAGAGGCATTAGATGCAGCTGTAGCAAGCGGTATGGATTTATCAGAATTTGACCAATACGATCAATATGACAGTAATGGAGACGGAAATAAAAACGAACCAGATGGTCTTATTGATCACTTAATGGTCATTCACGCTGGAGTTGGTCAAGATGGAGGCGGTGGTAGATTAGGTGACGACGCAATTTGGTCACATCGATGGAACCTTGGAAACCCATATCCAATTGATGGAACAAAATCAAAAGTTGATAACTATGGCGGTAAAATGGCTGCATACGATTATACAATTGAGCCAGAAGACGGAGCAGTTGGTGTATTCGCACATGAGTTTGGTCATGATTTAGGTCTTCCAGATGAGTATGATACGCAATACTCTGGATCAGGTGAGCCGATTAACTCTTGGTCTGTTATGAGCGGCGGCAGCTGGGCAGGTAAAATTGCAGGTTCAACGCCACCAAGTTTCTCTCCGCAAAACAAAGAGTTCTTTCAAAAGAACATTGGCGGAAACTGGGCGAATATTGTAGAGGCTGACTATGATAAATTAAATCGCGGTATCGGTTTTGCGACATACTTAGATCAAAGTGTAACGAAATCAGCTCGTCCTGGTCTCGTTCGTGTTAACTTACCAGATAAAGATGTAAAAGGTATTGAGCCTGCATTTGGTAAGAAATATTACTTTAGTACAAAAGGAGATGATCTTCATACGACACTAGAAACGCCAGTGTTTGATTTAACAAATGCAACAAATACGAAGTTTGATTACAAATCATTGTATGAAATTGAAACTGGTTGGGACTTCCTTGAAGTACATGCTGTGACAGAAGATGGTACGAAAACGTTAGTGGATCGAATTGGTGAAAAGAATGTTAAAAATGGTCTAGACACAACAGAAGGAAAATGGATAGATAAATCATATGACTTAAGCAAATTTAAAGGTCAAAAAGTAAAATTAGTATTCGAATACATTACAGATGGTGCTACGGCACCAAGTGGTTTTACTCTTGATAATGCAACATTAACTGTCGATGGAAAAGTTGTGTTCTCTGATGATGCAGAAGGTGAACCACAATTTAAATTAAACGGTTTCGTTGTATCAGACGGCTTTTATAAGAAGAAACATAACTACTATTTAGAGTGGAGAAACTATGCTGGTGCTGATGAAGCGTTAAAATATAGCAGCGGTGTACCGTACAATACAGGTCTTGTTGTATGGTATGCAGACTCTAGCTTTACAGATAACTGGGTTGGTATTCATCCAGGCGAAGGTTTCTTAGGAGTTGTTGACTCTCACCCAGAGGCAATTGTTGGAACGTTAAACGGTAAACCAACTGTTAAAAATAGTACACGATATCAAATTGCAGATGCTGCGTTCTCCTTTAACCAAACACCAGCGTGGAAAGTTGTATCTCCATCACGCGGAACATTTGAGTCTAAAGGATTACCAGGTGTAACGAAGTTTGATGATTCGAAATCTTATATGAACAACTTAATCCCAGATGCAGGGCGTAATGTACCGAAACTTGGATTGAAATTTGAAGTAGTTGGACAAGCAGATGATAATTCTGCAGGTGCAGTTCGTTTATATCGTTAATAATGGAGAAGCTGTTGAAGGGGATTCCTTTCAACAGCTTTTTTCATAGAAACATAAATTTAAAGTTATTAATAAAATAATAGTAACTACTCAGCCTAGAAGTTTGGTAAAGGGTATTATTTCAATGAAAATACGCTTACATTTATATGAAAATTACATAACAGTAGTTGATATAAATCCATTAAATGAGACGATTACTTGTACGGATGTTTTTCGTAATAAAAGAATTTTTAAGTTTATTGATGTAATTGAGATTGATTAAAACATGTTTCTATGCAGCTGGCTTATTTCTTTAAGCCAGCTGCATAGAAAGGACCATGAATTGCGATTGTTGATAAAATATGAGCAATTTCCTCAGGTGTTTCTTTTTGTCCATTATTTAACCATTGTTGAATGACACCTATATGAGCAGATGCCATATAAGAAGCTAAGTATTGGCTTGGAACAAGTAAATTCTCCTTATTAATGAGAGCACCGTTTGTATCTTCAAATAGTGTTTTCCACATAAAATCTTTCAGTTTTGTTTGGAAAGATAAATCTCCTTTTGGGCTTAGTACAGCTTTCATAAAATCACTATTTTCATTTAGAAATTCAAGAATAGAAGCGATAAGTACAAACGGCGTCGTTGGGGAAGGATTTGACCCAAGGTCAGCAATAACTTCTGGAAATTTCCGTTTTGCAATGCTAGAAAACTCATGCATAATTTCTTCTTGGCATTTCGTCATTAAATCGAATTTATCTTGATAATGTGTATAAAAAGTACCTCGATTTATGTTCGCTTTCGTTGTAATATCTTTCACCGTAATTGCTTCAAAACCTTTTTCCTCAATTAACTCCACTAATGCATTTCGTATGGCAGTTTTTGTGCGAATAACACGCAAATCTAAATTACTATCGCGCAAAGCATGTCCCTCCTTAATTTTAGTCAACACATTTCAAAAATGTGTCTTATAACCGACACATTCACGATTTTTGATTATTGAATAAGATTTAGCTCAAACATATAATTCAAAATATAAATAAACAACACGCTGTTCATTTATTGTAACTGAAATTAAAGGAGGAGAACAGAAAATGTTTAAAAATAAGCTTTTATATTTGTCACCAGTCATTGCACTACTTGTTGTTTTTATTTTTTCATTAACGTTATTTCCAACAGTTCAACCTAAGCCGAAAAACTTGCCAATAGCAATTGTGAATGAGGATCAAGGAGTGGAAATTCCGAATCAAGCGAAAATGAATATGGGGCAAACGATTGTTGATATGATCAAAAAAACATCAAAAACGGATGAAGAACCTGCGGTGAAATGGGTGGAAGTAAAAAATAAGGAATTAGTTCAAAAAGGTTTAAATAATCAAGAGTATTACGCAGCATTAGTCATTCCGAAAGACTTTAGCGTAAAACAAGCATTGTTACGAACACCACAGCCATCTTCGCCAGAGGTAGAAATATATATTAATCAAGGAATGAATATGGCTGCTTCAACTATGGCAGGGCAAATGTTAAATGGCGTAGTTGATAATATGAACAATAATGTTCGTACACAACTATTAGAAGGATTTAAAGCAAAAGGAACTACATTAACAGCAGATCAAGTTGCAAATGTAGTAACACCAATTACGAAGAAAGTGACAAATGTAAATGAAATCGGAAAAAATAGTGCGAACGGTAACTCGCCAATTTCTTTATTCCAACCGTTATGGATTGCAAGTTTAGCGAGCGCAGCAATCATCTTTATTGCCATTAGTAAAATGCCGGTAGGTACAAGAAAAGAAAACTTTGTATTAAAAGTAAAACAAATAGTAACAGGAGCAGTTGCAGCGCTTGTAATTGGATTTGGTCTTACATGGATAGCGGATGGAATGGTAGGATTAAATATCCCGAATTTCTCGGATACGGCTTTATTTTTATCCATTACTTCTTTTAGCTTCCTCTTAATGATTTCTGCGGTACTTTCATTAGTCGGACTAAAGGGAATCGGGTTATTCGCTCTATTACTATTCTTTGGAGCACCGTTATTATCGTTAGCACCTGAAATGTTGTCGTCATTTTATCAAGATTGGGTGCACTCATGGTTGCCAATGCGGTTTATGATCGAAGGACTCAGGGAAATATTCTTCTTTGGAAAAGGGTTAAGCTGGAATACACCTGTTATTGTGCTCGTTTGGATTGGTGTGGTAAGTATGGTTATCATTTTAGCAACTGCTTTCAAACGTAGTGCAATAAAGGAACATAAAACTGAATTAAACGCTTAAAAGATAAAGAACGTTTCACTAGTAGTGAAACGTTCTTTTTTTTGTGAAATCATTATAGAATGTTTAATCGATAGGAAACGAAAACAGTGATAACTAGGCTTTTTCAATATTTTTAAAGGGGGATTGGAGTAAAGGATTATAAGAATGGGTCCATTCTGTCCCTGTATATATACATGCTCCTACTATTTCAAATTGCATAAAATGTTATGCGAAATAATGGAGGGGATACGATGTATAATTCGAATTATCATGATTGGTATAGACAGAATGATAAGCTGATTAGTGATATTGAAAAAGCAATTAATGGAGAGTATAGCGCTATAAATTGCTACGCTAAATTAGCTAACATGGCTCCAAATGAGGTGGAACGAAAACAAATTCTTGAAATCCGTAATGATGAAATAAGACATTTTCATCATTTTGTACAAATCTATACGAATTTAACTGGCAGACAGCCGAAACCACAGATTACAGAAGATTGCCCTAATACGTACTTACAAGGATTAGAATTCGCTATACAAGATGAACAAAAGACAGTGGATTTTTATTTAGAAATTTCAGACGAAACATCGGATGCGCATCTGAAAGAGTTGTTGCGTAGAATAGCTGCGGATGAACAAAATCATGCGGTGTGGTTTTTATATTATTTTGTGAAAACGAAGTGAATTACTAAAAAAATAAATAAAAGAAAAAGCACCTCAGTTATGTTTAACCGCTGAGGTGCATTTATATATTTAATTTAAAACTGGAGCGAACCATTGGGAATTACTTGCTTTTCAACGAATAATATGCTTGATTAGGTAATAATTACTGTTTTTATTTGAGAAAAAGAGATGATTATTCATGGTCCATAAAGAAGGAGCAAACAAATGAAAAGAGGAATTACAGTAGATATTCCAGGTGGATACGATAATCTACTTTGGAAAGTGTTAAAGCCAATTGATATTACTGCGTTTGATTGGAAAGTGGGTAATGAGGAATCTTATTTAATAGTGGGGAATGGATTAGGTCCAGAATTATTTTCAGAAGATAACGAGGTCATGAAAGGCTCAGAATTAAAAAACTATTAAAGGAAAGCATATATTATCTTATATTTGTAGATTTAAAAGCATATCCAAAAGGAGAAGTACTAGGGGAAATTGAAACACATGAAGAATTTAAAGAGAGTATGTGTGAAGTAGTCGTTCTAGTGGCGGATGGTGATTACATACAAATTTATGCGAAAGACCAAGAAGTGATTGAAATGATGTATGAAAACGCACTTAATCAAGGGTTATATGTAGAATACATTACAGATGAAAACGACGGTAGAACGCGTTTGTCAGTATGGTAGTAATATGAAAGGGGAACAGAAATATGGAGAGAAATACAGTTCAAGAATATAAAATTCGAATTGCCACTGAAGATGAAAGTGAAAGCATTATTACTCTATTAAAAGAAGTAGCACAGTGGTTACAAGATAAAGAAGTGGATCAATGGCAGTATCTTTTAGGAGAAGAAGCTACAGCTGAAATACTAGAAGGTATAAGAGAGAAATATACGTATGTTGTTTTAAAAGAAGATGAAATTGTCGGTACGGTTACAGCATCTCCTAAACAAAATGAATGGGATGAACGTATTTATGGTAAAGAGGAAGTTTCGGATTCATTATATATTCATAGATTTGCGGTGAAACGGGAGTATAAGGGGAATGAAATAGGAGAATGGATTTTACAGTGGATAGACGAGAATGTACAATGTGATAAAAATTATTTAAAGTTAGATTGTGTTGGGCATAATCGTACGTTGAATGATTTTTATAAACGATGTAGTTTTGAATATATCGGTAGTACGGATGGACTTAGTAAGTTTCAAAAGAAAAGGAGGAAAGTGAATGAATCCAATTAACACAGAGTTAGCTAAAAGGTTAGTACAAGAACAGTTTCTTGAATGGGCACATTTAGAAATTAAGCCAGTGAAATGTAGCGGGCATGATAATAGAACGTTTCATTTAGGGAAACAGATGAGTGTAAGATTACCAAGTGATGCAGCGTATGCACCTCAAGTAGAGAAAGAAAACAAGTGGCTTCCTATATTAAGTAAGGAACTTTCTTTACCAATTTCTGCACCAATTGCGAAAGGGAATCCGTCTGAAGAGTATCCGTGGCCTTGGTCTATTAATAAATGGATAGAAGGAGAGACGGTTACGAAAGAAAATGTTCGTGACTTAGATGAATTTGCAGCGGACTTAGGAGCATTTTTAATAGAATTACAATCAATTGATGCGAGTAACGGACCAATAGCTGGAGCACATAATTTTTACCGAGGCGGGCTTATATCTGTATATGATGACGAAGCGAGAGTGGCTATTGAAAATAATAAGGACGTTTTTGATGAAACATTATTAAAGCACCTTTGGGATTTAGCACTTCGGTCAACATGGGAACGCACACCAGTTTGGGTTCATGGAGATATAGCGCCGGGGAACTTACTCATTAAAGATGGAAAGCTTTGTGCCGTAATTGATTTTGGTATTTTAGGAGTAGGAGATCCTGCCTGTGATGCAGCGATGGCATGGACGTTTTTTGATAAAAATAGTAGAAACATATTTAAAGAAGTATTGAGTATGGATGAAGAAACGTGGAATAGAGCGAGAGGATGGGCGCTTTGGAAGGCGTTAATTACATATGATGCGAATAGAAATAGTAATAAAAGAATGGCAGAAGAATCTTGTCGTGTGATTCAAGTGATTGTGGATGATTATGAGAGGTAATAGAAAAAGCCTATTTTGATCTGTATATTTCAAAATAGGCTTTTTCATATGATTAAATATTCAAAATCAAAAGAAGGAATATAACATCATTATACAGAATATTTAGATAATAGGAGGTGTCGAATTTTGAGTGAAATTGAATTAAAAAGTAATGTAATTAAGACAGGGCGAGAGAAGGGGATTATTCTTCGGTTTATTCTCGCTAGTCTAGTTGGTGTGTTTATGTTTTTCGTACCAGTTACGATAAACGGTGCTTCGTCTATTATGATTGATCATATTGTATCGTGGATAAGAGCTACTGTACCTTCTGTAGTACCTTATTATGCACTGCTTGTTATGGTAATTGGTGCGGTTTATCCATTTTATACGAAAAAATGGAATGCATCTATTGTAGACATTTGTTTTTCTATTTTAAAAGTAGTCGGCGTTGTTTTTGGCGTATTATATTGTTTGAAAGTAGGACCAGCTTGGTTCTTTGCGCCAGATGTTGGACCGTTTTTGTACGAGAAGTTAGTTATATCAGTGAGTTTACTCGTTCCAATTGGCTCGGCGTTTTTAGCGTTATTAGTCGGATATGGATTACTTGAATTTATCGGTACATTTTGCCGTCCGATTATGAGACCGTTATGGAATACACCAGGACGATCAGCAATTGATGCGGTTGCTTCCTTCGTTGGAAGCTATTCGCTTGCGCTCCTCATTACCAATCGTGTTTATAAAGAAGGGAAGTATACGACGAAAGAAGCAGCAATCATCGCCACAGGTTTCTCAACAGTGTCCGCAACATTTATGATCATCATCGCAAAAACATTAGATATTATGCATCTATGGAATATGTACTTTTGGACTACGCTTGTTGTAACATTCATCGTGACTGCTATCACCGTAAGAATCCCGCCACTTAGCAAAAAGCCAGATACATATATTACGAAAGAAGGGTTCCCAGAGCCCGTTTATAAAGAGAAAATGTTAGAGAGAGCTTGGGAAGATGCATTAGAAGTATCAAAATCTGCACCGAGTATTATGAAAAATATCGCAGTGAACTTAAAAGATGGATTTATTATGACGATGGGAATTTTACCATCGATTATGTCAGTAGGATTAATTGGTATCGTCTTAGCAAAGTTTACGCCAATATTTGATTGGATTAGCTATATTTTCTACCCATTCACTTGGTTACTACAACTTCCAGAAGCGGAACTAGCTGCTAAAGCAGCATCAGTTGGTATTGCAGAAATGTTTTTACCTTCACTTTTAGTTGTAAGTGCACCGCTCGTGACAAAGTTTGTAATTGCGGTTGTTTCGGTATCATCTATTTTATTTTTCTCCGCATCAATTCCTTGTATATTATCGACAGATATTCCGTTAAAAGTATCTGAACTTATTGTTTTATATGTGCAAAGAACGATTTTAACATTGCTTATTATTACGCCGATTGCGTATATGTTGCTATAAATAGTTAATATTAGGTTTTCATTTCTGAATATATGCCATTTTCTGATTTTTTTTATTTAGAAAATGGCATAATGTTAATTATGTTCTAAAGTAACTCTAGATGATTTTTTCATAAATAACGAATTAGCTAAGTATATAATCATACCAATACTTGTGATTAATACTCCTGCAAGTAGAAAAACGCCGCTTACTTTTATCCATAGGGCTAAAATTGAACCCAATGTAGGTGAAATGACCATAGCACGCACCGTGCACCATTGCATTTGCGGTACTAGATACTCTTCCCATTAATCTTGAAGGTGTTTGAGTTTGAAGTAAGTAACCATAGCAGCGATAAATACACCAATAAAAAACCAAATGATTAACCATAAAAATAAATTGCTCATCGTGATCAATTTCCACTCAAGAAGAGCAGAAGTCATTTGATTATTTTTTTTCAAATGACTTCTTTTTATTTATCGTAAAAGTCCGATTGACGTGGGCTAATAATCAATGAGAGATGGACAAAATCCTCATTGATTAAAGTTTCACTTTATCGTAAAACATAGGTTTGTGAAATGTTTTTAATCCATTTTTATTTTTAAGTAACGACTACGTTTTGTATCAATTTAGATTTTGAATATTCCTTGACAGGAATATTCCTGAATGGTTATAATCGATTCAACAGGACGATAATATTAGTGATGATATTGATGTGTTATAACCGGAGACCATCACTTTACGAGGTGAGTGATATGTCGGGAAAAATTCCGGGCGTGAATATGACGACGTTGAGCGCTTTATCTGAACCGAATCGTATGAACATCGTTGAACTCTTGCGTGACGGTCCCTTAACCGTTGGGGAAATTGCCGATCATCTAGGGTTAAGGCAACCACAAACTTCGAAACACCTAAAAGTGTTAAGCGATACAGGGATTGTGGAAGTGCAGGCTGAAGCTAATCGCCGGATTTACAAGCTCCGACCTGAGCCTTTCCAAGCACTTGATTGTTGGGTACAGTCATTTAAGCGTGTGATGGAAGAGAGATTCGATAATTTAGATGAGTATTTGAAGGAATTGCAAAACAAGGAAAAGTCATAAAATCAGTTCATATTTAAGGAGGAATTAAAATGTCAAACAATACAATGGTATCGAGAGTAGAGAACGATCGGGTATTAGTACTGGAGCGCGTTTTTGATGCGCCGCGCGATTTAGTATTCAGTATGTTTAAAGAACCAGAGCATTTGAAACAATGGTGGGGACCAAGGGGCTGGGAAATTCCAGCATGTACTGTCGACTTCCGTCCAGGAGGCGTTTGGCACTACTGTATGAAGTGTGTCGATCAGAACCTGGGGCAATTCTTTGGTATGGAATCATGGGGAAAAGGAGTTTATAAAGAGATTATTGAGCCAGAGAAAATTGCCTACACTGATTACTTTTCGGATGCTGAAGGCAATGTAAATGATTCTATGCCGTCAACAGAGATGACATTGGAATTCATCGATTTAGGTGGAAAGACAAAGCTAATAAACCGTGCTGAATATGTTTCAAAAGAGGCACTTAAGAGCGTTATGGACATGGGTATGTTACAAGGTATCACCGAAACATGGGATCGTTTGAACGAGAGATTGCAGTCGCTGAAATAGATTTTTGTACCGTAATTTTATTTTCGGTGATAGTAAAGTAAAGCATTGGGTTTAATAGAAATTTTTGTAAGGGAGAGTTAAAATAAATGATTAATAATGTTGGTCAAATCATGTTGTATGTTAATAACCAAGATGAAGCAAAGGAATTTTGGACAGAGAAAGTAGGGTTTAGTGTAATTTCAGAGGAAGATAACGGTCAAGGTATGAGATGGATTGAAATTGCTCCAACAAAAGAAGCTGAAACAAGCATTATTCTTCATAATAAGGAATTCATTGCGAAAATGTCGCCTGAATTAAATCTTGGAACACCTTCTTTAATGTTCTTCTCGAAAAATTTCGATAATTTATATAGTGATTTATCAAACAAAAATGTTACAATCGGAGAAATTGTAAATATGCCTTCGGGTAGAGTGTTTAATTTTGCAGATAGCGAAAATAATTATTTTGCAGTAATGGAAAAGAAGTAAATTCAAATTATTGGTGCGATGCTTGAATAAAGGCATCGCATTTTTATTTATCATAAAATGCAGTTTATGAGGTATTTGGGGTAAACATTTATTTTGAATTTATATTATATTTCTGTAATATAAGCACTTTGTGTTAATGTATAATAATAAATTAATATAAAATAGTATGATATAGTTACAACAAAGGGGGAGGCTAAAAATGGAAATTATTCATGAAAGAGCAAAGTTACGGTTAATAGATAGCAATGATGTCGAAAAAATGTTTTCAATTGTGGAAGGAAATCGAGATATTTGGGCGTATTTAATCTCTAAAATGAATACTGTTCAAGATATGCAGCAATATGTTCAAAAGGCGATAAAAGCTTATGGGGCAGGTAAGGATTTACCATTTGTAGTTGTTGATCAAAAGACAAATGAAATTGTAGGAAGTACACGCTTATATAACATTTCAGTTGAAGATAAGACAGTTGAGTTAGGACAAACGTGGTATGACCCGAGTGTACAACGTACGAGTATAAATACAGAGTGTAAGTATATGTTACTTGAGTACGCTTTTGAAAAGTTACATATGCTGAGGGTTCAAATTAAGACTGATGTAAGAAATGAGAAAGCGCAAAGAGCAATTGAAAGGCTAGGTGCAGTAAAAGAAGGCGTACTTAGAAATGAAAGAAGATTGCCAAACGGACATGTGAGAGATGCTGTTGTGTATAGTGTTATTGCAAGTGAATGGCCAGTTGTGAAAGAACGCTTATTAGAAAAGTTAGAGTCGTATAAAGAAAAATTATAATTCATAATAGGAAAGGTATATGGATCGTGTAGATGAAAAATATGCCTTTTTTCTTACAAAACTGTTACTTCTTTTAGTTACTTTTGTTTCATCATTCCATTATGAGAAAAAATTCGTTACAATGTAGTTGTATGGTAATAAACTTATAAATTACACAAATGTAATGAAAACCGCAAACGAAAAATGAATTGATAATCCTCAATTTTAAATGAAAACCCTTTAATACATATATAACAAGAAAAATTCCTTCTTTTAAACAAATTCAAACAAAATGATTTGATATATACGTTTTTATATAGAAGTATGGATGATGTACGGAGGCAATTATTAATGAAAGAAAATAAGAAGAGTAAGAAAAGTAAGAAAAGAAGAATCTTGCAAGTGTTCTTGCTTATGATTTGTTCTATTATTTTATATGTAAGCTATGCCGCTTACGATATTTGGAGTTACCGCTTTAAAACAGAAGATGATGTGAAGACGGATGCTGGAATCGTACTAGGAGCAGCTTCATGGAACGGAAAACCATCTCCTGTATTTAAAGAAAGAATCAATCATGCGATTTCTTTATATAAGAACGGAAATATTAAAAAGATTATTTTTACAGGTGGTACAAAGTTTGAAGCAGAGCTTGAGGAAGCGCGTACTGCTAGAGTATATGCATTGAAACAAGGTGTAAAAGAGGAGGATATTTTAATTGAAACAAAATCCCTTTTCACTGAAGAGAATTTAAAAAATGCAAAGCAAGTTGGAATAGAGAATGGAATACGCACATATACGATCGTGAGTGATCCACTTCATATGAAACGCGCAATGAGAATCGCAAAACATATTAATATTGAAGCATATGCATCACCGACTCCAACGTCAGCATATAAAACGTTAGATACAGAAATCCCATTCTTTTTTAAAGAATTATTCTCGTATATTGGATATGTAACCTCTTTGCCATTAAAGGCATTGAAAGGGGATTAATATAAGAAAAGAATCTATCTTTATATAGGAACTTTTCTTATTGTTCAAAAACATTGTATTTTTATCGGAATAGTGAAACAATAGAGAGGTAGCTTCATATAATCATAATGGCAAAATGAACGGTTTATGAATCGAACATAAAGGAGATTATAGTATGGCACTCTCATTTGTTGAAACAGAAGAACAATCTTTAATTATTGAACAAATAAATAAATTGATTCCGAAGTTCATGGAAAGGGAGCATCAACTAAGTGAATTAGGGTCATTTCCGTATGAAAATATTAATAATTTGAAAGATATCGGATATACAAAATTAACGTTGCCAAAAGAATTGGGAGGTAATGCGATTTCCTTATACGATTTTGTTTTATTTCAAGAGAAAATAGCAGAAGGCTGTGGTGCTACTGCATTGTCAATTGGATGGCATCTCGGTATTGTAAAGGAATTAGCGGAAAACCGTTCTTGGAACGAGGAGATGTTCATTTGGTTTTGTAAGGAAGTGCGTAATGGTGCACTTTTTAATAGAGCTTCAACAGAACCGAAGACAGGTAGTCCTACGCGCGGCGGAAAACCAGAAACAGTAGCAACTCAAAAAGGTGATAAGTGGATTATAAATGGAAGAAAAACTTTTACGACGATGGCACCAGTGCTAGATTATTTTATTATTTCAGCAAGTATTGAAGGCCGGGAAGAAATCGGGGAGTTTGTCATTCCAAAGAATACGTTAGGTGTATCAATTGAAGAAACTTGGGATAGCGTTTCAATGCGAGGGACTGCTAGCCATGATCTTGTATTACAAAATGTAGAGATACCGGATCGTTTTTTCACTGATATAAAGGGTTCAAAGGTTAAAACGAAGGGAATTGGTTGGTTACTTCATATACCAGCATGTTATTTAGGAATCGCACAATCGGCAAGAAATTATGCAGTTCAGTTTGCGGAATCATACAAACCAAATAGTTTGAATCATGCTATTAGTTTATTACCGAATGTTAGAAGATTAGTTGGAGAATTAGAACTTGAGCTTATGCAAGCTCGTGTCTTTTTATATCAAATTGCGAAAAAATACGATGAGGCAGAAGATAAACTTTCATTGCAAGCAGAACTAGCGGCAGTGAAATATGTTGTAACAAACGCGGCTATATCTATTGTAGATAAAGCAATGCGTATCGTCGGAGCGAAAAGTTTATCAGAAAAAAATCCGCTTCATCGTTATTATTTAAACGTCAGAGCCGGTTTACACAATCCGCCGATGGATGATGCAACACTTTCCATACTGGCGGATGCGGCGTTTCGGTCGTAGTTATAAAACATAGGGGCTGTCCACATCGCTATCAAGCTAACGAAAAAAAATACCCAAAAACGAGAAAATTAACATCTTTGGGTGAAAATGTACAATTTTCTCGTTTTGGGTGCATCATAAAATTTTGAAGTTGATGGATGTGGTGGTTTACCTTTACTAATGAAATTGATTATTTTTCTGTTCCTTGTTCCACTAACGTACTTGCGAATCTAATAAATAAGTTTTCGAATACCTGCAAATTCTTTATAAAATCACCATTAAATGTAGTGCTAATCTACTTGTTTGTAGTTAATGGTATCTGAATGTTTTGATTTAACGACTTACTATACCTTTTAGCATTTTTAAATTTTGTTGATAGATTTCTGGAGAATCCCAGTTCTTGTATTTGATAGGAACAATAGTATCTTCGATATTAATGTTTGTTCGTGTGAGCACAGTTAAATCAATTATATAATCTATTAATTTCGAAATATGTACTTTTGTTCCAATTGGACCGTGTCCTGGAACCGCAATCTCTATATCCATATCCGAAATTCTTTCCAAAATATGAATCCAATTCTCTGGATTCGATTCTTCAAAAAATGTCGGGTGACAATCAACAAATAATAAATCCCCCATAAATATCACTTTCTCTTCTGGAATATAAAGAATGGCATCACAGAATGAATGCCCGTCACCTAATGTGAAAAGCTTTGCGTTACGATTAATTCCATGAAAAGTTACTTCATCAAAAAATGTTTGTTGCGGTAACATTAATTTCAAAGTTGGTAATGAAACTTCTAATTCGCTTAAAAAGTTTATTTGATGTTCTAATTTGGGATTATCGGTTTGATTTACTTGTTCTTTTAAAGATTGAATATAATTTCTTAGACCTTGTATATCATTTTTCTGCTTATCGATTCTCGATGGATGAATATCCTTCATTTTGTCGTATGTGATTTGACTTGAAATAATAGTACTATCCTTAAACACTTGATTTCCTCGAATATGATCTCCGTGCCAATGACTATTTATAACCCATGTAACTGGTCGATTTGTTATTTTTTCGGCAATATACTTTAAATCTTCGGCAGCTTGTTGTGTGTTGAATGCATCAAAAACTATTGTTTTATCCCCTAAATCAATAAAACCTGCATTTGCTACGGCGCCACCGCCTTCTTTCGCTATTGCAGCGTATATCCCGTCACTAACTTTTTCAAGACTAAAATGTTTGCTTAAAAAATCCGTATCCATTTTCCTCTCTCCTTGAGTTCCAATTTTACCTAATTTTTCGATATTAAAGGACAGATTCCTCTAAAAACTCAATATATATAATATGTGTTATCAACTCAAAAAATCTTTCTTTTCATTCTTCTTTTTATAGTTTTATAGGAGAAAGCTAGGTTTCTTATTTCTACTACTGTATAATGAGAAAAAAGCACGAAAAGAGGTTATCTCATGCTAGAGGTTATTGCAACTTGTTTAGAAGATGTGAAGCGAATTGAAAAGGCTGGTGGAAATCGAATTGAACTCATTTCATCGTATACAGAAGGTGGTTTAACACCGAGTTATGCCTTTATAAAAAAAGCAGTAGAAGCAGTACAAATACCGGTTCATGTCATGATTCGTCCGCATGCGAAGTCTTTTATATATACGGAAGAAGAAATTGAAATGATGAAAGAAGATATTGAAGTTGCTCAAAATCTTGGGGCTGCTGGTGTTGTATTAGGTGTATTAAATGAACAAAATGAAGTTGATAAAGAGAAATTAGCAGATTTATTATCTGTTGTAGATGGAATAAATGTAACGTATCACCGTGCGATAGATGATACTGAAAATCCGGCAGAAGCGATGAAAGTTTTGAAGAAATTCAATAAAGTTACTCACGTGTTAACTTCAGGCGGACAAGGAAATGTAGTAGCTAATATTCCGGTGCTTAGAGAGATGCAAAAGGAAAGTGAAGGGAATATACAGCTTATTGTTGGAAGCGGAGTAACGAAAGAGAATGTAAAACAATTGCTAGATGAAACTGGAATCGCGCAGGCACATGTAGGTACAGCTGTGAGAGAAGGTAAATCATGTTTTTCTGAAATTGATCCAGGGTTAGTACAAGAGTTAGCAGTTTTAATAAAATAGTTGTCATGTTAGAAAAGAGGGGAAAAGATGGAGAAAAATACGAAAAAAGAAGTAATCTCATGGATTAAAACGATAGGGATTACACTTGGGATTGCTTTTATCGTTCGAGGGATATTATTTACGCCTTCACTAGTACAAGGTGAGTCGATGATGCCAACTTTAGAAAATAATGAGCGAGTTCTCGTTAATAAGATTGGTTATAGTATTAATGGATTAGATCGCTTTGACGTTATTATCTTCCACGGAAAAGAAGGGTATGATTTAGTAAAACGAGTAATTGGTTTACCAGGTGATACAGTTGAGTATAAAAATGATGTTTTATATGTAAACGGAAAAGCGATGGAAGAACCGTATTTAAAAGAATATAAAGAAAAAGCAGCTGGTCGTGTATTAACTCCTGATTTTACGTTAGAACAAATTACAGGGAAAACGAAAGTGCCAGAAGGCCAAGTATTTGTTTTAGGAGATAATCGTGAAGTTTCTAAAGACGGTCGTATGTTTGGATTTATTTCAGAAGATGAAATTGTCGGAAAAGGACAAGCTGTTTTCTGGCCATTGAAACAAGTAAGAGCGTTATAAAGTGTAGAGAAAGTATGGGAGAGGTATTCTTCCATACTTTTTTATTTGTTCAAAAATATATTGATAGAATTTAAAGAATATTTTATAATTTTTAATTATATATTTGTTTCGAAAAACGGAATTCAAGTTCCGAAATTCGGAACATAAAGGAGATAGGATGAATATAAATAAAACGGCAGTTAAGACAATGGATATTTTGGAGTTGTTTTATGAACATGAGGAGCTAAGTTTAACAGAGATGGTTCAGCTTACGAATATGCCAAAAACATCTGTTTATCGTTTAATTGGTTCGTTAGAAGAGATGGGGTTTTTACAAAAAACAGAAAAGAGTAAGTATCGTCTCGGAGTCGTTTTTTTACGATTTGGTCAACTTGTTTCACAAAGGTTATCGGTAAGAAATATTGCTCTTCCATATATGAAAGAGCTTAGAGATAGTTTAGGACAGGCAGTTAATTTAATTATTCAAGATGGTAATGATGCAATTTATGTTGAAAAGATGGAAGGAGCTCAGCCGGTACGTGTTTATACGGCGGTTGGAAGAAGAGCTCCACTGTATGCCGGCGCGTGTCCGAGAATTTTACTATCGTATTTTTCTGAGGAAGAGAAAAGGAAATATGTAGAGGCAATAAATTTAAAGCAATTTGCAGATGGAACGATTGTTAATAAAGAGCATTTGCTAGAAGTATTACATATGGCGAAAACGGAAGGGTATACAATTAGTTATTCTGAATTAGAAAATCATACAGCGGCCATAGCAGCGCCAATTTTCGCAAATGATGGAACTGTTGTAGCGGGTATTAGTATTTCAGGATTAGCAATTGAATATAGCGAAAGTAACATTCCGTATTTTATTGCGAAAGTGAAAGAAACAGCGTACCGCATTTCGAAAGAACTCGGCTTTTGGGAGTAGAAAGAGGGAATGGGATGAAATTTTCTACGTTAGGAGATCAAGCAATTATTGTTACATTTGGTGAAGAAATCGGGATGGACATATATGAAAAAGTACAGCGATTATTTCAAGCACTGCAGCAACATCCATTTTCAGGGATGATAGAATGTGTTCCGTCATTTACTTCATTAGCGGTGTACTACAATTTGTTCGAAGTATGGAAGAAAAATGATAGAAATATAAGACCATATGATTACGTATGCCAGTACATAAATGGGCTATATGATACTTATAAGGAAGAAATGAAAAGGGATGTGAAACATATTTCCATACCAGTTTGCTACGGGGGAGAATATGGGCCAGATTTAGAAGAGGTCGCACACTATCACGGGTTACAAGTAGAGGATGTTATTCGAATACATAGTGAAACGACATATTTTGTGTATATGTTAGGTTTTACACCTGGGTTCCCTTATTTAGGAGGATTACCGAAAGAATTAGAAACACCTAGAAAAGAAACACCACGGTTACAAATCGCACCTGGTTCAGTAGGTATTGGCGGAAATCAAACAGGTATTTATCCGCTTGAAACGCCGGGCGGATGGAATATTATTGGCCGAACACCAATCCTTTTATTTAATCCGAAAGAAGAAACACCTACCTATATTCAAAGCGGTATGTATTTACGTTTTATCCCGATAACAAAGGAAGAGTACGTATCGTTAGAGGGGGCTAAAGAATGGATGTAGAGGTTTTGCATGCTGGGATGTTTACAACAGTCCAAGATTTAGGACGTTATCATTATCAACAATATGGTGTACCTGTTGGAGGCGCTATGGATAAGAGCGCACTCAGGATGATTAATATGTTAGTTGGCAATGAAGAGAATGAAGCTGGACTCGAAATTACGATAATGGGGCCTAAATTGTTAATAAAGAAAACGACTTTATTAGCGATTGGCGGGGCAAATATGGAACCGTTATTAAATGGAGAACGTATTCCGTTATGGCGTCCCGTGTTAGCTGAAGAAGGAAGCATGCTTTGTTTCGGAAAAGCGAAAAGCGGGTGTAGGGCGTATGTGACCTTTGCGGGCGGTATCGATATTGATCGTACGATGGGAAGCAAAAGTACTTACATACGTGCTGCTATTGGCGGTATGGAAGGGAGAATGCTGAAAAAAGGAGACTATTTTCAAATTGGTACACGACCAGAAGTTGCGAGTCGTTTCATACAAAACTTACAAGAAGAAAAGCGTATAAAAACGAAGTGGGCAATTTGTAACAAGGCGTTACCAAAATATAAGAAGCATCCTACTCTTCGCGTTATAACAGACTTTGAATATGATCAATTTACAGAAGAAAGTACAAAGTCGTTTTTTACGAAAGAGTATAAAGTGTCCAATTATGCTGATCGTATGGGGTATAGGCTTGACGGAGAAGTTTTAAATAGAGTTGAAGAGATAGAAATTTTATCGAGTCCAGTTACATTTGGAACAATTCAAGTACCGAATGGTGGACAGCCTATTATACTAATGGCAGATAGACAAACGACAGGTGGTTATCCGCGAATTGGAAATGTCATTTCAGTAGATTTACCTCTTCTAGCGCAGTTGAAACCAGGAGACTATGTAACTTTTGAAAAAATCTCTATGGAAGAAGCTGAACAATTATATATAAAGCAGGAAGAAAATATGAGTCTAGTAAAGAAATTCATCGCTTTACGAAGCTGAGATTAGGAGGAAAACATCGTGACTACAATTGATTTAAACTGTGATTTAGGAGAAAGTTTTGGAGCTTATAAAATGGGGAATGATGATGAAATTCTTCCGTTCGTTTCCTCAATAAATATTGCTTGTGGATTTCATGCTGGTGATCCGACCGTTATGCGGCAAACAGTTGAAAAAGCATTACAACATAATGTAGCAATCGGAGCGCATCCCGGATTTCCTGATTTAATTGGATTTGGGAGAAGGAACATGCACGTTTCACCAAGTGAAGTATACGATTATGTTTTATATCAAATTGGCGCATTGGACGGATTTGTTAAAGCTACTGGAGGAAATATGCATCATGTAAAGCCACACGGTGCCCTATATAATATGGCGGCAACTGATTCGGAAATTGCGGATGCAATCGCAAAGGCAATTTCTCATATAAACCCTGAACTATTACTTTACGGATTAGCGAATAGCGATGCATTTACGCGAGCGGCGGAAAAGTATAACTTAACTTTCGTACAAGAAGCTTTTGCTGATCGTACGTATAAGCAGGATGGAACTTTAACAAGCCGTACAGAAGAAAATGCTCTTATAAAAAATGAAGACGAAGCAATAAACCAAGTACTTCAAATGGTGAAAGAAGGGTATGTAGAAGCAGTTACTGGAGGGAAAGTAGCACTTCAGGCGCAAACGATATGTTTACATGGAGATGGAGAGAAAGCAGTACAATTTGCGGGGAGAATATACAGAACATTCGAACTTAACGGTATTTCTATAAGTGCACCAAAATAAAAAATGAGGGGAAGTGTTACAAATGGTGAAATTAATTGGAATTTTACTTGTTGCGGTTGGTTTTTTATTTAGATTAAATACACTGTTAGTAGTTATGGTTGCAGGTATTGTTACTGGTATGGTTTCAGGCTTAAGCTTTTATGATGTGATCAGCATGTTCGGTAAATTTTTCGTAGAAAACAGATATATGTCTATGCCAATATTGTTAACTTTACCTGTAATCGGGATATTAGAGCGTTATGGGCTAAAGGAAAGAGCAGAGGCACTTATAACGAAGTCAAAAGGAGCTACAACTGGAAGAGTATTAATGTCATATTTTACGATAAGAGAATCTTCAGCGGCACTTGGACTTAATATTGGTGGTCATGCGCAAACAGTGAGACCACTTGTTGCACCAATGGCAGAGGGAGCTGCGCAAGGTAGGTATGGTAAACTTCCTGAAAAATTAAGAGAGAAGATTAAAGCAAACGCAGCAGCTGCGGAAAACACAGCTTGGTTTTTCGGAGAAGATATTTTTATCGCAACTGGTGCCATTTTATTAATGAAAGGGTTCTTCGATTCAGTAGGAATGCATGTCGGTGTATGGGATATGGCGCTTTGGGGAATTCCGACTGCGATATCTGCCCTTATTGTGAGCTGGATTAGGTTTAGAAGGTTTGATAAGTATATAGAGAAAACAATGAAGGCAGAAGAAAAACAAGAGAAGGAGGTTATATAAGATGAACGTGATAACAATGGATACAATTTATTATATATTAGGTATAATAGTTGCATTTATCGCTGTTCGGATTGCATTTGATCGTGAGCATCCAAACCGATTTGGTTCTAGTTTATTTTGGGCATTGTTTGCAGTTACATTTATATTTGGAAATGTAATCCCTTCGTTTTATGTTGGCTGTATTGTACTTGTCATGGTCGTTTTAGCTTCATTAAATAAAGTAACAAAATCTCAGGAGAAAGAAGTACCAGTACAAGAACGTGTGAAACATGCTGAGAAATTAAAAAATAAAATTTTCATGCCTGCACTTTTAATACCTATTTTTACAATTATCGGAACACTAACGTTAGGAAAAATCAAATGGGGAAATGTCGCACTTGTTGATCCTGATAAAGTGACATTAATTGCACTAGCATTAGGAGCGTTACTCGCTTTCGTAGCGGCGATGAGCATCACAAAGGCGAAAATAACAACGCCTGTTCAAGAAGGAAGTAGATTATTACAAGCTGTTGGCTGGGCTGTTATTTTACCACAAATGTTAGCGGCGCTTGGCGGTATTTTCGCGAAGTCTGGCGTTGGACAAGTTGTTTCTGATTTAGTCGGACAAGTATTACCGACAGAGTATCCGTTCGTTGCTGTTATGGCATATTGTTTAGGAATGATGCTGTTTACAGTTGTAATGGGGAATGCATTCGCAGCATTTGCAGTAATTACTGGCGGAATCGGTTTACCTCTAATTGTACAAATGCATGGGGGGAATCCAGCGATTATGGCAGCACTCGGCATGTTTGCTGGATATTGCGGAACGCTGATTACTCCAATGGCGGCAAACTTTAATATCGTTCCGGCGATGCTTTTAGAACTGAAAGATAAAAATGCTGTCATTAAGGCGCAAGTACCAATTGCTATTTCGATTTTCATTATAAATATGTTTATTATGTACGGTCTTGTATATCGTTTCTAATTAGGAGAGTGAAACTATGAAAACAGTATTACTAACGGGATTTGATCCGTTCGGCGGAGAAAGCATCAATCCAGCTTGGGAAGTCGCAAAAAGTTTGCATGAACAAACAATCGGAGAGTACAAGATTATTAGTAAACAAGTTCCAACTGTATTTCATACATCAATACAAGTATTAAAAGCGTATATAGAAGAGCTGACTCCAGAAATTATTATATGTATTGGACAAGCTGGGGGCAGGGCAGATATTACGATAGAGCGTGTAGCAATTAACGTTGACGATGCAAGAAGTGCTGATAATGAAGGGAACAGGCCGGTGGATATACCGGTTGTAGAAGAAGGCCCTATTGCGTATTGGTCCACACTTCCGATGAAAGCAATCGTAAAAAGACTTCGCGAAGAAGGTATACCAACTTCCGTTTCACAAACTGCAGGTACATTCGTTTGTAATCACTTATTCTATGGTCTTATGCATGAACTAGAGAAACATGATAAGAAAATAAAAGGTGGTTTTGTTCATATTCCGTTCCTACCAGAACAAGCGAGTAATTATCCAGGGCAACCGAGTATGTCACTTTCTACGATTCGTAAAGGGATACAATTAGCAGTTGAGGTAACAACAGAAGTGGAAATAGATATTGTTGAATGCGGGGGCGCGACGCATTAAATAAAGCGAATTGTACAACACCTTCTATAAACAACTGGTATAATATAGTGTATGAATATACATAGAGGTGATTTTTGTGCAGCAATATGAGGAAGTACGTTCGATATTAGAAAAAGCAAAGAAAATTACAGTGTTAACAGGTGCTGGTGCAAGCACGGAAAGTGGAATCCCTGATTTTCGTTCAGCAAATGGATTATATGCTGATGCGAATGTAGAGATGTATTTATCAAGAGGCTATTATAATAGAAATCCGAAAGAATTTTGGAAGCATTATAAAGAAATCTTTCAAATTAATACGTTTCATCAATATGAAGCGAATCGTGGGCATCACTTTTTAGCAGAGCTAGAGGAACAAGGAAAAGACATAACGATTTTAACGCAAAATATTGATGGTTTGCATCAATTAGGTGGAAGTAAACATGTAATTGATTTACATGGAACACTTCAAACTGCGCATTGTCCGAAGTGTAAAGCGGGATATGATTTACAGTATATGATTGATCATGAAGTGCCGCGCTGTGAGAAATGTAATTTCATTCTAAATCCAGATGTTGTTTTATACGGAGATACGTTACCACAATATCAAAATGCGATAAAACGTTTATATGAAACAGATGTACTTCTCGTAATGGGAACGTCATTAAAAGTACAGCCTGTCGCTTCATTCCCAGAAATGGCAAAGAGAGAAGTAGGGGCAACAACAATTTTAGTAAATGAAGAGTTAACAGGACAAGAATATAATTTTGATTATGTTTTCCAAAATAAGATTGGTGAATTTGTAGAAAGCCTATCTTCAATGAAAGAATAATGATTTGATTAAAAAACTGAGGTGAATGGTGGCCACCTCAGTTTTTTTGTATGAAATATATTCATGTTATTGCTTAGTAAGGGGAATGGTAATAAATAGGGTATGAACACAGAAAACTGAAAATTAAATCTTTTCTTTCTTTTGTAATTAATATAAAATTCTATATATATCATATAAATAAATTTGATACATAATGATGTATTTGCGTGCAATGTAGGGAACGTATTTTTTTCATGCAGAGAAATGTTAATAGAATGAAGCGAGGGAGCAAAATGAGACAGAAAAAGGAGAAGCAGAAACAGTCGAAAAAGAAAAAGACTCATATTCCATTTCGATTAAATGTATTATTTTTTGTCGTATTTCTTTTATTTTCAGCTATTATTATTCAGCTAGGTAAAGTACAAATCATTGATGGAGAAACGTATCGAAATGAAGTGAATAAAAAGGAAGATGTAACGGTGAGTACACCTGTACCTAGAGGGAAAATGTTTGACCGAGAAGGAAAACCTATTGTTAATAATAAACCGTTACGAACAGTTACATACACGAAAATGAAAGGGGTAGACTCGAAGGAAGTTTTAAAAGTAGCAAGAGGATTGGCACAGTTAATCGAAATGCCACAAGAAGATATGGACAAGTTAACAGAGACAGATAAAAAAGACTTTTGGATGCAGTTAAATGAAGAGCGTGCAGCAAAAAAAGTAACAAAAGATGATGAGAATACATTTAGAGAGCGGAAAATAGAAGGAAAAGACTTAGATAAAAAAGTGGAAGAACTGAGAAGGGAAAGAATTACACAAGAAGAATTAAATGAGCTTTCAAAAGAAGATATAGAAGTACTAGCAATTAAAAGTAAAATGAATGCGGGATATAAAATGACACCCCAAATTGTCAAAAAAGATGTTAGTCAAAATGAATACGCAGTAGTTAGTGAAAGGTTGTCGAGCTTGCCAGGCGTAGATACGACTGTAGATTGGGAGCGTGAATACCCAAATGACAAAATACTCCGTTCTGTACTTGGTAGTGTTTCTAGTGAGAATGAAGGATTACCGAGGGAGCAATTAGACTATTATTTAGTACGAGATTATAACCGAAATGATCGTATCGGTAAGAGTTACATCGAAAAACAATACGAAGATGCACTGCATGGGACGAAAGAACAGTCTAAAAATATTACTGATAAAGCGGGAAATATTATTCGGACTGAAAAAGTGACAAAAGGAAAAAGTGGAAACAATTTAATATTAACAGTTGATATGGATCTACAGAAGAAAGTGGAGGAAAGTCTTGAAAAAAATTTAAGGGCATTTCATTCTTCAGAACCGATGATGGACCGTGCGTTCGTCGTTATGATGAATCCAAAAAATGGCCAAATCTTATCATTGGCAGGGAAGAAAATTGTAAATAAAGACGGTGGAATGCAAATAGAAGACTACGCTTTAGGAACGATGATAAGCTCGTATGAGTTAGGATCAACGGTGAAAGGAGCTACGGTATTAACGGGATATCAAACAGAAGCGATTAAGCCATATACACATTTCTTTGATGCCCCAATGTTCTTTAAAGGAAGTTCGAAGCCGAAGAAATCGTGGAAAGACTTTGGAGATATTGATGATTTAAGAGCATTGCAAGTATCATCCAATGTCTACATGTTTAATACGGCCTTAAAAATTGCAGGGGTTGATTACGTACCAAACAATCCGTTAGATATTAAACAAGATGCATTTAATAAAATGCGTTATTATTTTAGACAATTTGGTTTAGGCGTGCCAACTGGCATAGATTTACCGAATGAATCGATGGGTCAAATAGGTAGAACAGATAATATACCAGGTTTTTTACTTGATTATGCGATTGGACAATATGATACATATACGCCGCTGCAACTAGCGCAATATATGTCAACAATTGCAAATGGTGGTTACCGGATGAAACCACAAATTGTACAGGAAATTAGAGAGCAACCAAATAGACCAGAGGAAGTAGGAAAAGTCATTCAATCGATAGAACCAGTCGTGTTAAATCGAGTGGATATGGATCTTACATATATTAATCATGTAAAAGAAGGGTTTAGAAGAGTTTTCCAGGAAGCTGATGGGACAGGTACTGGAACTTTTAAAGGTCTACCGTATAAACCGGCTGGAAAAACAGGAACAGCAGAGACGGTATATGGTGGGGAAAGTGATATTGGAAGAGATGAGAACAATAACCGAAAAAAATGTTATAATTTAACTCTCGCCGGTTATGCACCATATGACGCTGATCCGGAAGTAGCTTTTTCTGTTGTTGTACCGTGGGTGAATAATGATAAATCAGGTATTAATTCTGCAATTGGTAAAGAAATTTTGGATGCGTATTTTGATTTGAAAGCACAGAGATCAGGTGTAAGTGCAGTCCCGGTTGCACAACAGCCGAATAATGTACAGTAAAAAACGAAATTAAAATTGTAGTATATCACTGCACAGATGAAACCATATTGTGCAGTGATATATTTTTGAGCTGAAAAGTGTTTTGATAAGGTGGGAATACATATGAAAAAGGAGATCAAGGGCGGCTGGGGAAAGTACATACTATTTATATTTGTTTTGGTAGTAGTGTATCAGTCTTTTACCTTATGTAAAGTTGAAGGGAAATCAATGCAACCGACTTTACATGAAGAAGACTACGTATTTGTAAATAAAGCTGCTGTACATGTTTCTGACATACAGCACGGAGAAATCGTCATTATTAAAGAAGAAGATGGATCGAAATATTATGTAAAACGCGTAATAGGACTTCCTGGTGATGTCATTAACATAACGAATGGAAGTGTATATGTTAATGACAAAAAGCAAGATGAACCGTATATAAATAAAGACCTATATAACAATACACAAGTGTTTTACAACTTTCAAAAGACAAAGATTCCACCAAATAAGTTATTTGTAATGGGAGATAATCGTGAGTATAGTAGGGATAGTCGAAATGGCTTAGGATATATTGAAGAAGATAACGTTATTGGCAAGGTGGAATTTATATATTATCCTTTTTCGAAAATGAAAATACTAGACTAGTTTAGTCTAGTTATTTTATTTTCTTCAAAAAACAACGAATGAATTAGATGAACCTTTTCATCCTCAAGTGCTCCTGTTAGGGTGATGATAAGTAACGCTTTTATATTAAGTTAACGGTTAGGAAATAGAAAGGATATGATAGTATGTATAAGTACACAATATGCTTCATTAGAAAAGGGGATAACATACTCCTTTTGAATAGGAACAAAAAGCCGACAATGGGAATGTGGAATGGTGTTGGCGGTAAAATTGAGGATAATGAAACCCCATATGAAGGAGTAATTAGAGAAACGTTTGAGGAAACGGGAATTCAGCTTCAAAGTGTAACGTATAAGGGGAATGTTATCTTTAAAGATAAAGACGAGCCTCGGGATAGTGAGGGAATGTATGTATTCCTTGCTGATTTACCAGATGGAGTACATATGGACACACCATTAAGCACGGCTGAAGGAATATTAGAATGGAAGTCAATCGATTGGATATTAGATGGTGATAACAGAGGTGTAGTAAGCAATTTACAAAGATACTTACCGATATTATTAAAAGAGGATAACAAATTAGAGCATACCTTTATTTATGATAACCGGAATATCATTGATTACATAACTTCTATTCTGACAGAAGATGATACGAAAAAACGACATGCAAAACATCTCGTTTCTCAATAGGAGAAGCCCTGTTAAAATACTAAAAAAAGCCAAATCCTTTATTGGAATTTGGCTTTTTTGCAGGGAATGCTAATTCAAGTTTTACTCTACATAATTTGCTTTAATGATAAAGCGGTGTTGCTTTACATCGAAATATCCTTTTTGCAAGATCATTTCATGTATGCGATACAATTCCTCATTATAGCGTTCGATAGTAAAATCAGGGATTTGCCACGGAATTGCTTTTAAATAATAAACGACAGCGCCGATATCATAATAGCGCTGAAGAGGGAACTCTTTCTTCGCTTCTATAATTGTAAATCCACTTTGTTTTAATTCACTACATGCTGTTTCGAGTGACCAACTTGCAAATTCTGAATTAAGCGGTGCACCAAACAGCTCATTAAGATGGGCACAATCAAGACCACCGACTTGCTGTGTAAGAAATGTTCCATTGGAGGAAAGAATTCTTTTCACTTCAGAAACAGAATATGATTCATGTTGATTCACAATTAAATCAAACTGACTGTCTTGAAATGGCAAAGCAGTATCATCAGCCACTTCTATAACTGTAACTCCTAAAGGCTCTAATTTTTTCCGAGCAATTGGTACGTTTGGAGCATAGCCTTCAGTCGCGTAAATAGTTGGCGGAAACGGTTGTAACATAGATAAAAACTCTCCGCCGCCAGTACCCATATCTAGCATTGATTTTGCATGTTGCATAAGCTGGAAAGCAGCGCTACCGTACGACCATGATAAAGGCTCGCTATTCATTCGACCAGTTTCTGAAATGAAAGAAAAGTCCCAGCCGCTAAAATTTGTCTTTGCACTTTCTAATAGTGCTGAAAATAATGGATCACGTTTCATATTATTGTCCTCCTATTTCGTTAATGAATGATATAGTAAGAAATGAGAAAGGGAGGACCTCTTATTAAAATGAAGCGGTCTTACGTTTCGTGTTCGAATAGATTCATATTACATTCGCTCCTCGCGAGAATAGTTATTTATATATTCGGGATAGTCGAGTGGAAATCCTTTGAAATTATAAGGGAAGGCAGTTGTTTAATGAAAAATTGGATTGAGTTTACAGACAAAGAGTACGATCAAATTTGGGACAGGGTATACAGTGAACTTGAGTTTTCACCGAGTGATGTTACATTTCCATCATTTAAAGTGCCAAGTCCTTTTGTTACATATGATATTTCTCAGTATTTCGGTGAGTCGGTGGATTTAAGTGCATATGACGAGCTTGAAGAAAAAGCGTTACAAGCTTTTAGAGAGAATACAGAATTAGATGAATATATAACGGTACTTGATTGGCAACATGAATGTTACTGGGTAAATCCACATTTAAAGTTCGATAGAAATGAATTTGATGAGTGGATAATTCCAATCATCCCAAATGGAGACTACTATTTCTTTATTCAGAAGGACTTGAAGTGGGGGTATTTAGGTCATCCTTGGGAAAAGAGTATAACGATATTTGGAAAAGAACTAATAGAGAGCATTGAGCAAAATAAACCGGAAATGTTTTATAAGATTTTAAGGCAGGGATAATGTTTGAAAGAGAAAAAACGCTTATACTTCATTTTTGAAGCATAAGCGTTTTTGTTTAAAATACTTAAAAAGAAAAATCTTTTGGTAAAGTTCCATTTTTTATCACCGTTCTTAACCCATGTTTCATAATCCAAGGATTAACAGGATGTTTTTTTTCGCGCAATTGTTGCAACCATTGAAAAACGAGTTCTTTATCTTCTTTTGTAATATCATTGATATGATTGGCTACTGATTTTTGAACATATTTAGAAGGGTCATTCATTAATGGTTCAAGAAGTTCTAAATTGTTCCTAAAGTCACCTTTAAGAGCTCCTATTTTTTTGGCCCAAGGAAGTCTTGGTCTAGTACCTTCGGAAACTAATCTCCTAATGTGGCTGTTCTCGTCATGTAGCCACTGTTGTAATAAGTTCAATGTTTCTTCATGGTACTTTTCAAGATAAGGCCGAATTGCATATTCAGCAGTATTTCTTTTTGTTATTTCATACATTGCGTTGAACGAGGATTCAAAATCATTAATCCCATATTTTTCAACGTATTTTGCAATAGGCATATACATATAGCCGTTTGTAAATGTGCCTACTTCTGTTGTATTTTCTGGTCCCAATGTTTTAAGTAATATACGTATTGCGTCATTAAAATCTTTTTGTAATGCATTCTGTAATTCATCTGCTATTACTTCTACACGTTGTTTTAACTCTAAATTTTCAACTTTACATGTTACAGAATCTACAAAGCTTCTTTTAGAGAAATTAGGATCGTGCTTAGAAATAGAATCAGCCATTTTTTCTGCTAATTCTTCATTAAATAAAAATTTTAACGGAACATATTTACCCATTTTTTCACCTCATTGGCCAAATGAAAAACTATTTTGATTGTTTAATCGACAATCCATAAACCAAAGTCTCACTTGGAGTCGTAATACTAAAACCAGTTGTCTTATAATCAAGTTTTAACGTATCCCCAGTATAATCTTTTGTGAATGAGTCCATTTGTACAATAAGCTGTTCATCTTCATATACAACGTCATTTGCATTATATGTATCCCAAATTAGATCAACATCAACAAAAATACTACAAGAGTTTGTCATTGTTCCTCTAATGCGAATGATCTTTTTGTCTTCACGTTCTAGCCTCTGTATAGCTGCTTTTGCTTCATCAGTAATACGAATGTTCATTGGATCCCAACCTTTATTTATGTTTCTTCTATTATTGCAAAAACAGAAGAAATAGGGAAGGAAGAAGCATTGCAATAAAAAACGAGCAAACAATATTGTTTGCTCGTTGTACTTTATTTCAGTTCACATTTATCAAGTGGAATCACTTTCGTTTTCTTAGTAAATTTATATCCTAACCATAGTACTAAGAAGAGTGGTAAACCGATGTAAGAAACAAGTACACCGTTCCAATCGATAGATGCTCCCATAAATGCTCCGTAGTTTTGACCTAAAATAACGATCACACAAAGTGTAAATGCAAAGATTGGACCGAACGGGAACCATTTTGCTTTATATGGTAAATCTTTTAAATCTTTTCCTTGGGCAATATATGCTTTTCGGAAACGGTAATGACTAATAGCGATTCCTACCCAAGCAATAAATCCTGACATCCCAGAAGCATTTAATAACCAAATGTATACAACACCGTCACCGTATAAAGAAGCGATGAAAGCGACGCTACCAACTACTGATGTTGCGATTAATGCGTTAACAGGTACACCGCGGCTATCTAATTTACCTAAAAACTTTGGTGCTTTTCCTTGGCGAGCTAAATCCCAAAGCATACGAGTTGATGCGTACATTCCAGAGTTACCAGCAGATAAAACAGCAGTTAAAATAACAGCGTTCATAACAGAAGCAGCAAAGGCAACGCCCGCTTTTTCAAATACAAGTGTAAATGGACTTACTGTAACATCACTTGCTGCAAGGCTATCAGTCGTATAAGGAATTAATAAACCAATAACGAGAATTGCTAAAATGTAGAATAATAGAATACGCCAAAAAATAGAACGAATTGCTTTCGGAATATTACGTTCTGGATCAGACGTTTCACCAGCAGCCACTCCTAATAATTCAGTTCCTTGGAATGAGAATCCAGCGGCCATAAATACACCGATAATTGTCATGATTCCGCCGTTAAATGGTGCATCTGCAACAGTGAAGTTTTTAAATCCAATAAATTCGCCGCCCATAATTCCAAAAATCATCATAAAACCGACAATTAAAAAGATAATAATAGTAACTACTTTAATAAGTGCGAACCAATATTCAGATTCACCAAATCCTTTAACAGATAAATAATTTAAGAGAAAAATAATAGCTAAACAAAGTCCACTCCAAATAAGAGAAGGTGTATTTGGGAACCAAAATTTCATAATTAATGTTACGGCCGCTAGTTCAGCTGCGATCGTAATCGCCCAGTTATACCAATAGTTCCATCCAAGTGCAAAACCAAGTGATGGATCAACGAATTTTGTTGCATAAGTACTAAAAGATCCAGTAACAGGCATGTAAGCTGCGAGTTCTGCTAAGCTTGTCATTAAAAAATAAACCATAATCCCAATTGCAGCGTATGCAACTAGTGCACCGCCGGGACCAGCTGTATGGATAACACTACCGCTGGCAAGAAATAGTCCGGTACCGATTGTACCACCGAGAGAAATCATTGTAAGGTGACGAGATTTTAATCCACGTTTTAATTCACCTTGTCCTTGTGTAGTTTGCGTTTTAGAGGTAGCTTGATTCGTTGCGCTATTCATGTTCAACACTCCTTTTCTTGTAAGATAGGAAGGAGCGGGGGAGAAAAATACAAAAAACCGCCAAAAGAATTAGGCGGAACGTTTCACAAATAACCACCCCATCATACCCTTCCGTTAAGATAGCACCCCACGTCTACACGGTAATTTTGTAAACGTGACAGTTCTGTTCCTTTCGGAGACAGCCCCAGCCCATATTTCCAGAGAAGAAATATAAACTTCGGCAACTTTTCCTTTCAAACGGAGTCGATGACATTCTCTGTGTCTCGGCCGTTATACTCTTAAAAGTTGCAACCTCTACCTCATCGGATTGATGAGGATTTATTTATTGCTATGATTTTTAATATATGGCAATTGTAATGACTTTCTGAAAATATTGCAAGGAATTTTGTAGGGAAAAGTCAAAAATTATCGGTTATTGTATAGGAAACGCTTGCAAAACTCCACCCGAACCTACTATTATGTAACAATAAGCAAAGAAAAAATTGTTATACAAATGTTTCGCAAAAAATAATGAAAAATCCTCTAAAATTAAAAGAAAATTCAGAAAATATAATTCGACATAAACATCAAAAGGGGATTAGTTCTTTATTTTGTTTCAAGAATAAACATATGTGCGTGTTGAAAAGAATGAATATTCTTTATATTTATGATAAAATTGAAGTATTGTTTAATGGAAAAGGGGACATCGTTATGAAATTAGAAACGGAAAGATTACATATTATCCCGTGTACGGAAAAGTGGGTTCAAATTGCGAATAATCAAGGATACAATAGTGGTCCGCATATTTTAGGGCATGTAGAAAATGTGAAACAAGATGCGGCTTTATTACCGTGGGGCGCTTGGTATGTTATTCGAAAAGAAGATGACATCGTTTTAGGTGATATAGGATTTAAAGGGGCACCTAATGAGAATCATACAGTTGAAATTGGTTACGGGTTTATTGAGAAATATTGGAATAAAGGGTATGCAACAGAAGCGGTTCGTGAATTAATGAAGTGGGCTTTTCAAACAGGAGAGGTGGAAACGGTTATAGCAGAGACACTCCTTGATAACTATAGCTCTATTCGTGTATTAGAGAAATTACATATGAATAAAGTAAATAGTACTGAAACGATGATTAATTGGAAGATTGAAAAATAAAAAATACCACCCGAAGCAAATCGGACGGTATTTTGCGCAATTATGGTAGCATTTGTTTTTGATCTGTCGGATAGCCTATCGTCGTTTGTTTCGAATGATTTGAATGATTGCGGACAGAAATGAAAATAGAAATAATAACGACTAGACCAACTGCAACATAAGAAAGTGTAATAATAGTTGGATCAACTTTAAATGATGTAAGTAATGTACGTATATTCGTAAAGATAATAAGGCCACCGACGAGTACGCCGAGTAAATGTGGAGGAACGATGCGTACTAACCATGCTGCAATTGGCGCTGCAACAACACCACCGAGCATTAAGGAAAACACCCAAACCCAGCTTACTTGTTCCCAGCCAAGTGAGATGAAGAAGCCGATTGTTGCAGCGAGTGAAACAGGAAATTCGCTCGTATCTACAGATCCAATAACTTTTCTAGCTTCATTGCCTCTTGCAAGAAGAACAGGTGTCGTAATAGGTCCCCAGCCACCACCGCCAGTTGAATCAACAAATCCTGCAAAAAGGCCAAGCGGCACAAGTTGTTTCGCAGACATACGCTTATTTGAAGCAACAATTTGTTTTTGAATGAGGAATCGTAATAAAATATAAACCCCTAAAGTAAATAAAAATAAGGAAATGTATGGTTTAATTACATCGCCAGGTAAATTACTTAAAAAACATGCCCCGATAAAAGCACCGATCGCCCCTGGTAATGTAAGTCTAGAAACTGTATATTTATCAACGTTTCCGAATCGTATATGAGATGCACCGGAAGCGGCAGTAGTGACTACTTCAGCTAAATGAACCGATGCAGAAGCAACAGCTGGTGCGATACCAAACATTAATAATAAAGAGGAAGACGTTACCCCATACGCCATTCCAAGCGCTCCATCAATCAATTGAGCGAAAAACCCAATAATAGCAAAGACAATTAATTTCTGCATAAATAATCCCCCTGTAATAATAAATAAAAAAGGCACTTTTCCCGTGTGAGAAAAGTGCCTTTGGTTTTTCCAATCAGCAAGATATAAATTTGTTTCATTATAATACATATTAATCATATAAATCAACTAGGTTTTTAAGTTTTTTGAATTGAATGAAAGAAAGAGAAAATATACAATAAAAGGATGGAGAGAAAGGGGAGAAAGAATATGTTAGCATTTGATCATCTCGTTCACGCAGTTCATTGTACGCCTGAGGAAGCGGCAAAACAAATGCAGTCATTAGGTTTTCATACAGTGCCAGGCGGGCAGCATACAAACTGGGGTACTTGGAATAGTTTATGTTACTTTGATTTATCATATATAGAATTTTTAGCAGTCCAGCACGAAGAAAAAGCGAAAGAAGCAGAAAATCCATTAGTGCAGGAAACGGTTGTTAAATTGCAAAATGCAGAAGGAATGCTACAAATCGCAATTCGAACAGATGAAATTGAAAAATTAGCAATTAATTTAAGCAAGCATGGTTTACAAACGATAGGACCATTTGAAGGAAAACGAGTGAGAAAAGATGGTCGTCTTTTAGAATGGAAAATGTTATTTGTAAAGCAGGAAGAGGACGGACCAAAATTACCATTCTTTATACAGTGGAATGAAACGGATGAAGAAAGAAGAATCGATCTACGTAAAACAGGGACGATTACGGAACATAAAAACAGAGTGCAAGAAATAAAAACAATTCATTATGCGGTGAAAAATGTTCGAGAAACAGTGCAGAAATGGAAAGAAGTAATGGGATTAACAGTAAGTTCAATCATAAGAGATGAAGAGTGGAATGCAGAGTGTCAAAGTGTATTATTTGGTGGTATTAGTGTGCAGTTTTGTGAACCGGTAGGGGAAGGATTCGTACAAGAACGTTTAGTACAGTACGGAGAATATCCGTTTGCGGTGGAGTTTAAAGGGGAAGGAAAACAGGAGCATCAAGTACTAGGTAGTATGTACATATATTAATAGAGGTGAGTTTTGTGGAGACAATTTTAAAAGCGATAGAAAGAAAACTAGACTGGCCTCTTATTTTAAGAACGATTGTTATTTCAAAAGGTTTTTCGTTCGATGAGAAATATAAAATTGAATTAGAGAGTGGAGAAACGTATTTTATAAAAGTATGTGATTCTTCATATTTTGAACGGAAGCAGGAAGAATATGAATATATGCAGCGGCTAGAGTCATTACATATTCCCATGCCAAAATTAATTCATTTTATAAGCCTTACCGAATTAAAGAAATGTGTACAAGTTTTTGAGTGGATTGATGGATTAGATGGTGAAGATATATTAAAAACTTTATCTATCGAAGAGCATAACGATTTTTCTTCTTATGTTCCGAGATGGTATCAATCATTTAATACGAATATAGTAAACGATAAATGATGGAGGGATTCATTTGGATAAAATTGCGGTAATTTCAGATATTCATGGTAATATTCCAGCATTAGAATCCGTACTGAAAGATATTAAATTAAGAGGAATAGAACGCATTATTTGTCTGGGTGATTTAGTAGGGAAAGGACCTCATTCAAGCGAAGTAATTGAAATCGTTCGTAAAGAATGTGAACAAGTTGTTATGGGGAATTGGGATGACTTTATAACAAAACCGACTGAGTTTGAAACGTTAAAATGGCATCAAAAACAATTGTCAGAGGAACAAAATGAGTATTTAAGAAATCTACCATTTTCTATCGAATTTTTTATGAGTGGAAAACTTATTCGTATGTTCCACGCTTCGCCAAGAAGTTTGTATGAAAGGATTCAACCGTACGCTTCAAGAGAAGAGCGTAAAAATATGTTCGAAAATAGCGATTTGACGGAAAATATAGAGGGGGAAAGAAAACCAGATGTTGTTTGCTACGGTGACGTTCACCAAGCGTACGTTCAAAATTTCAGAGGGAAAACGTTGTGCAATACAGGTAGCGTAGGAAACCCACTTGAAATTACACAAGCTTCGTATTTAATCTTTGAAGGAATGTACAACGAAAAAGAAGCAACGAGTTTTTCCATTCAACTCGTACGTGTACCGTATGATATTGAATTAGCTATTCAATTAGCGGAAGAGCTTGATATGCCAGAAATTGAGGAATATAAGCAGGAATTACGGACTGCTTTGTATCGAGGATTGAAAGCGAAGTAGGGAATATCTAGATCAATAGTCAATGGAACGATATCAAAAATTTTTCAAATATATCGGTCGTAACGTGAAATATATCAACGGTCTTTTCAAAATATCGATTTACCGACAAATAGTGACAAAAATTATTTATTATAATTATATTATGTAAACAATATTAAGGAGGGAATGTCGTGCATCGCCAAAAACGAATGAAAGAAATTGCTGATCATATTTTAGCGTTAAATTTAACTCATCCGTTAAGAGTTGGAGTAAGTGGTATTACAGCCTCAGGAAAGACAACATTTGCAAACGAACTAGCAGAGGAAATGAAAAAACGGGGAGTGCAAGTAACACGTGCCAGCATTGACGATTTTCATAACCCGAGAGCGATTCGATATGCGCAAGGTAAAGAATCTGCAAGAGGATATTATGAAGATGCACACGATTATAAAGCCTTTAAAGAAAGGTTATTAATGCCTTTAGGACCTAATGGAGATTTACATTACGAAACGATTTCTCATAATTTAATAACGGATATCCCTGTACAGAATGCACCTGTAGTGGCTCCGCCTAATATGGTGTTAATAGTTGATGGGACATTTCTATTAAAAAAAGACATTGAGCATTTATTTGAATATAAAATTTTTGTTGATACAGATTTTGAGATTGCGAGAAAACGTGGTGCAAAGCGAGAGACTGAAGCTTTTGGGAGTTATGAAGAAGCAGAGAAGATGTTTTTGGGCAGGTATCATGCGGCTTGTAAGATGTATATAGAAGAGCATAATCCGAAAGAATGTGCGGATGCTATATTTCTGAATAGTGATTTTGGAAATCCAGATGTTATATTCCATGAACGAAAGTAATGCACAGTCAGAAATATATGTATAACCTTTTATTTATTGTTATAATTAAATTAATTTTATGAAAAAAATTACAGGGGATAAGGCAAAAATAAGTTAAAAAACGTAAAAAGGGGACAGGACATATAATGACGGAAGTACAAGAATTAAAAGAAGAACTACAACAAATAAAAAATAACAATTATGCTGTACCAGAAGACGTAGATGCATATCCATATGCGCAGTGGATGCTAGATTATATCGGATCACCAGAAGCTGAATTACGTGATGATTTGATTTATAGTACGCTTCACACATGGATTACAAATGATGTATTTAGACAAAAGGAATTACGAGGATTAATGTTACAAGCGATTAGTCCTGACTATTTATTTTATAAAATTGGTGAAAAGGGAACAGACTCTGTTTTTAAACGTGCGTTTTCCGTATTAATTCCACCACTTATTTTATCTGTACATGAAAGAGAACCATTGTTAACGGAAGAACAACTGTACAGTGTGGCAGAACAAGTTTTGGAATATGTATATTTAGAAGAAGATGTAAGAGGTTACGTAGAAGGAAAAGGATGGGCGCACTCTACTGCACATGCGGCTGATGCGTTAGATGCTTTAGCACGTACGATACAAAATCGCGAGTTTTCATATGCGATACTAGCTGCAGTTCGTCAAAAGGTTCGATTGAATGATTACGTATACATAAACTTTGAGGATGAGAGATTAGTAACGCCAATTATGTCATTACGTAACCAAAATCTTTTAACTGAAGAAGAGTGGAGCAACTGGCTACATAGTATAGCAATTGTTGAAGACATCCGAAATCCTCAAAATGCTATTTTAGTACAAAATATTAGAGCGTTCTTAAGAAGTTTATATTTTACAGCTTTAGAGAAAGAGGGATCTACTGTTTTTACAGATGATATATTGGAGACTTTGAAGAATTTGCGTAGATATTAAAAAATGTCGAATTTATATACTTGCTAACATTGCGGACTTGGAGAATACATTTTGAAGAAATATGAGTTTAAAAATAACATTCCAACATTGGAAGAATATAAATATTTGTGTGAGTCTGTCGGATGGACTGATTATATGAATTTTGAAGTGGCGGAAACATCACTTCAAAATTCAATTTACTGCATTACAGTCAATGATAATGAACAAATTGTAGGCATGGGGAGAATTGTTGGTGATGGGGCTATCTATTTCTATATTCAAGACATAGTAGTTCATCCAGATTATCAGAAGAATGGTATTGGGAAAGAAATAATGAACATGTTGGTTGAATATTTAAATCAAAATGCCCCGGATAAGGCATTTGTCGGTTTGTTTGCATCACAAGGTAAAGAACCATTCTATGAAAAATTTGATTTTCAAGATTACTCGCCAAACATGACGGGGATGTTTACTGTAATTTCAAAAAAGTAAATATTAACAGTTTTAATTCCCTAATGTTGAGAGGTACTCTATAAAATTTAAAAATGAAGTTGTAATAGATTGAAAAAATTATGATTTGGGTTATCTCTTTAGGGGAGTGTATTTTTGTTAATTTGATGGGTATAGTACATAAAACTAATAACTTCAAAACATACTAATAAAATGTTTTGGAGGTGAGTTTTATGGATAAAAAAGATTTTCAAAAAGTTTATAATGATTACTTACATCAAGGAGAAGAGCAGGCACAATTGGAAGTAGCCCGGGAAGTCGATTCAGGAGCAGAACAAATTGTTGCAGTTCGTAAAAATGATGAAGGTGATTTAATTGCCTTTAAAACAAGTAGTGGACGAGAATTAGATTATATTACTGCTCTTGATGAAGCAAAATCAGGGAAGTTAGCTCATGTGGACGTATTCCATAAGTATGGCAGGGATATTATACGTAGTGAACCTGATGGAACGAAAGAAAATAATTTAGATAACTTACCTGATTTTTAAATGGGTAAACCTCAAGAAGAGAATGTTCATTTGGATATTCTCTTCTTTACTTTGCTCAGTTTTCCCTACAAATAGAAGATTCATTTCAAAGTGAAATCACTTGTTTAAACAGCTCTCTAAATTTTTCTTTATCTTCAGCTGTAAATGGTTTTGGCCCCTTTGTACGCTTTCCGCTTTTTCGTACCATTGCACTTAAATAACGTGTTTGTAATAATTGGTCAATGTTCTCATTTGTATACTTATACCCTTTATGATGAAGAACTACACAGCCTTTTGCTAAAGCGAGCGAAGCAAGACCATAATCTTGCGTAACGATTAAATCTTCTTTCTTTGCTAGCTGCATAATCCGATAGTCCGCAGCATCTGCTCCAGAATCAACATAAATTGTTTCCACACCTGCTGGCTGCTCCGCATTAGAAAAATGAGAAAAGCTAGTAACGAGGGTAACAGGAATTTCAGCATTCGTAGCTTCAAAGATAACAATATCTTTTACAGGACAAGCATCTGCATCAACGTAAATTTTCATTTTTATCACTCCCATAAATAAGTACGAATTGATAATAATGGCAGATTTATCTTTTGTCAAACGAGGAAGATTTATCTAAACTCAGTGAACTACTCACCACTTAGCAAAGCTTGAAGTGGGAGCTTCTCAGTTCCACGACGAAAGTAACCTTTCGTCTCCCTGAGCGTTACTTCGGAGTGTTCCACCCCTAGATGTCCAACGCTTGGATGCTCTCTTGGTACGGTTGATATTTTACGCAGGAACCGAATGGCTTGATTTTCGCACTCTATTTTCTTCCTGCAACCTCATATATCAAGTTATCAAAGAACTTCATATAGCTAGTTTATCAAAAGTTTTTGGCTATGCCAAACCGAAATTCATCTCCCACCTACCGTTGGGCTATCGCCCTTCACACGCTTGAGGAAGGAGAATTCTTTCGGTAAATTCGTTAAAAAAACATTTTTTTATTAAAGGGCACGAATGTTGAACAAGAATTATAAGGGTGATACATGACTAATATGTATCACCTTTCATTTTTTATGATTTTTCACGTTTCATGTATTGATAATAAAAAAGATTGATCACTCATTTATCCCGCATTAACGGGCAGTAAGACTCCCACCTCAAAATTCGGAGAATGCGAGGAAGTTAGGTGGGAGATCAACTGCACGTAAACGCCCGATTGGTTCAACTAATAATCAGTGGGGGATGAACAAAACCCCCACTGATTAAAGTTTCACTTTATATGAGGGGCTAAATATGGAGGATAATTAGTCTGCTATAGGGTTGATTAAGAGGTACAAATAGTGTATTCTGAAAATTACAAAAAGAACACAAGTTCCCTTGCGTGTCAACAGGAGATGGTTGATAAATGGAGATAAAAGTTACAGAAGTTCCAATGGTAATTAGTTTTGTTTAATGGCAATATCATTCTTTAATTATATAGAATTATTTCATTGGGAACTTGTATAAAGTCAAGAAACTGGTTGCGATTGCTCGTATTGTGGTCAACATACTTATAAGGAGTGAGACAACATGGTGAATACGGAAAAAGGTACAAAACCATTCTTCACACACAGGAAGGTTATTGTTAAAGAGATACCTATCCATGTAGTCGAAGCAGGTTCAGAGTCAAAGCCAACAATCTTTTTTATTCATGGGTGGCCGGCATGTTGGTTAGAGTTTGAAACAGTTATGACAGTCCTATCTGAGGACTATCATGTTGTAGCCATCGACTTGCCCGGTATAGGAGACTCGGAAATCCAGCTACAGTCATACAGCAAACGGAATATAGCAAGATATGTTTGAGGCGTTATGGATGCTATGAATTTAACCGATGTCACCTTAGTCGGATGTGATGTTGGTAGACAAATAACTTATGCATTTTTAAAGGAATCTCTAAATAGGGTTACACGCGCGGTTATTATGAATGTCGTTATCCCAGGAGTTGATCCTTGGGACATAGTGAAAAGCAATCCTTACATCTGGCATTTTGCTTTTCATTCTATACCTGAAATACCTGAACAACTGGTTGCGGGTAATGAATCTCTATATTTTTCCTACTTTTATGATGTCCTTGCAGGAAAAGGTAAGAAGATGAGTGATGCCCTTAGAAAATCATATACCAATGCTTACACCCGTCCAGAAGCTCTGAAAGCAGGATTTGATTTTTATAGATATTTTGATCAGGATCAAAAAGATAATTTCGCGTCGAAAGATGAAATTGTTTTGATTCCGATTCTCTATCTGCGCGGAGAAGATGAACGCATAGATATTGAAACATATATGAAAGGATTTAGAGAAAATGGTTTACAAAATATCAAAGCAAGGATAATCGGAAATTGCGGACATTTTGCTGCCGAAGAACAGCCTGAAAAAGTGGTATCCGCTATAAAGGAATTTGTAAGAGGTAACTAGACTAGGTTCCTATGGTCATTTTTATGTTGAATGTCAACCTTATTCCACAATAGTACCTTATTCCACAATAGTACCTTATTCCAGAATAAGGTACTATTGTGGAATGAAACTTAGACTTTTAAACGACTTTATTGTTATAAATTTAACCCCTTCCTATATTTAGTACGAAGTTATGGTTGTTTGAGCTTTTAAAATTTCTGTAGTCTTTTCAGAATAAATTAGTTGAAAATAAAAGACTACATACTATACGCGAAAAAGTATAAAACAAAAGAATTATATAAGGGATTAATTGCTTTTGAAGGAGGACATAGCCTATAGCGGGAGTCGTATTCACAGATGTAAAGCATCGTGTATCTTAAAAATAAGAATAATCAACTAAACAAAGGATTATAAATTGGGGTACCACCACACACCCATCAACTTAAGGG
>NZ_LDUK01000045.1:0-141109 GCF_001043575.1 Bacillus sp. LK2
CGTTCAGTTTTCAAAGAACTACTTAGTCGCTCATTTGCGACTTCCTTATGTTAACATCTTCGTTTTTCGATGTCAACTAAGTTTTTTAATTTCTTTTTTGTCGTTTTCTGCGTTTCTGCATCAGCGACGTTTATTAATATAGCATGCAGAAAAACGAAATGCAACATCTTTTGAAAACTTTTTTTAAAACAACTACATTTCTTTTTTAATATCATATACTTAAACGAAATATCTCTTTCATTTCTAAGTAATTCCTACATATATTCTATAGAAAGTCACTCTGTCCAAAAACGTTTCTTTCTATATAAACGTTTTATTCATATACCATATCATACAAGGAGGAATATACATGGACTACACCGATTTATTAATAAAACTAGGTCTCTCCGCTATTTTAGGATTCGCTATCGGTTTAGAACGCGAATTAAAACGTAAACCACTCGGTTTAAAAACTTGTTTAGTTATTTCCATTATTAGCTGCCTCTTAACCATTGTTTCTATTAAAGCAGCTTACAATTTACCACACACTGACCATATGAATATGGATCCACTTCGACTAGCGGCTCAAATTGTGTCAGGAATCGGTTTTTTAGGTGCTGGTGTTATTTTACGAAGAGGAAATGATAGTATTGCAGGACTAACTACCGCAGCTATGATTTGGGGTGCTTCTGGTATCGGCATTGCCGTCGGAGCTGGCTTTTATCTCGAAGCCATTTTCGGGATGTGTTTCCTTATGATTAGTGTAGAACTTATCCCATTAGCTATGAATTTTTTAGGCCCCAGGTCATTACGCCAACGCGATATTGCCGTCAAACTTGTTGTACGAGATATGGACAACATCCCTATTGTCATTGAGGAAATAAAAGCAATGGATATAAAGGTTAAAAATATGAAGCTCAAAACATTAGAAAGTGGTTCTCACTATTTACATCTTAAATTGTCTATCGATCAAAAAAGACACACTGCCGATGTTTACTACGCCCTGCAACACCTCGAAAGTGTTCAACAAACTGAAGTCGAAAGTATGTAACATGAAACGAACTCTCTTTTTAATTAGGGAGTTTTTCTTTTTTCTATAATGGTAACAATGAATGTAGTCCTGCAAAGTAAGGAGGAATACAAAATTGAAATCGCGCCCGAACTTAGTAGATACATTTCGTGATTCCATTATTTTTCGTTTAATTTGTTTTATTATTGTACTTACTACTTTCTCTGGTTTTCTTATACATACACTAGAGCCCACTCACTTTATTACATGGTTCGATGGGGTTTGGTGGTCAATCGTTACAATCTTCACCGTTGGCTATGGTGACTTTGCCCCACATACAACGATAGGGAAACTTATTGGAATAGGCATTATTTTATTAGGAACTGGATTTTGTTCTTATTATATGGTTCTATTTGCTACCGAAATGATTAGTAAACAATATATGAAGATTAAAGGAGAAGAAGCGGCTACTTCTAGCGGACATATGATTATCGTTGGTTGGAATGAACGTGCCAAACACGTTGTGAAACAAATGCATGTATTACAACCAAATCTTGATATCGTTTTAATTGATGAAACACTCTCTTTACTTCCAAAACCATTTCATCATTTAGAATTTATAAAAGGCTGTCCACACCACGATCAAACTTTACAAAAAGCAAACATTACAACAGCACACACAATATTAATAACGGCTGATAAAGAAAAAAATGAAAGCTTAGCAGATACACAGTCCATTTTAAATATTTTAACTGCAAAAGGACTTAATCCAAACATTCACTGTATTGCCGAACTACTTACTTCAGAGCAAATACAAAATGCAACGCGGGCTGGCGCTTCAGAAATTATAGAAGGAAATAAATTAACGAGCTATGTATTTACCGCTTCCCTTTTATTCCCTTCTATTTCCGGTGTATTATTTTCGCTCTACGATGAAATCTCTGATAACAAATTACAACTGATGGAACTAGCTCCATCATGTATAGGACAAACTTTCGCTAATTGCAGCTACACTCTTTTAAAACAAAATATCCTCCTATTGGGTATAAAGCGTGATGAACAATATATGATTAATCCAGTTCATTCTTTTATTATCATTGAAAGTGACGTACTCATTGTTATTCGCCATTAAAAAAATGCTTTTCTAGTTCTTGTACTAGCACTTTACCAATATCGATATACTTTCTTTTCACATCTCCATCTGGATCTTTCGGTTCAGCAAACTGATCTAAGCTCGTCCCAGCAGCTAACGTATTTACTTCATTATCTAGTTCGTCTTGATATACGTGCGAAATAATATACGGTGTTTCAAGACGAACTACTACACCAGGCACATCTAGCTCTCCATCCACAGCCGTAAATGGCACTCGTAAAAATTGGTAACCATCTTCTTCGTCAATTTTGTAATCAAAGCATCCTTTATCATAATCCCAATTGCCACCAATACTATATCCAAGTGGCTTCATAACCTCTTCTAACTTATATAACGCATATGTACGCCCTACTAAATTTGATTGAATCGGAATCAAATCAATCCCTCCTAGACCTTTCCTTTAGCATACCCATTCCATTCTGAATATATATGAGATTCAATCCGGAATGTCGGCTACTCGTCAAAAAATCCCATAAAAAAACTGTTGGGGCTCGTCCCCAACAGTTTTTTTTATTTTAAACGCTCTTCTAATTCTGCTTTTAGTTCTTCGAATCCTGGTTTTCCAAGTAGAGCGAACATGTTTTTCTTGTATGCTTCTACTCCTGGTTGGTCAAATGGATTTACGCCTAATAGGTAGCCGCTCATCGCACATGCTTTTTCGAAGAAGTATACAAGGTAACCGAATGTATACTCGTTTAGTTCTGGAATGTTTACGATTAAGTTTGGTACTCCGCCGTCGCTATGTGCAAGTAATGTACCTTCGTATGCTTTTGTGTTTACGAAGTCTACAGTTTCACCAGCAAGGTAGTTTAATCCATCTAAATCGTTGTCATCTAATTCGATTTTTAGTTCATGTGTAGATTTACCTACTTTAAGAACTGTTTCGAATAGATCACGGCGACCTTCTTGAATGTATTGACCTAATGAGTGTAAGTCAGTTGAGAAGTTTGCTGAAGATGGGAAAATACCTTTTTGATCTTTTCCTTCACTTTCACCAAATAACTGTTTCCACCACTCAGAGAAGTATTGAAGTGCTGGCTCGTAGTTAACAAGCATTTCAATTGTTTTCCCTTTATTGTATAGAGCATTACGAACTACTGCGTATTGGTAAGCTGGGTTTTCTTCAAGTTCTGATGTCGCGAAGTCATCATGACCAGCAGCTGCACCTTTCATCATTTCTTCAATGTTTAGGCCACTTACTGCGATCGGTAATAAACCTACTGGTGTTAATACAGAGAAACGACCGCCAACATCATCTGGAATAACGAATGTTTCGTAACCTTCGTTATCAGCTAATGTTTTTAAAGCACCACGCGCTTTATCTGTAGTTGCATAAATACGTTTGCGAGCTTCCTCTTTGCCGTATTTTTCTTCTAATAATTTACGGAAAATACGGAATGCGATTGCAGGCTCTGTTGTTGTACCTGATTTGGAAATAACGTTAATAGAGAAGTCTTTACCTTCTAGTACGTCCATTAAATCTTTCATGTAAGTGGAGCTAATGTTTTGTCCAACAAATAGCACTTGTGGAGTTTTACGTTGTTCTTTAGAAAGCGTGTTGTAGAAAGAATGGTTTAACATTTCGATTGCTGCACGTGCTCCCAAGTAAGAACCACCGATACCTACAACAAGTAAAATGTCAGAGTCATTTTTAATTTTTTCTGCGCATTTTTGAATGCGAGCAAATTCTTCTTTGTCATATTGAAGCGGAAGCTCTACCCACCCAAGGAAATCGTTCCCAGCTCCAGTTTTTTCGTGGATTGCATGGTGTGATACTTTTACTGCATCACGTAAATAAGTTAGTTCATGTTCACTGATGAAGGATAACGCTTTAGAATAGTCGAACGTTACATGTGTACTCATCTTTTTCCCTCCAATTATGTATATGTATTTCTGTATTCACTTTAGCGAAACTAAAGTTGTAAATCAAGCGATTCAACAATTGTAAACGTAACCATTATTTATTTTTTAGAAAAAGTTCATTTTTTGCATAAAAATTCGTATTTTTCGGTATAGATGTATATACATCCTTTTTTCGTACATTTTTTATGTATAAAAACACCAAAACTACACCATTCTATAAAGGAGTTACATTTTCTTATTAACTCTTCGCTTGCTCATGCTTCACATTAAGGGGGGCTTTTTCATGAGTACTCTGCAACGTATCGCATTAGTCTTCACTGTAATCGGTGCTGTGAACTGGGGACTAATCGGGTTCTTCCAGTTTGACTTAGTGGCTGCCATTTTCGGTGGACAAAGTTCAGCTCTCGCACGTATTATTTATGGCATCGTTGGTATTTCTGGGCTTATCAATCTTGGTTTACTGTTTAAACCATCCGAAAATCTTGGCACTCACCCAGAAACAAATGAAATTCGATAGTCAGTATGTCTTTTTCATCTCCGACATACGAATATGATTGCATGCAATCATATTTGCAAATATATATCATAAGACAAAGTAAAAGAGGAACGCTCATATGCGCTCCTCTTTTACTTTGTTAACTCTGATTCTTCAATCCATTCCGTTAGCTTTTCACGCAGCGTATTGAACCCTTTATCGGTTGGCTTCGGTATAAGAACCCTTCCTTGTTTTCTTTTCGCCGCTTTTAACGATAAACTCATTTTTCTGTGCTCTTCATCAATTGAAAGTACTTTTACTTCTACTGTATCGCCGACCTTTAAAAAGTCATGAATATCCTTTACATATCCATTTGTAATTTCAGATATATGCACAAGTCCTTGTGTTTCTGCATCTAACGCTACAAATGCACCGTAATCTTGAATTCCAGTCACTTTCCCTGTTACAACCACTCCTGTTGTATATTGTTCTGACATATGAAACACTCCCATACGTTTACCATTTTCTCTACAATTGTAGATAGCAAAGCAGATGTATTTATTGTTAAATATCCGATTGGTTAGTACTTATCCTCAGTAAAGCAATCTAGAATAAGTACACCTTATATTAGTAAATTATACCACTATGATAGAACTCATTCAAAATTCATGAAGAAATTTCCTATAATACGTATAATTCTCCAATATTGGGATAGAATACTAACACATGGCTTTCTAGTATTCCCCCCCTTTTATGGACAAAACGTATTATGTTTTGTCCTTTTTTTATTCTCTATGAACCGTTCCATCCTCTTCATTGCTTCCATAAGTTGCTCAAGCGATGTCGCATATGAACAACGAATGAATCCTTCACCACTGTCTCCAAATACACTTCCGGGGACAACAGCCACTTTTTCTTCTAATAATAACTGTTCTGCGAATTCTGCTGAAGATAGTCCAGTTGAAGCAATGGAAGGAAAGACATAAAATGCTCCGCCCGGTACATGACATGTTAAGCCCATTTCATTGAAAGATGTCGTCATAAAGTTGCGACGCTTTTTATAACTATCTCTCATTCGAATTACTTCATCATTTCCTGCACGCAATGCTTCAAGTGCTGCGAATTGAGACATCGTCGGTGCACACATCATTGAATATTGATGGATTTTGAGCATTAATTCTGAAAATTGAACAGGGGCTGCAATCATACCAAGACGCCATCCTGTCATCGCAAACCCTTTTGAAAATCCTGAAATTAAAATCGTATGCTCACGCATATCTTTTATACTCGCGAAACTTGTATACGCTTCGTCATATACGAGCTCTGCATAAATTTCATCAGATAATACGATTAAATTATATTTCTCCACAATGACTGCTAGCTTTTCTAATTCGGATTTATTTAACATTGCACCTGTTGGGTTATTTGGAGAACAAAGTAAAATCGCCTTTGTTTTTGCTGTAATAGCTGCTTCAATTTGATCTGGTTGTACTTTAAATTCATCTTCTAATGAAGTCGCTACTGGAACCGGGACTCCGCCAGCCAACGTAACAAGCGGTGCATACGAAACGAAGCTTGGTTCAATAATAAGTACCTCATCATCAGGATTTACAATAGCGCGCATTGCTACATCTAACGCTTGGCTCGCTCCAACTGTAACAATGATTTCATCATTGGGATCATAAGATACTGCAAATTGTTTTTTTAGATACTTTGCTATTTCTTGACGGAGCTCTAATAATCCTGCATTAGCTGTATATGCTGTATATCCTTGCTCTAAAGAACGGATACATGCCTGCCTTACATTCCAAGGTGTAACAAAGTCAGGCTCTCCCACTCCAAGTGAAATAACACCTTTCATACTTGCCGCTAAATCGAAAAACTTTCGAATGCCGGATGGTTGTAAAGATTCTGCTACTCTAGATAGTTCAAATTGCTTCATGGTGTCACCACAATTCTCTTATCATCATCAGTTTTTTCATAAATAATGCCCTCATGTTTATACTTCTTCAAAATAAAATGAGTTGTCGTAGAAACAACGGATTCAATTGTTGCTAATTTCTCAGAAACAAACATCGCTACTTCGCCCATCGTTTTTCCTTCTAACGTAATAGAAAGATCATATGTACCAGACATTAAATAAACTGATTTCACTTCTGAATAGCGATAAATTTGTTCAGCAACCGCATCAAAACCAACGCCACGCTTCGGTGTAACTTTCACATCAATCATTGCTGTTAAACCAGTATGTTCTTTCACTTTTGTCCAATCGATATGTGTTACATAGTCCACGATAATTTTTTCACTTTCTAATTTCGCAACCATCTTTTTCGCTTCTTCTACATCTATACTTAACAGCTTCGCTAATACTTCTACAGATAAACGACTATTTTTTTCAAGGCAAGCTAACAATTCTAATTCCTTTTCAGTCATCATATAACTCATCCTCTCTTTTGTTTGTGTCTAAATTATACAAATAGCCTTTCCTGTTTGAAAAGAAGATTTTTTTAGAGAATTATGTAAAAATAAAGTGAAACTTTAATCAGTGGGAGGTTCATTCCCACTGATTATTATCCCGCACCAATCGGGATAAAGATGAAAGGGGATGGAACCGTGAAACCAAAAGTATATATTGCTGAGCCAGTTCCAACATTTGTAGAAACTTATTTATCGGAACACTGCGATTACGAAAAATGGGATCAAAATGAGAAAGTACCTCGTGATGTTTTATTAGAAAAAATAAAAGATAAAGATGGATTACTTAATTTCGGCTCAGCCATAAATGAAGAGTTGTTACAAGCCGCTCCTAACTTGAAAGTAGTGAGCAACATTTCTGTTGGTTACGATAATTTTGATTTAAAAGCAATGCAAAGTCGAAATGTCATCGGAACGAATACACCATACGTATTAGATGATACGGTAGCTGACCTCGTTTTCGCTCTTATGTTATCTGCTGGTCGCCGCGTGTGTGAACTCGATTCATATGTAAAAAACGGTGAATGGAATGCTGAAATCGGAAAAGAACACTTCGGACTAGATGTGCACCATAGTACAATCGGTATTATTGGAATGGGGCGAATCGGAGAAGCGGTCGCAAAACGTGCGAAATTTGGATTTGATATGAACGTTCTTTACTATAATCGTCGTCGTAAGGAAGACGCTGAGCAAAAATTTGACGCTACATATTGTGATTTACAAACGCTAATCAAACAATCTGATTTTATTATTCTTCTTACTCCATTAACAGATGAAACGTATCATCTTATCGGAGAAAAAGAATTTTCATTAATGAAAGAAACAGCAATCTTCATTAATGCCTCTCGAGGGAAAACAGTAGATGAAACTGCATTAATTCATGCATTAGCAGAAAAGAAAATATTTGCAGCTGGTATCGATACATTTACACAAGAGCCTATCCAAAAAGATAATCCGCTCTTATCATTGCAAAACGTTGTGACTTTACCGCACATCGGATCTGCAACATTAAAAACAAGACAGCAAATGGCAATGACAGCTGCCGAAAATTTAGTGGCAGGATTACAAGGAAAAACACCACCTAATATTGTGCGTGGATAATAAAGTGAAACTTTAATCATTGGTGGAGTTGTCCATCCACACTGATTATTAGCACGACTCCCACAAATAGCGGGATAAATAAATGTAAGGCAAGATGGCATAGTCATCTTGCCTTTTTTTGTTAACATATTTTTTTCTTACTTGGAGATGATATGAACAAAAATCAATGGAGTGACAAAAAATGAACCATGAATGCAAATGCCCTTACTTCACTTTTTCCACTCGCGGTACTACTATTCATTACGAATTGTATGAACATAATAATATTAATAAAGGGCGACCTACTTTCGTACTCGTTCACGGCTTCCTATCTTCCTCATTTAGCTATCGACGCCTCATTCCTTTATTAATGAAAGAAGGTACAGTAATCGCCCTGGATTTACCTCCATTCGGAAAAAGTGATAAATCTCATCTCTTTAAGTATTCTTATCACAATTTAGCGGCTATTATTATCGATCTGATAGAACATCTAGCTCTCTCGAATATTGTATTAGTTGGTCACTCTATGGGTGGACAAATTTCACTCTATGTAAACCACCTACGCCCTGAATTAATTTCAAAGACGATTTTACTATGCAGTTCTAGTTATTTAGCACGCGCAAATTTGCCTTTACTGTACTCTTCTTATTTACCGTTCTTCCATTTATACGTGAAGAACTGGATTATTCGAAGAGGCATCGTTCATAACTTAATGAATGTCGTTCATGACCATTCATTAATTGATAATGAAATGATGGAAGGCTACGCCGCTCCTTTTTATGATAATCGTATATTCCCTGCCTTAACTCGAATGATAAGAGACCGTGAAGGTGACTTATCTTCAACTGAATTACAAAAAATCGAAACGCCAATATTACTCATTTGGGGTGAAAAAGATCGCGTCGTCCCTTTACAGGTAGGACGTCGCTTACACAAAGATTTACCTAATTCAACATTTATCTCTTACGAAAATACAGGTCACTTACTACCTGAAGAAAAACCCGAACATGTTTATGAAGAAATCATGGCATTTTCTGCGCGATAAAGCGGGGTAAAGTGAAACTTTAATTAATCCGAACGAACTAAAATAAACAAAAAGGCTGTCGGAAATTCCGACAGCCTATAATGAACAACTTCCGCCTTCTTTTAGTACAAGTAATTCCACAGCTAACTTCTCACATTTTTCAAGCGCAGGCACTTCCTCAAAAGACATAAAGTATATATGTTGAATCTTCTTTGCGATATATTTCGGATCGTCAAACACACTTGCAACGTTCACAACATCGCTCGCTTCTGTTTCGTAAAACTCCGGTCCCATTTGAAACGGATCCCAATTTTTCACAACCTCTATCATCTTTTCATATGCACCCATCTGCTTCCCGCCTTTTCACTTTTTAATGCTTTTCTTTATCGTATCACATCCGCTATTCTATAAGAAGAGAGAGAACTTTCATAACTTAACGGTTTTACAGAAGAAAGGGGAAAACATATGCAGCTATTTCATAAAACGGTAAATCGTCGCGGAACACATAGTACAAAATGGGATACATATAAAAACGAAGAACTCATTCACGCTTGGATTGCCGATATGGATTTTGAAGTACCAAAACCAATTCAAACTGCATTACAAAAACGGATAGAACATCCTATTTTCGGCTATACACTTCCTCCCGAAAATATTGGAGATATTATTTGTGATTGGGCACAAAGCCAATACAATTGGGATATACAAAAAGAGTGGATTGTATTTAGCGCAGGCATCGTTCCAGCTCTTAGTACGAGCATACAAGCTTTAACGAAAGAAGGAGAATCCGTACTCGTACAACCTCCTATTTATCCACCATTTTTTGAAATGGTCACAACGAATAACAGGAAATTATGTGAAAGTCCATTACAGAAACAAAATGGCACATATGCGATAGACTTCGAACATTTAGAAACGCAATTTCAACAAGGTGTAAAGCTGATGCTTCTTTGTAGCCCTCACAATCCTATCGGACGCGTTTGGACGAAAGAGGAACTAACAAAGCTCGGTACGTTATGTACAAAATATAATGTAACCGTTGTTGCGGATGAAATTCACGCTGATATTATTTACGCAGGTCATACCCATACACCGTTTGCCTCTTTATCTGAAGAATTAGCAGCGCGCACAATTACTTGTATGGCTCCGAGCAAAACATTTAATATCGCCGGGTTACAAGCATCTATCATTATTATTCCGGATGAAAAACTCCGTAATGCCTTTACGTCTATTCAATATAGACAAGGATTCCACGGATTAAATATATTTGCTTATACAGCAATGCAAAGTGCATATACAGAATGTAATGATTGGCTAAGTGAAATTCGATTATACGTTGAAGAGAACGCTCGATTTGCTTGTGAGTATATTCAAAACCACATACCAACTCTTTCTGTAATGAAACCAGAAGGTAGTTTTTTACTGTGGATTGATTGTTCACGCTTGAACCTTTCTCAAAATGAGCGAACAACATTACTCGAAGAGAAAGGAAAAATCATCGTTGAACCTGGTGAGAAATATGGATTGGGTGGAACTGAGCATATTCGAATCAACATCGGCTGCCCAAGGTCCGTCTTAGAAGAGATTTTAAACAGACTTCGCAATACATTTTCATCGTAATATAACAGAAGCTACCTTAATGGTAGCTTCTATTTTTTCTTCATTTCTGACGCTTTTTTAACAATAACACCGCAAGCAATTCGATTACCAGATTTTCCTGCTGGTTGTGTCATACCATCATCAGGGTTTTCTGTAATTATAATAGACGCTCCATCTTTTCTATGAATCGTCGTTTTCCCTTCTTCAAGTGTTATATGCGGCGCGTCGATTTCCGCTTTAATCTTTCCAGAACCGTCTGCAACTATGTTCGGTAAATCACCGTTTTCTGCACCTTTCGGATTGAGGAGTCCGTGCTTTTTCTTATCTGGATTAAAATGATTCCCAGATGATTCAAAACGAGGTGCTTTACACTCTCCAATTTCGTGTACATGTATTCCATGCGGACCTGGTGTAAAACCTTCCGCTTTAATCTTAATCTTCACTCCACTTGTTTGTTGAACGACTTTTGCAGTCCCAACTTCATCACCTGAAGCATTATGTAATTTCACATCAATTTCTTTCGGCTTTCCTTGGTCACAACCCGCCATCAGAAATAACAAACAACAACTAAAAAAAAGCCGTCTTTTCATTCTATTCCCTCCAAAATACATTCTGCCCTTAGATTGTCCGAGCATAGAGGGAAACATACAAAAATGAATTAGTGTTTCTTCTCAGCTAAAAGCTTCTCTTCTACTTTCTGTAATCGCTCTGCTTCTCGTTTTGATACACGAATGAACATACGCCACGTAGCAACCGCACCGATGATAAATAGAACGCAAACAATACCTGGAATAATATATTCTGTTTTATCTTCCGGAAAATATAAAGGCATCATATGGAACACTCCTTATCAGGGGATTCATAAAAATCAACATCAGAATTTTCTGTCATATTATTTTAAATTATAGTTGAACCCATTCATATTCTCAAGGACATTCCGTGAACGAATGATTTCTTTGACTCCTTCACGCACTTTCCTTACTATTAATTTGAGGTGAAAAATATGAGAGAAACATTTGAAATTGGTGAAATCGTTACTGGTATTTATAAAACTGGAAAATATATCGGCGAAATTACAAATAGCCGCCCTGGCAGTTACGTCGTAAAAGTATTAGCTGTTTTAAAACATCCAGTGCAGGGTGATTTACATAATGTAAAACAAGCTGATGTACCATTTTTCCATGAAAGACGCGCTTTAGCTTTCCGTGAACAGACGAACATTCCAGAGCAAATGGTGAAAAAATATGAAGGAGAAATCCCGGATTATACAGAGTCACTAAAATTAGCATTAGAAACTCAAATGAATTCATTTTCTGAAGATGATTCACCTTTTGCAGGGCGTAGTCTAGAAACACTTCAACAATTGAAGCAAGATTACAAACTCTAAAAAAACAAAACGACCAAATTACATATTGTGCAATTTGGTCGTTACTGTGTACTGACTTTCTTTAACACTTTCGAAAAATCAACAAGCTCCCCTAATGTTGGAGGTGCTGGTTTGACTAAATACTCTTTATCTTTTTCTACTAACTTAAAAATATTATATGTCGTCATCGCATCATCCAGCGCACAATGATGCTTTCCTGTTCCTACTTTTCCATACGCCTCAATCGCTTTCCACAACCCTGTTTGATTTCGCTCCCCAAAAAACTTCTTATACTCAAGCGATAAATCACGGAACTGTCCGAAGAATGGAAATGCTACTCCCGCCATTTCGCAGTTATGCTTCAATACTTTCATATCCATATTTCCCCACGTTACAATTGTCGGTTTGCATCTCTTTTCATATTCGGCAAGTTTCTCAACAAGTTCATGAAAAGAAATTCCTTTGTCCACTACTTCTTGTTTAATTCCTAAAAATTTTTTACATCGATCCGTTAAGGACGGAAATGTTTTTGGCCTGACATGTGACGAATACGTATCCTCCACCTTACAACCAACAACTGAAACGAGTCCTACCTCAATAATTTCTGGGAAAAAACCTTTTGGTTTTTTTCTATGCTGGGGCATCGTAAACTCAAAGTCTAAAAATAAAAATCGTTGTTCATCCATACGATCCCTTCCTTATCATTTTTGTCATTCCTTTCTATTTGGGACTCCTACACGAACAAGCTCGAACGCTGATTCCATTTTAAATATTCGGATTGGATGTATCTTATATATATGTCAAATGCCCGCAAATATTTTAAAAAATAAGAAAAAATGACCTATGCAGAAAATATGACAAAATAGCTCCTTTCATTTACATCCGCCATTTTCCTACTTTATAATGACGTTATGTGTGTTTCTTCTAGAACATTTTTGACACACTAAGAAAAGTGAATGAAAGGAGATGAGAGTTTTGCACGAAACAACGCAAGAGCTCGCAAACTGGCAGTATTATTTTGCTATCGCAGTCTTTTTAATTACATATGCCATTATTATTTCTGAAAAAATTAACCGCGCTGTCATCGCACTTCTTGGTGCAGCACTCATGGTAATTGTGGGTGTCGTTGACTTACACAACGCCTTTACGAAACATATTGAATGGGGAACTATTACGTTACTCATCGGTATGATGATTCTAGTAAACATTACAAGTAAGTCAGGGGTCTTCCAATACGTTGCCATTAAAGCTGCAAAAGGAGCACAAGGAAATCCAATTAAAATTTTAATTTCACTTTCCTTACTTACCGCGCTTGGCTCCGCATTTTTAGATAACGTTACAACAGTACTTCTTGTTGTTCCAGTTACTTTATCTATTACGCGCATACTGCAAGTAAATCCTGTTCCATATTTACTTTCTGAAATTATTTTTTCAAACATCGGAGGAACAGCAACATTAATTGGTGATCCACCAAATATTATGATTGGTTCTGCAAATAAGCATTTAGATTTCAATGCTTTCTTATTAAACTTAGCACCTATCGTAATTATTATCATTGCTGTTACAGCGACAATGCTTTACTTCATGTACCGTAAGCAATTAATTGCTGATCCTGTACAAGTTAAAAAATTAATGAGCTTAGATGAAAAACAATACATTAAAGATCCAGTATTAATGAAGAAATCTTTAACAGTACTTGGACTTACTATTTTAGGTTTCATGACTCATTCCATTTTCCATATTGATGCAGCTATCATTGCCTTAACTGGCGCTACTGTACTTATGCTAATCGGTGTGAAAGAACATGAAATTGAAGAGGTATTCGCTAGTGTAGAGTGGGTAACAATCTTCTTCTTCGCGGGACTATTCGTACTCGTTGGAGGACTTATCGATATCGGTCTTATCAAAATGTTAGCTCAAAAAGTAATTGGAATAACAGGTGGAGATATTTCTCACGCATCTATCCTTATTCTATGGGTATCTGGTATCGCCTCTGCAACAATCGATAACATTCCATTCGTTGCAACAATGATCCCACTTATTAACGATATGGCAGTCGGGCTAGGTTTATCACCTTCTGACGCACAAATCGACGTACTATGGTGGGCATTAGCATTAGGTGCTTGCCTAGGTGGAAACGGAACATTAATCGGGGCTTCCGCTAACGTAATCGTAGCCGGTATCGCTAGCCGTGAAGGGCATAAATTTAGCTACATGGACTTCCTAAAAGTCGGTTTCCCAATTATGATCGTTTCATTAATCATTTCTCACATTTACATTTACTTACGCTACCTTATGTAGTAGAAAAAGCGCCCTGCCAAGCAGGGCGCTTTTTTTCTGGAACAAAGCTCAATATATAAGCGCAATTTCAAATATATCAGCTATTTTCTCATTATATCGACTTATCAACAAAGAATGACAAATCTACTCGTTATACCTCACCGGCTCATTTCGAATAATGAATAAATGAATCGGCAAGAACACCGAAAATGTAATTGTATGAATGATAGTAAATAGTATGGCATTCGTTCCGTATCTATCTAAAATAGCGTAGATGAGATAAATAGACAGCACAATCGACACAGCCATTGCTAGCAAACTTATAATTGGTACATAATTAAAAATAAAGCATGCAACATATATGCCGAATACTTTCCATCCTGCTTCTTCTTTCAAGAAATCCGGCAATTTATCTTTCGCTAAGTCCCCCCACGTCTTACTATTTAAAAAAGGAATAAACGCAAGAACACCATCAGTTGCACCATCATTTTTCGCCATCGTATAAAGTGCAAAAGCCGTTAACAAATACGAAATAATGATCCAAAGTAAAACGACAATAATAAACGCAAAACTAAGAGCAAAGAAACCTGCTAGTACGCCTTGATCTTCCATCTTATCCTCTCCTCTCTCTTCTCAACATATTTCATTAACCTACAAGTTATGTTTTAAAATTCATCCAAACTCTCTGTATAATAATATGAGAAAGATAATAAGAGAGGAGAACGTACTTATGCATCCGTTTGTAAAAGCATTACAAGAGCATTTTACAGTTCATAAAAATCCTGAAAAAGCAGAACCGATGGCACGTTATATGAAAAATCACTTCCCATTTCTCGGTATTCAAACTCCCGAGCGAAGACAATTATTGAAAGACGTCATTCAAATACATACTCTCCCAGATAAAAAGGACTTTCAAATTATCGTACGTGAGCTTTGGGACTTACCAGAACGTGAATTTCAAGCTGCCGCACTCGACATACTACAAAAATATAGAAAACATATAAATGAAACTCATATCCCCTTTTTAGAAGAACTTATTGTTACAAAATCTTGGTGGGATACTGTCGACGGCATCATCCCTACATTTTTAGGTGACATTTTTTTGAAACATCCAGAATTAATTTCCGCATATATTCCAAAATGGATTGCATCAGAAAACATATGGCTACAACGTGCCGCTATTTTATTCCAGCTGAAATATAAACAAAAGATGGATGAAGAACTCCTTTTCTGGATTATCGGACAACTGAACTCATCAAAAGAATTTTTCATTCAAAAAGCGATTGGCTGGGTCCTTCGTGAATACGCAAAAACAAGGCCTGATGTAGTTTTGGAATACGTTCAAACTAACAAACTCGCTCCGTTAAGTAAACGTGAAGCAATTAAGCACATTAAACAAACTTACGGAATAAATAACGAAAAAATAGGCGAGACTCTATCATAGATAGGCACGTTCCTCTATTGTGATTTAAAAAAGAACGTGATAGAATATGTTCATTATTATTAATATAAGTAGCGATGACGGACTTATAAGTACTTGCACAAAAGCGATTCAGGGATAGTGAAAGCCTGAAACCGCAAGGAAACGGCAGTCTCGAGCAATACGTGATGAAAGTGGATGTGCGAAATGCGCATCAACTAGGGTGGAACCGCGGGTATATACAAGCTCGTCCCTAGGCAAAATTGCCTAGGGACGAGCTTTTTTGTATTTAATTTAAAAGCGGAAGCGGCTCGTTCAAAATGTGAGGCGGAAATAGCTCGTTTCACAAGTACCCATCACGTCATCGCCAATACGTTAACTTTCAAAAGGAGGATTTTATTATGTATTCAATGGAACAAGTTGTAAACTTAGCGAAACATCGCGGTTTTGTTTTCCCTGGTTCTGAAATTTACGGTGGTCTTGCAAACACTTGGGATTACGGTCCACTTGGAATCGAATTAAAAAATAACGTTAAAAAAGCTTGGTGGAAAAAATTCATTCAAGAATCTCCATACAACGTTGGGTTAGATGCTGCTATCTTAATGAACCCAAAAACTTGGATCGCTTCTGGTCACGTTGGTAACTTTAATGACCCAATGATCGACTGTAAAAAATGTAAAGCTCGTCACCGTGCTGACAAATTAATTGAAGATGCATTAGATGCAAAAGGCATCGAAATGGTCGTTGACGGTCTTACTTTCGACCAAATGGCTGACTTAATGAAAGAACATGAAGTAAAATGCCCAGATTGCGGTAGTCAAGAATTCACGGAAATCCGTCAGTTCAACTTAATGTTCAAAACATTCCAAGGTGTTACAGAGTCTAGCACAAACGAAATCTTCCTTCGTCCTGAAACAGCACAAGGTATTTTCGTAAACTTTAAAAACGTACAACGCTCTATGCGTAAGAAACTTCCATTTGGTATTGGCCAAATCGGTAAAAGTTTCCGTAACGAAATTACACCTGGTAACTTCACATTCCGTACACGTGAATTCGAACAAATGGAACTTGAATTCTTCTGTAAACCTGGTGAAGATTTAGAGTGGTTCGCATTCTGGCGTGAAACTTGTAAAAACTGGTTACTTTCACTTGGTATGACTGAAGAAAGCATGCGTCTTCGTGACCACGGTGAAGAAGAGTTATCTCACTACAGTAATGCAACAACTGATATTGAATTCAGATTCCCATTCGGTTGGGGCGAACTTTGGGGCGTTGCATCTCGTACAGATTTCGATTTAAAACGTCACATGGAACACTCTAACGAAGACTTTAACTATATTGATCCACAAACGAATGAGCGTTACGTACCATATTGCATCGAGCCATCTCTAGGTGCAGACCGTGTAACATTAGCATTCTTATGTGATGCATATGAAGAAGAGCAATTAGAAAATGATTCTCGTACAGTTCTTCGTTTCCACCCTGCTTTAGCACCATACAAAGCAGCGATCTTACCATTATCTAAAAAGCTATCTGAAGGTGCTACTGAAGTATTCGCAGAACTAGCTAAAGACTTCATGGTAGACTTTGACGAAACTGGTTCTATCGGTAAACGTTACCGTCGTCAAGACGAAATCGGTACACCATTCTGTATCACATATGACTTCGACTCAGTTGAAGACAAAGCTGTTACAGTACGTGACCGTGACACAATGGAACAAGTTCGTATGCCAATTAGCGAACTAAAAGGTTTCTTAGAGAAGAAAATCCAGTTCTAATTATAAAAAAGAGGCAGCTCATAAGAGCCGCCTCTTTTCTATTTTTCACGTTTTTCTTTAATTGCTACTGTACATCTTGAAATACATAATAAATCGTCATTTTCATCAATGATACGAATATCCCAAACCATCGTTGTTTGTCCTCTATGTATCGGTGTTCCGATCGCTGTTACAATTCCATCTTGCTTTGAACGAATATGATTTGCATTAATTTCTAATCCGAAACAAATACATTTTTCTTGATCAATTAAATTGTATGAACCAACACTTGCCACAGTTTCTGCTAAAGCAACAGATGCACCGCCATGTAAAAAGCCAAACGGCTGATGTGTGCGTCCATCTACCGGCATCGTAGCAACTACCTTATCTTCTGTCATTTCTAACAACTCAATTCCAAGCGAATCCATTAAAGTTTTTGACATATCGTTTCCCCCTTCTCTCACTTTTAATTAAATGTATATTTTTACCTATTTACTTTCAAACTACCTATAACACTTATATAAGGAGGTTTCACCTAAATGAAACAAAAATTTTGTATACTACTGCTTATGTTCTCCTTGCTGACTATTGTACCAAATTGTATGCATGCAGCCAAAGCATCCAACCTGACAATTGATGTTAAGACTGTAACACAAAAAGGTAAGAAACCTTATATAGAATATCAAATTAATAGGCCTTCTTTTCACAATTTTTCTGATTCACAATTTCAAAATAAGCTGAATTCCTATTACAAAAATTCTACTGATAAATTTAAAAGTAAGTTAGAGAAAGAAGCGAAGAAATATTATAAAGAAACAGAAGGATCTAGCACACCTTTTCATCCATACGTTGCAAATGTTGACTATAAAGTAGCTTTAAACAAACCACCTTTTCTCAGCCTATATGTGAATTACTATCAATATACAGGCGGAGCGCACGGACTTTATAAGTGGAAGGCAAATACATTTGATTTGAACGAAAAAAAATTATTACACTTAGACGATCTATTTCAACAAGAGGATAAATATAAAGAAATACTTCGTACAGAGATTGTAAGACAAATTAAACAAAATGAAAGCATTTATTTTCCTGACGCAGCCGAAAAGGTAATGAGCGCTGAAAAGTTCCACTACTTTTTAGAACCAGATAATCTCGTTATTTACTTCCCTTTATATGAAATTGCTCCTTATTCAAGCGGAATCCCGCAATTTCGTATTCCATATACATTGCTGAGAGACTATTTAAAGTCTTCTTATCAAAATATTTTGATTGACAACAAGTAAATATTTTCGCTACGATATTGTTAACCTAAACACAACAGGAGGTTAACAATATGAGGAGATTTCATGTTTTAGATCTAGCGTTGGCTGCCATGTTCGTCGCTCTTATGGCTATTGGTGCAAATATTGTATCTTGGGCACCATTCCTACAAATAGCGGGCGTTCCATTATCTATGCAACCATTTTTCGCAATTTTAGCAGGGCTTCTTCTTGGAAGTAGACTTGGGGCATTATCAATGACTGTTTATATGCTTGTTGGAGTAGCAGGTGCGCCAATTTTCGCTAACTTCAAAGCTGGATTTGGAGCACTTTTAGATCCTACTGGTGGTTTTATTATCGCATTTATTATCGTTGCTTACGTATCAGGAAAACTAGTGGAACGAAAAGAAAGACCAACATTCAGCACCTTTGCAATTGCTTCTTTCGTCGGAATCATTTTAACGTATATTATCGGTACTACTTATATGTACGGGGCAGTCAATATTTTCATGGGCGGTAATATGAGTTATAAAGCCGCTTGGATGATTATGATGTGGTTTGCAGTAAAAGATATTGCATTTACAATTATCGGCGCTATTATCGCACCTCGCATATACTATGCTGTACGCCGTTCAGCCTATCAACATTCTCATTCGACGATTTCATAATAAAAAGGAGTTGTTCCCATAGGAACAACTCCTTTTTATTATATTAAGACTCTTGCTTCGTTTGCTCATCTAAAATTTTCTTCATCATGACAAGCATATCATCACGTAATTCTTCGTGCTGCAATGCCATTTCAATTGTTGTTTGAACAAATCCTAATTTTTCACCAACGTCATAACGCTTTCCTTCGAAATCATACGCAAATACACGTTGAATTTCATTTAAGCTTTGAATTGCATCCGTTAACTGAATTTCGCCACCCGCTCCAACTTGCTGCTGTTCCAAGAACATAAAGATTTCAGGAGTTAAAACGTAACGTCCCATGATTGCTAAGTTTGAAGGTGCAGTACCTTGCGCTGGTTTTTCAACGAAATTACGAACTTGATAACGACGTCCCTCTTGCTCTAACGGATCGATAATTCCGTAGCGATGTGTTTCTGCCTCAGGAACAGTTTGTACACCAATAACAGAAGAAAGTGTTTTGTCATACTCGTCCATTAATTGACGTAAACATGGTGTTTCAGCTTGAACGATATCATCACCTAATAATACTGCAAATGGCTCATCACCGATGAATTTACGTGCACACCAAACAGCATGTCCTAGCCCTTTCGGTTCTTTTTGACGGATATAATGAATATCTACCATTTTAGAAGAAGCTTGCACTTTCTCAAGTAGTTCATATTTTTTCTTCTCTAATAAGTTTTGCTCTAGTTCAAATGCGTTATCAAAATGATCTTCGATAGAGCGCTTTGTTTTACCAGTAACGATAATAATATCTTCGATTCCTGATTTCACTGCTTCTTCTACAATGTATTGGATAGTTGGTTTATCTACTATCGGTAACATTTCTTTTGGCATCGCTTTTGTTGCTGGTAAAAAGCGTGTTCCTAATCCCGCTGCCGGGATAATTGCTTTTCTCACTTTTTTCATGACAAATACCCTCGCTTTTCATTCTAATTCTCTTAGTAAGGTGCAAATTTATAACATCAACTCTTAATAATCCTCTACATCATACAAAACTATAAGAAAAGAGGAGGTCGTTCTCCGTTCTCCTCTTTTCTTATCAGTAGTACTCTATTCTATTATAAACGATTCATAATGTCTTCTTTAATAGTAAGTAACTTTTGTTCACTATTTTGTAAGGAATCATCTTGTACACCAAAGTAGAATTTAATTTTTGGCTCTGTGCCAGATGGACGTAAGCAGAACCAAGAACCATCTTCTAATTTATATTTTAACACATTTGATTTCGGTAAGTGAATCTCTTCCTTATTTCCATCTTGTAAAGTTGTAATAATGCTTGCCTTATAATCCTCAACCGCAACGACTGTGAAGCCAGCTACTTCTTTCGGAGGATTTTCACGGAATGTTGCCATCATCTCTTGAATCTGTTCCGCACCGTCTTTTCCTTTTAACGTTAACGATACAAGATCTTCACGGAAGAAGCCATACTTCTCGAATACTTCTAATAGACCATCATATAACGTTTTTCCTTGCGCTTTGTAGTATGCAGCTACTTCACATGCAAATAAGACAGATTGTACCGCATCTTTATCACGGCAGAATGGACGAATTAAATAACCATAGCTTTCCTCATAACCGAATTGGAATTCATATTGTCCACTTTCTTCATACTGTTTAATTTTCTCACCAATAAATTTAAATCCAGTTAACGTATCAACTGTATCCAAACCGTATGCTTTTGCGATTGTGCGGCCAATTTCAGACGTTACGATTGTTTTTAGCACAACACCGTTTGCCGGAAGAGTTCCATTTTCTTTCTTTTGTGATAATAAGTAATCGAGCATTAATGCACCTGTTTGGTTACCAGTTAATACTTGGAACTCACCATCGTGATTACGAACTGCTACGCCTAGACGGTCTGCGTCAGGATCAGTTGCGATTAACACGTCTGCGCCAACTTTTTCACCGTCACGAATTGCATACTCAAACGCTGCATGCTCTTCTGGATTCGGCGATTTTACTGTAGAGAAGTTTGGATCTGGTAACTCTTGCTCTTTCACAACCGTTACATCTGTAAATCCAACTTCTTCTAGGCCACGGCGTACAGAAATATTTGACGTTCCATGTAAGGGAGTAAAGACGATTTTTAAATCTTTACCAACTTTTTGTACCATTTCTTTATTAATAATGACATTGTTCAATTCTGCTGCATATGCATCATCTACTTCTTGTCCAATTATATGTAATAAACCGTCAGCTTTTAATTGCTCCACATCAGCAACTTCAACTGTTAATTCATCTTTCACTGCATTTACGTAGCTAATTAACTCATCCGCTTCTTTTGGAGGCAACTGCCCACCATCTTCACCATATACTTTATAACCGTTATATTCAGGTGGATTATGACTCGCCGTAAGAACGATTCCACTTACTGTATGTAAATGACGAACTGCGAAAGAAAGCACTGGCGTTGGACGTAAGCTTTCAAATACATATGTTGTAATACCGTGTGCACCAAGTGTAGCAGCTACTTCCATTGCAAATTCAGGTGATTTATGACGAGAATCATACGCTACAACAACACCGCTTTTTTTCGCTTCTTCACCTAATTTTTCAATAAATACTGCTAATCCTTTTGTTGCTTTACGAACTGTATATACATTTAAACGATTCGTACCAGCACCAAGTTCACCGCGCATACCACCTGTACCAAACTCTAAGTTTTTATAGAAGCTATCTTCAATCTTCTTCTCATCTTGTCTCATGTTTTCTAGCTGTTCTTTTAATTCTACATCTAATTCTGCATATGAAAGCCATCGACTACATTCTTGTTTCCAATTCATCCTTCTATCCCCTCTCACGTGTCATAACTTCATTATATGAAAAAAACAACCTGTATCTCAATATTTTTTAAACTCCAGCAGGATTTTACTATAAATATTTGTATACACTATGGTTAAATACTCCACCAAAGGGAATGAGGATTATGCATGAATGGGGCTTGTCAGAAGAGCTCAAAATAAAAACAAAGCAGATGATCGAAATTGCCGAAAAAGAATTATCAAATATGAGACAAGCAATCGATAAAGAAGATGAATGTATTTTATGTAAAATGGAAGATATTCATCATATGTTAACGAACGTACAGACGTTAGCGGCTACATATTATATTCAAGCATACTTATCACCTTATACGGAAAGTTCGCATTTTATCACAACAGCTGTTCAACATTTAAGCACCCGAAAACACGGTGCTCTTATTGTTGTGGAACGAAACGATATTCTTGATTCTTTCATTCAAACTGGAACGACACTAAACGCACACTTAACCGCTCCACTACTCGAATCGATTTTTTATCCAGGTAATCCTCTTCATGACGGAGCCGTTCTTATTAAAAATAATCATATTGTCTCAGCTGCTAATATTCTTCCGTTAACAACAAGTACAGAGATTGATTCTGAGCTAGGAACACGCCACCGAGCCGCAATTGGTTTATCAGAGAAAAGCGATTCCCTTATATTAGTTGTCTCTGAGGAAACAGGGCGTACTTCATTCGCTTTAAATGGAACTTTATATACGATTTCTTTATAGAAAATGCAGAACACTATATGTACCTATAAAATAAAAAAACTGTTCCGCAAAGATCAATTATGTCATGACCTTTGCGAACAGCTTTTTTCATACTCTTTATTCTTCTCCGAAACGTTCAACAAGTGTTGCAAGTGTACGAACCATCGCACCTGTTGCTCCAGCCGGGCCTAAATCATGCGCACCTGTTGTTTCAGATGTTCCAGCGATGTCTAAGTGCACCCATGGTGTCTCTTCTGCAAATTCACCTAGGAATGTACCTGCCATAACCGCATGTCCTTCACGACCTGGTGAGTTATTTAGATCAGCAAATTTACTGTTTCGAACACGTTCTTTATCACGCTCAAAAATCGGTAATTGCCAAATCGGCTCATCCGTTTCCATTGATGCTTCTAACACTTGTTCAAACAACTCTTCATCGTTCGTCATTGCACCTGTTGTATGATTTCCAAGTGCAACAATTACACCACCTGTTAACGTTGCAACATCAACAAGGTAATTTGCACCAAGTTTCTTCGCATACGTAATGCCATCAGCTAATGCTAGACGACCTTCTGCATCCGTATTTAATACTTCAATTGTTTTTCCGCTCATAGATGTAATAACATCATCTGGCTTAAATGCTGTACCACTTACAACATTATCAGTTGATGGAATCACAGCAATTACATTTTGCTCAGGGCGAAGTTCACCGATGATTTCCATCGCACCAAGAACTGCTGCTGCACCACCCATATCTCCCTTCATACCAACCATGCTTTCACGAGGTTTTAAAGAGTAGCCGCCTGTATCATATGTAATCCCTTTTCCAACGAATCCAATTACATCCGTCCACTCTTCTTTTCCTTTATAAATAAGAGCGATCATTTTTGGTGGCTCTGTAGAACCTTGGTTTACTGCAAGTAATGCACCCATACCAAGCTCTTCCATCTCTTCTTTCTCAAGAACTTTATAGTCCATATCGTATTTTTCAGCTAATTCAACTGCATACTCAGCAAGCTTTGTCGCTGTTAATACGTTTGGCGGCATATTTACAAGCGTACGAGCTGAATTCGTTGCACGTCCATGCACATATCCAACTGTTAATGCTGCTTCAATTTCTTGCGCATCTTCTGCTGTAATAGCAGTAAGCTTTTCTAGCTCTACACTTTCTTTTTTATCCGTTTTATATGTTTGTAATCCGTATGTGCCAAGGCAATATACTTCAGATGCAATATGAGCTACATCAATCGCGTCTAATTTCTCCGTTACGAAAGAATCAAGTAAGATTGCTGCATCTTGTACTTTTGCCACTTGTAACGATTTAAATGCTTTACTAAGAGCTGCACGTAACGTTTCTGTTGTGTATGACTCTTTCTTACCTAAACCAACAAAATAATAACGTTTAACATTTGTTTTTCCTAAGCTATGTACTTTTGAAATGGCTTTCTTCTTAGTAGAAAGTTCTTTTTCTTCTAATAAAACTTGTAATTGTCCCTCAAACGCTTTGTCCAGCTCTTGTACAAAACTGCTCGTTTTATCTTCTTCAAATAAAGCAACAATTACTGCTTCATGACTTGCTAATTCTTTTTGTACTTGAAACATGTTCAGACCCCCTAAATTTCTCTACGTCTATTATAACTGTATTTTCGATAAAATGCGATAATTCTAACTTCTGTCATCTCATATAAAGATGCTACCTCCAATATATTCTATGGTAAAATAAGACAAGAAAAAAAGTCTAGTGTTATTGCCACTAGACTATCTTTGTTTTAAATATTGACCACGAAACACCTGCATCGTTTCATCTTGGTTTAACATCGTTAACTGTTCTTCTGTAAACTTGCCATCTCCGACTTTCACTACATATACGTTTACTTTTTTCTTGCCCCATTGACTATACACATCTTGAACCGTATCGTAATACAAATCAAGCCTATTTCCTTTAATAGCGCCGCCTTTATCCGCTACAACTCCATATCCGTAACCTGGTACAAATAAAATTGTTCCAATTGGGAATACACGTAAATCAGCAGCTATCGTAGAATATAAATCTCTTTTCGCTTTGACACCTGAATATGTAATACCATACTCTGGATGCCCCGGCCTCTTACCCGTCGACTCAACACCTGATGTATAGCCTGTTGCAGTCATTTCTATAACACGATATTTAGACCAGTCATTTGCCTGTTCTAAAGCATTTATCACTTCTTTACTCGGAGCAACTTTTTTCTCAATTTCTGCTGCATGTACTTCTTTTGCACTCGTTTCTTCATATAATTTTATAATTTCTAATAAAGAAACTCCTGTGAAAGCCTTCCATGTTACGCATAATGCGAATGCAAGTAAACAAGTCATCATAATGCGAATACAATATCGTTTTAACATTTTTATATTCCACACTCCTTCATCGTTAATCATTCCCTATACGATAAAGAAATATGCAAAAGAAAATCCCCAATGAAATTGGAGATTAAAACATTTGATACCCACTTTTCCGAAGTTTCTTTATTACAACTCCCGCTAAAGCTGCTCCTACTAATCCAGTAGATAAAATAAACATATCTGCTTGTCCTAAATGCGATACACTCGTTCCAAATGAAGAAAATGTTTCTTTTGGTTTTGAAAAATAATCCCATACACTTGCTTTATTAATAATAAGCATACAAATAATTGGATAAACAATAACCATTACCCATGTAGCCCGCAAAATCATGTTGAGTAAAAATCCAATGCCAAAAAACAAAATAAAGAATAACATCATTGAAATAAGTAGTACCGGTATACTCACTTCTTCTCCCTCTCCTTCGCATACGCCGTAAACACATGATAAGCCGTGTAACCAAATTGCTCTCCTGGATTTAATGTTTTATCCATCTCAAGATGCGACTCTGCTCTTCCTTCTAATAAATATTTAATGAGTACAGAAGTATTTTGATCATCTGCAATATTTTCTGGACGTAAAAAAGCTACTTCCGACAATTCTTTCTCCTGTACAATAACGTCTTCTCCCTCTGGCTCTAAAAGAAAAATAATCATATTATCGCTAATTTCATTACGAATGACACCCGAACGAATACCGATAATCCCCTTTACATGAGCAACAATGCCTGTCTCTTCTAAAATTTCACGTTTCACAGCTTCATCAACAGTCTCACCTTCATTAACAAAACCAGCTGGTAAAGACCACTGCCCTTTCAATCCACCGTATTTCTTCTTAACGAATAGCCATCTCCCATCTTTTGTAGCTACTAAGCCACTGACAGCTAACCACACTTTCCCTCGCTTCCCCATGACGTAACCTCCTCCACCAAAACGGACAGAATATTCTTTCTTTTTTATATATTATACTATATTTTTAAATACACTGTGACTTTTCCTTTCTTAGAGCATAATATCCCCTTCCATATTTTTGATATAACGTTAATAAAGAACTATACGGAAGGAGAAGCACATATGAAGAAAACGAAACAATGGCTTCACGAATCTGCATTTTCTTTCTCTGGAAACGTAATTATTCTATATGTAATTTCTTTCGCTTCCCTTCAAGCTGGACTCATTTTCGGATTCAGACATTGGATTCATCCACTTCATGACACAACAAGCCTTGAAGACAGTATTGCACCAGTCTTTCTTTCTCTTTTCATCCTCTTTTTATTACTATATCGGAAACGTGTATTATACAAAAAAAAGCAGAAACAGCTCATAGCCGTTTCTGCTTTTTCTACTATACATTAAAAGAACTTTAATTTACCTTTTTTAAGAACTAATAAAGGTCCGCCAAGTAAGAATAGGTAACGGTTATCGATTACTTTCTTCATGAAGGAAGCTTTCCAACCTGTTAACTTTTTACCCATAACAACGCCCATTGCATCGTCATGACCTAATGAACATACAGATCCTTTATTATCAAATGCGAATTTTTTCATTTCACCTTTGCCACGAACTAATACAGTTAAGTTGTGTGCGATGTTATAACCTTGTTGAATTGCAATTTGTGCTGTTGGTGGGTATGGACGGTTAATCTCTTCATTGATGATTAACGCTGCGTCACCAACCATGAATACATCTTCATGACCTGGAGCATGCATAAACTCATCCACTTTAATACGTCCGCGCATTGCTTCAAATCCAGACTCTTCTACAATGCCGTTACCACGTACACCTGCAGCCCAAACTACAGTTTCAGATTTAAGAAGTTCAGAATCCTCACCGTTTGCAACGATAATACCTTCTTCAGTTGCTTCTTTAATTGCTGTACCGATGCGGAATTCTACACCTTTTTTCTCAAGTTGTTTTACGGCGTATTCTACTAGTTCTGGATCAAAACCAGGAAGTGCCGTTGGAGCAGCCTCTACACAGATGATGCGTGCTTTTTCACGTGGAATATCGTACTTTTTGCAAAGTTCAGGAATACGATTTGCAAGCTCACCTACGTACTCGATACCAGTGAATCCAGCACCACCAACAACGATTGTTATTAACTCATCGCGTTTTTCAGTCGCATATTGAGCGAATTTTTCTTCCATATGCTCACGAATTTGACGAGTTGCATTAATGTTAGTGATTGAGAATGCATGCTCTTTTAATCCTTTAATTCCGAACGTTTCTGATTCGAAACCAAGTCCGATTACTAAGTAATCATACTCTAATTCACCATTTTGTAAGATAACACGTTTTTCAGCAGCTTTAATTTCTACTACTGTATCTTGTACAAAGTTTACTTTATTTGTATCGATAACGTCTTGAATATCTAGACAGATTTTATCATCCTGTAATGTACCAGCTGCACTCTCGTGTAACCAAGTTGCTTGGTAGTGATAGCTGTTGTTGTTTACTAACGTAATTTCAGCTTCACTTACAGATAATGTTTTTTGCAGACGAACAGTCGTAATCATCCCACCATAACCTGCACCTAAAACTACGATTTTTGGAGTCTTCACCAAATCACAACCCTTTTCTTTATATAATAGTAATGAAAAAATAATACCAAGTACTAAAATCTCTATTTGTCAAGAATGTGGAATTTATCACATTCTATATCGTAACAAAACGCAGTCAAAAAATCGTACGAAATTTGTCATAGAAAATTAACATAATACTTCCCTATATTAGTCGGTTTTATTCTAGAATTCAAGCATCTGGGGAATTATCAATATTTTAAAATAACATAGCGTTTTCAAGGGTTTTCCATCCTTTTTTTCATGTATTTTCCTTTCGCTATATTTTATACAATTCTAAAACGTCTATGCATAAACTTACTTATAATTCAGTCGTTTTCAGAAGTATTATTAACTGAAGTATGCTATCATTTATTTTGAAAGTGTCATCATTTGCAGGATTTTCGTGTACATATGAACAATATATGAAATCAATATTAATTTTCCATCTATAGGGGGAATAAAAGTGACAGAAAATCAAAAAGTTTACGACATAACAATAATTGGTGGTGGCCCAACAGGACTATTCACTGCATTTTATGGCGGAATGAGACAGGCAAGTGTAAAAATTATTGAAAGCTTACCTCAACTTGGTGGACAATTATCCGCACTATATCCTGAGAAATACATTTATGATGTAGCTGGATTCCCGAAAGTACGCGCACAAGAGTTAGTTGATAACTTAAAAGAACAAATGAAGAAATTCGATCCAACTGTTTGTTTAGAAGAAGCTGTTGATACGCTTGAGAAACAAGCTGATGGCATATTTAAACTTGTTACTAATAAACAAACTCACTATTCTAAATCTGTCATTATTACTGCTGGTAATGGTGCTTTCCAACCACGCCGCTTAGAATTAGAAGGCGCAACAAAATACGATAAGAAAAACTTACATTATTTCGTTGATGATATGAATAAATTTGCTGGAAAACGTGTCGTTGTATTTGGCGGCGGTGACTCAGCAGTAGACTGGACAATGATGTTAGAACCGATTGCAGACAAAGTTACAATCGTCCATCGCCGTGATAAATTCCGTGCACATGAACATAGTGTAGAAAACTTAATAAATTCCCGCGCAGAAGTAAGCACACCGTATGTTCCAATTGAACTTATTGGTGATGACACTATTGAGCAAGTCGTTCTTCAACACGTAAAAACAGAAGAAAAAGTTATTATCGATGTTGATGACGTAATCGTAAACTACGGTTTCGTTTCTTCTCTTGGTCCAATTAAAAATTGGGGCTTAGACATTCAAAAGAACAGCATTCTCGTGAATTCGAAAATGGAAACAAATATTCCGGGCATTTACGCTGCTGGTGACATTTGTACATATGAAGGAAAAGTAAAACTCATTGCTTGTGGCTTCGGGGAAGCACCGACAGCAGTAAACAACGCAAAAGCTTACTTTGATCCAAACGCAAAACTTCAACCAATGCATAGCTCAAGTATGTTTTAATATAGAAATAAAAAGAACTCCTTTCACGTATGGAAGGAGTTCTTTTCTTTCTTATAAAGATTCTTAATCCAAATTATCTCAGTCCTTTAAACTGCTAATAGTAAAGCACTCCCTCTTTTCATACTCTCTCCTAAAAAAATACTACTTTTTCCCAAAAATATGTTACAATAAAACAGAACAAACGTTCCTCATTTGATGAAGGAGGTTTTACAATGAAAGAACCTATTATCGTAAAAAAAGAAGCTTTCCGGGCTATCGGCGTTTCTATTACGACGACAAACGAAGAAGAGGCGTCTACTGAAGGAAAAATTCCAAAGCTTTGGGATCGCTACTTCCAAGAACAAATCATGCATCACATTCCAAATCAACAAACAAAAGAAACATGTTCCTTCTATTCAAACTACGAATCAGATGAAACTGGTACATACAAATTTACAATTGGCATGCCCGTTTCTTCATTAGAAGATGTTCCTGAAAATATGACAGCTTTAACAATACCTGCCGCAACGTATGCAGTATTTACAACAAGAAAAGGCCCTGTATCCGAAGTTATTTGTGAAGCTTGGGAATATATTTGGCAATGGTCGAAAGAAAACAAACGTGCTTTCACAACAGACTTTGAGCTTTATGACGAAAGAGCAATGGATCCAAATAACGCACAAGTAGATATTTATATTGCATTAGCTTAAAAAAAGGTGCCCTTCGGCATCTTTTTTTGTCGTTAAATAGCTACTGGGCAAATTCATTATTATTGTCTACAATGAGAAAGTGCAGTATAGAAATATTAGAAACTGTATAAAACGATTGTTAATAGGTTTTAGTCTAAAATTGGTACATAGAAAGGAAGCAATATGGAGGAACTACAACAAAATAAATCTGCTTTAGAAGGAAGCGGAAAGCCGTTATTGAAAAATACGAATTTCCTTTTTCTTTGGGCAGCTACTCTCTTTTCAAGTTTTGCTTTAGCCTTTTTTACTTTTTCACAAACATGGTACATAGCAAAAACATTAAATCTTGAGGCTTCACTCGGTATTGTTTTCGTGGCACTTAGTGTCCCAAGGCTCGTTTTTATGATTGTCGGCGGCGCAGTAGCTGATAAATTCCCGAAAAAGAACATTATGTTTTACTCTAATATTATTCGTGCTATTCTTGTCGCAACAATTCTCACATGGTTCATCGTCGGTGATGTAACACTATATACATTTGCTTTGTTCGCTTTATTCTTCGGACTTGCTGATGCTTTCTTCTGGTCCGCAGACGGATCTATTCTGCCTGAACTCGTAGAAAAAAGCCGTTTAACACAAGCGAATTCACTTACACAAATGACAAACCAAGGATCGGTTATCTTGGGCCCTGTACTTGGCGGAATTCTCATTAAATTTACGAACTATGAAACAATTTTTTCAATTACAATCCTGCTACTTATTATCGCCGCAATACTCGTTCAAAAAATACAATTTACAGTGCCCGAAAAAACTGAAGCAGATAAAGGCATGTTTACTTCTATTAAAGAGGGAATCTCATATGTAAAAGAATCACCATTTCTTTCAACTTTCCTTATTTGTAGCGCCTTTTTAAACTTATTTTTAATCGGTCCGATGCAAGTAGGCTTCCCACTCTTCGTCAAAAACGTGCTGCACGGTGACTCACTCCAGTTTAGTTACTTAGAAGCAGCTGTTGGTGGCGGGATGGCAATAGGCGCTGTCATTGTCGGATTAAAAAATATTAATCGTAGACGCGGGCTATTTTGTATTATCATGATGCTACTGTCTGGTGTATTCTTCCTATCCATCAACTTTAGCACCGTACTCTGGCAAGCATTATTAGCTGGAATGTTTTACGGCATTACAATTGCAATGGCTATCGTTCCACTTATGGCAATGATTCAATCAACAGTAAAAGAAGAAATGATGGGACGCGTTATGAGTTTACTCATGCTTTCATCAATGGGATTCATCCCGCTCTCTTACGCATTTACATCGCTTGCACTTGGGATAGGCATTCCAATTGTAACAGTTATGAAAAGCGGTGCAATTGCCGTTATCGTCTTCGTACTATTTGTAGCAATTCGTGTTCCAGTTGTAAGGAAATTCGATTAGTCACCGAGAGTCATGTATTATACGCATGACTCTTTTTTAAATGGATCGAATAACGGTATCCCCTTACTCCGCCTCAAAGCCGCTCCCCATTCTAATCCAATTTCTAAAAATAAATCTCGCATCGTACTATACAAAAGCGCTCCAACATCTTTACGAATTTCTCCGTACTTATACGCCCTCACAACACTTTTCACCCGCCAAATTAAATTTCCATGCACTTCTTCATCAGCTAAAATCTGCTCTAATAAAACACATTGCTCTAGTAATCCGCTTTTTTTATAAGCAAGCTCTACTTTACTCCAAAGTGTATTAATCTTCTTCGGATGACTCGTCATCGGTATAAGTGCGTATATAAAAGGCTTTGGTATATCATGGCGACAATACGTCTCATCAAGCTCGTACGTTACTTTTCTTTTCTCTTTTATTTGTGGAATGTTTTTAGAAAGAATTGTTTCCCTCTCATTTTTTTGCTCATTTCCACTACAGCCATCCGTACGATCACCACTTTCACATGCGGACATTTCCATGCGGTCATCCATACGGTCAATCGCAGATTTAAGAAACACATATAAGTTAGCACTATATCCGCCGCGCTTATGCCTCTCTTTTGTCGCAATACGCTTTATAATTCCCATTTCTTCTAACTTTGCAATCGAACGGCGTACAGTACGAATACTCTTTCCGATTTTCGTCGCAATCGTCTCCATTAATGGACAAGCAACACCAACGGTTTCGTTCTTTTCATTAACCGCATACTTTCCTAAAAAATGAATAACGAAAGAATCTGTCTTATTTAGTTGAAATTGATAGCATTTAAAAAGTTGTTTTTGATATGCATTAAACTCCTCTTTACTTCGAAATTCACTATATGGTTTCATTAAGTTATATAAGTTTCCCATTTCTATCACCTCATCTATATGTAGGAAACAGAAATGGAATTTGGCGTGATATTTAATATTTTTTATTGGAGATGAAAATATGATTGTAATTAGCGCTTGTTTAGGTGGGATTGCTTGTCGGTATGACGGCAACGACAATCTCGTTTCAAAAATAGAGGAATTATTACAAAGCGAAGATACGATACTTGTTTGTCCCGAAGTATTGGGCGGCTTACCGACACCTCGTCCTTCAGCTGAAATTATTGGTGGTAATGGCGATGACGTTTTAGATGGAAAAGCAAAAGTGATGACGAAGGAGGGACAAGATGTCACGGAGGCTTTCGTACAGGGTGCTTATAAAGCATTAGAACAAATAAAAGATTTAAATCCAGAATATATTATTTTAAAAGAGCGTAGTCCATCTTGTGGTAGTTCTACTATTTACACAGGAGAATTTAACGGCAATAAACAAACTGGTTACGGGGTAACAACAGCTTTATTTAAAAGAAATGGATTTAAAGTAATTTCAGAAGAAGATTTTGAGAATGAAAAAAGGAATTGACTACGCTCGTCAATTCCTTTTTTCATTCTTTATTTCACACCTAATTTTTCTTTCACTTTCGCAGGAAGCTCGTCTTTCTTCACTTCTTCCCAAGCCGTTACACCTTTTTTATCTGAGTAGTATACGCGTAGAAATGCTTCTTTACGAAGGTTTTTTTGCGCATTAAATTCTAATTCTTTTTCTTTACCATCTTTATCAAAACCAGTTAGCTTATATTGGTAATCTTTATATGACTTACCATTATCAAGTTTACCATGATACTCTTTTCCATCTACTGTAATTTGAACGTAATACTCATCTTTCCCTAAACGGTTAATATCACAGCCAACTAAAAGGCTTGCAAATACGACTAAAATACTAAAAAGTGCAATATATCTCTTCAATTCCTTCACCTCATATGTTTTCTTATATTGTCATATTAAAGCCTTCGCTCTAAAGAAGAAATTCAAAAATATGACATGAACATTACACTTTTGTAAGATAGTAAAAAAATCGTATATACAACCACCCAAGTATAGTTATTTCTTCACTCTAGAAATTGTCATTCCATCACCAATCGGAACGAGTACAGATTCTAAATGTGGATGATTCGCTACCGTTTCATTAAACTTCTTCATAATTTCTGTATAACGTTTCCGCTTCGCACTTTCATCTGCCACACTACCACCAGCTAGAACATTATCTGTAACAATTAAAGCACCCGGCTTCGCAAGTTCAATACAGTATGTTAAATAATTTTCATAGTTCTCTTTATCAGCATCGATAAAAAAGAAATCAAATTGTTTATTATCCACGGCTAATTTTTCAAGACTTTGTAAAGCAGCACCAATCATATACGACACTTGTTACGGATTTTATCATGCGCATTAGTTGAACAACCTAAGGCGGCTTCGGTAGCCATTTTTTTTGTACCAACTGGTAGTTTAGTTTTCAATATGTGAAAAGGGATTTCTAAGTGATGAATTGAATATATATTTACCGTTTACTAATTTTTAGGAATTCCCTTTATGGGAGATAAATTTTACTGTATTGCTGTATATCAAGTGCTTAATGAAGAAAGACTAGGAGCTTCGCACGATTCTATAATAACTTATAGTGATGCTGTAACGGGATTTCCTATAGTGCGATAAGGTATTTTTTAATTCATTTATTATAGAAATTGCAACTCTCTTCCTCAAGAATTATTTCTTTTGGTTGAAAGTTTTTTTATTATATAAGTTTCATTATATCCTAATTTAAAGTTGTCGAGAGGAGAAATAATATGAATCCTATTTTATTAGATGTTCCGTTACAAATAGAAACAGACAGACTCATTCTTCGAGCACCACTTCAAGCTGGTGAAGGGAATGTAGTACACCAAGCTATTAAAGATTCAATTAATGAATTAAAGCAATGGTTGTTTTTATTCCAGTCAATCCCTACTGTTGAAGAAACGGAAATTCTCCTGAGAAATGCGCATATAGATTTTTTGAAAAGAGAAAGCTTTCGCTATCTTATCTATCATAAGGAGACAAATGATTTTGTTGGAACTGCCAGCCTTCACGGAATTAATTGGAGTATTTCTAAATGTGAAATTGGATACTGGATTAACACGCAATTTAGTGGCAATGGATATATGACAGAAACAGTAAGTGCGTTAACAAACCTTGGATTTCAATCATTCAAATTTAGAAGGATTGAAATACGATGTGAATCTAGTAACACTAAAAGTCGTACGATCCCTGAAAAACTAGGTTTTGAGCTTGAAGGGATATTACGTAACGAAGATCTTTCTGCTGATGGTAAAAAACTAACTGATACCTGCATCTATGCAAAGGTAAATTAGATTAAGATTTTAAAATTCCTTGTACAACTACAGCATGCGATAGTTGTACAACGTATCTTAAGGTCGGTTTCCAACTTTGGAAGGCGGCTTTTTTGATTTTTTATAACGAACGGTGTCATAATAAACTACGCAAAAAGGAGTTAAAGTTCACGTATTAAACATAGGACTACTGGAAAATAAGATTGATGGGGCGCTTCTTTATTCAAATACTGTTGGCAGTTGCGGATATTTGGGGCTAGCATTCGCCACCTTTGTAATACACTCTTTCTTGTTTAACGGCAAAAGAAAAGACCTCCCTAACGATTAAAATTCATCGCTAAGAAGGTCATTTTCTATTTCGACTAAAAACTTAGCACTCTTCCGGCTTACCAGCATTCGACGCTGTACGGAAAGATGATCCACATCCGCATGATGCGATTGCGTTTGGATTGTCGATTGTGAATCCACCGCCAAGCATAGATTGTTTATAATCAATTTTTACTCCTTTAACAATTGGAGCACTTTCTTTATCGATAACAAATTCAACACCGAAAAACTCAAGAACTGTGTCGTCTTCTTTTGGTTCTACTTCAAATCCTAAGCCGTAAGAAAGACCACTACATCCGCCGCCGTGTACAGCAAGGCGCACGTACTTCTCTCCATCTTCAGCATCTTTTAACATATCTTTAATTTGAAAAGCTGCTTGTTCTGTTACTTCAATCATGAAATACACCATCCTTTCTGTTCTCATTCTATTATACATCTTTACGCTTCTATCTTGTACTCATACACTCCGCGGCAAATTACTTCCGCAGGTCCCTTCATTAACACATTCCCTTCTTCTGTCCATGCGATCATTAAATCGCCGCCAGCTAAATGAACCGTAATTTCCTTACCACGTTCCATTTTCCCATTTAAAATAGCTGCAACGACTGCGGCGCATGCTCCTGTCCCGCAAGCTTGCGTTACACCAGATCCACGTTCCCAAACGCGGAAGTTCATCTCTTCATCGTTTAAAATCTCGATGAACTCAACATTTACTCGCTCTGGGAACATTTCATGCGTCTCAAGAACTGGACCTAACGTTGTAAGGGGCGCCTTTTCTACATCATCAACAAAAATAACCGCATGCGGATTTCCCATTGAAACAGCTGTAAATGCATAACGGTGATTATTGTATAAGAAGTTTTCACGAATAAATGGTGTTTCTCCTTCACCAAGCATCGGGATCTCTTCACGTGTTAAACGAGGTGCTCCCATGTCAATTTTCGCTAATGTAACTTTTCCATCCTCTACCGTTACTTCTGCGGTAACAATACCAGCTAACGTTTCAATTGTGAACACTGGTTCCTCTACTAGTTTATGCTCATACGCATATTTCGCTACGCAGCGTAAACCATTACCACAGCTCTTTCCTTCTGAACCATCATTATTAAACATGCGCATTTTCACTGGCGCTACATCAGAAGGACAAATTAAAATCATTCCATCTGCGCCAATACCAGTATTAATATTTGAAACCTTTTCCGCTACAAGAGCTAAATCTTCTTCGCGAATTTGTTCTTCAAACATATTTACATATATATAACTATTGCCAAGACCATGCATTTTTGTAAAAGAAAATTGGCTCATTTTTATTCACTCCAAAAATAATTTATTATTTCAAGTATAAAATGCATGCTTTTAGAACACAATATGAATGTCCCCCGTTTCTCATATTTGACAACGTTTTGGCGATAAGCCATTCTTACACAAATCGTGTAAGAAAAAAGCCCTTCTAAAAAGGGCCTTTTTTTGTTTAAACAAACATTACCGCAAATAGCGGAATAAATGGCAAAAGAAAAAGACGTTGCCTATTTGCAACGCCTTAAAACATTGGATTTTCATCCAAATAATCATATACATTATTTACAAGTTCTTCTACTGTTGTACCTTGTACAACTTCACCATTTACAAGTGCAAATGGACCTTCAAAACAAATACCACAATATCCTAAACAACCATATTCCATTACGTCTAAATTAGGATCCTTTTCTAATTTTTCTAAAGCTGCTTGTGAGCCACTTGCAAGGTTACCTACACAAAATTCGATTAATGGTTTAATCAAAACTCTCCCCCCTATATCTCTAAACAAATTACCCTTTACTTTAGCGGGCAATAGCATATACGCCTCAAAACGAAGTACATGCCTAATTGGTGAAAATGGATAAGTAACCTTATCTACTTAATCCCATTTCATTTTATTTATAAGAAGAAAACTAAGCTGTTTCTTGTTGTGTTCGTTATACATTCTAAACTATTTAGTTACTTCACTGTTTCACTTCAAAATAGATGTCCTTTTTTATGTAACATGCTGTTCATAATGAAATAGTAACTAGAAAATGAAAACAGTTTACTTTACTTTTCTTCTTATTGTACAACAGAGTATTCATTCATGCATTGTTATTTGTTCACAAATTCGATATAATTTGATTGAGTAAAGTCAAAATATTTTTTCAATATAAAATTGTATGATTAGGGGATATTTCAACAGAAAAGGGGTAATCCATCATGAAACACCTCGTACTACTAGGTGGCGGCTACGGTGGAATGAGAATTCTTCAGCGGCTACTTCCAAACAATCAGCTTCCAGATGATGTACAAGTGACATTAATCGACAAAGTACCATATCATTGCTTCAAGACTGAATATTATGCATTAGTTGCGGGTACAATTTCAGAAACGCATATTCGCATACCGTTTCCTGAACATCCACGTCTCAATATTCAATATGGTACAGTAACAAATATTGATCTTGAAACAAAAGCTGTTCATCTCGATGGCGGCGAAACAATCCAATATGATGATTTAATTATCGGGCTTGGCTGTGAAGATAAATATCATAACGTTCCTGGGGCGAAGGAATATACACATAGCCTACAATCGATTGAACAAACACGCAAAACATATGAACGATTAAATAGCTTAGAACCAAATGCAACAGTAGCTGTCGTTGGGGCTGGTTTAAGCGGCGTTGAAGTAGCAAGTGAACTTCGCGAGAGCCGTTCTGATTTAAAAATCTATTTATTTGACCGAAAAGATAGAATTTTATTCCCATACCCAGAGAAGTTAAGTAGATACGTAGAAGAATGGTTTGTAAAACATAACGTTACCATTATACGAAACTCTAACATCACAAAAGTGGAACCAAACATTGTATACAACCACGATGAACCACTTGAATGTGATGCAATCGTATGGACAGCTGGTATTCAAGCAAATGTAGTTGTTCGAAATCTTCCAGTTGAACAAGATGGTAGCGGACGGGTTGTTTTAACAAAATATCACAATATTCCAAACAACGAGCACGTTTATGTTGTAGGGGATTGTGCAGCACTTCCACACGCACCATCTGCTCAACTTGCTGAGGGTCAAGGAGAACAAATTGTCCAAATATTATTAAAACGTTGGAATAACGAACCACTTCCTGATGAACTGCCTGTTATTAAATTAAAAGGAGTTCTCGGCTCTCTCGGTAAAAAGCACGGATTTGGTTTACTAGCAAACCAACCATTAATGGGGCGTGTTCCTAGATTATTGAAGTCCGGTATTCTTTGGATGTACAAACATCATAACGGTTAATACTTTAAAGGCTGCCTACTATGTAGGCAGCCTCTTTGCATCAGTTGAAAAATAATTTTTTTATAAAAACAATTATCAGAAATATTTTTCTCAATATAGATTCATAAAATTTTCCATTTCCATATTAAAAACTATCGATGAAAAGTGTATGCTATTTGTAAGTTGTTTTTATTATTTCCTTTAAGACCGAATTCGGTCTTATTTTTTATGTACTAAATACTTTTATTAGGGGGCATTCCGTTTCACTTATGAACTTAACAAAACTAAATAATCGAATAGAAGTGAAAAAGAAAGAATTAATCCACCTCGTTGAAAAATATGGATTTACTCACGATAAAGTCATTTCTCTCAGTCAAGACTTAGATCGTTTGCTAAACTTATTAACGAAGCTAAATACTTCCGTCTCAAGACTCCCTAGCACCACAAGCAAAGAAAAAAGATGTTCCTTCTAAATACACTTTATTTTTCTATTTTTCTCTCTTTTTGATACGATATAACTAGAATCAGAAAGGAGTAAATTATGTTTATATTAAAAGACATCAAATATAAAGATATTCTAAGCATCCCTTACTTACAAATTCATAAAGAAAATATCACTTGTATTATCGGAGAGAGCGGTAGCGGAAAAAGCACGTTACTTCGCATGCTAAATGATTTACAATCCCCAACATCCGGCACAATTGAATATAACGGAAAATCTATTTTAAATTATCCTCCCATTCAATTACGCCGTGAAGTTGTCATGCTCGGACAAACTCCGCCTATTTTTGATGGGACGATTAAAGATAATTTATTAATGGGACTTCGCCTTTCTGAAAAACCATTTCCAAATGACGATTCTTTACAGGGCGCATTAACGACTGTAAGCCTAGATAAACAATTAGAAGATAGCGCCTCCTCTTTATCAGGCGGTGAAAAGCAAAGACTTGCTTTCGCTCGCATTATACTAATGGATCCACCCGTCTATTTATTAGATGAACCAACTTCGGCATTAGATAGTGACACTGAACGCCGCGTAATGAAACGATTTACTGAACTAGCAAGAGAAAAGAAAAAAACAGTTATCTTCATCACGCATTCGCAACAACTTCCAGAAGAAATTGCAGACGATATTATTGAAATTAGTAAAACAAATGGTGCTACTCGAAAGGAAGTGCTCTCAGTTGAAGGGCGTTATTGAACTCCAAATTTGGCAACTTGCCGCTGCATATATTTTCATTCTTATTTTAATCGGACTTGTGAAATTAAAAGGAATACCGCGTGAGAAACAAATTACAATTGCAACATTCCGTATGACCATTCAGCTCGTACTTGTTGCATATATTCTTACATACGTATTTGAAAACAGTAATCCATTTTATACAATTGCTCTCATTACTTCTATTACTACATTTGCAATTTTTAACATTTATAAACGAGTTAATATTCCGATGTCAAAAGAATTAAAACGAGTAGCCGCTATTTCCATGATTGCTGGATCAATCGGGCCGCTTCTACTATTTATCTTTGTTATTATCGGACACGATCCTTGGTATGCTCCGCAATATATCGTTCCAATTACCGGAATGTTAGTCGGGAATGCAATGACGGGAGTTTCCCTCGGAGCAAATACGTTCTTAAACAATATGAAATCGCAAAGAAATCATATTGAAGGTGCACTTATGCTCGGGGCAACTCCAAAACAAGCAGTTGCTCCGCTCATAAGAGACGCTTTTGATTCTGCTATTTTACCGACAATTAATTCCATGGTCGGAATGGGAATTATAAGCCTTCCAGGTATGATGACAGGACAAATTTTATCCGGTGTATCACCATTTACAGCTATTCAATATCAAATCGCAATTATACTTGGCATTTCTGGAAGTACAGCTTTCTCTGTCATTATCTTCTTACAACTTGGATATAAAACGTTCTTTAATAAGCGGTGTCAGTTGAATGAAGTTGAAAGGCACTCATAAAAAAACTAGTATTAAATAAGATGGCTGTAAGTAGGAGGAGCACAATGAAAAGTAGCGAAAATTTATACCATGAAGGGAACTATCGCTTTTGGCTTAACACAAAAACAGGTAGTTTACGAATGAAATTAAACGGTGATAAAGAATTATATACTATACCCAAAAACTCAAAATTGTACGATCGACTTATGAATGACTTTTTTAGCAATTCCGTAAAAATAGAAGAAAGTAAAGCTGACTAATCATAGCTAGCTTTGCTTTCTTCTATTTCCCCATGTCTCCATCCATTCTCCCAAAGACCAATCACACAGTTTATTATCATCCGTAAATTGCTTCAAGTTAACCTTTACCTAAATTAAAAATAAAAAAACATTCCATAAGTAACAGATGTACTTAAAGGAATGTCTTTTCTTTACTAACCTTACGCCTTCTTAACGAACTGTGATTTTAACTTCATAGCTCCGAAACCGTCGATTTTACAATCAATATCGTGATCTCCCTCAACTAGACGGATACTCTTTACTTTCGTACCAATCTTTACAACTGAAGAAGTTCCTTTTACTTTTAAATCTTTAATTACAGTAACAGCATCGCCGTCTTGAAGAACGTTTCCGTTCGCATCTTTTACAACTTTTGCACCTTCATTACTTTCAGCTTCTGCTTCTTTGCCCCACTCATGTGCACATTCTGGACATACGAAAAGAACGCCATCCTCATACGTATATTCTGAATTACATTTTGGACAATTTGGTAAAGTAGCCATAAATTCATTTCCTCCGTTCATTATTTATACGTAAAAATCAAATCTGATTTTTACATGTCGATAAATAAAATTTGTATAGCATTTCTTTATACTGCCATAGTCTCACGTTATTGACAAGCCTACCTCAAATTCTCATTTTTTATTGTATTTTACAAAATTTCAATTAGTATTCCGGTTTTCTACAAATAAAAAGAAGAACCTTCACAAGATTCTTCTTTTCTATTCTAAATAAACGAGTTTTTCTCTAGAAAAACCACATATTTTCTTCAACGTAAATTTGATACTCTTCTTGTTCTTCTTCACTTAATTTCTTATTATTTAAATACACTTCTTGCCATTCGAAGTAATCATCATTTAAATATACAGCGAATTTAATTTTCACATTCTTTTTTTCTTCAAAATCATAGCCAGTAAATTCTACTACATCATAATCTTTTTCTTTCTTAACATACTTCCAATTTGGATTATCCGTTATAGTTTCTAAAGCATCTCCTTCAAGACTTAAACGAACAACGTTTTTAATATTCGGTTCAGTTGGTAAATAAGATAAGCCAAAACTAATTGCACCAAATACCGCAATTACTATCGCTTGTAAACCAAGCATAACTCCGATATGAGCGCCGCCCTTTGATTGTAAATAATACTCTTTCTTATAATCAGGCACATCTTCTGCCTTATGTAAAATACGAACGATATGCTTATAATATAAACGATTTCCCTGCCATCCAGTAAATAGCATGGTTCCAACATATATTATAAAATCTATCCACATTGGCATATCAATAAAAACAGGTGTAATTAAAGTAGGTACTCCTATTAATGTAAGTATAATAAATAACTTATACATTTTACGATAAGCTAACCAAAAATGCGGAAAGATAAATGCTACCCAATTCCACGTATTTTCTTTCTCAGGATTCTTCACTTGTCCCCATTTAAAGTCGTAATACGCCGTATTCTTGCGCACAACTTTATGTAATTCTGGCGAAGAAATTTTTCCCTCTACAGCAGTTTCCTTCACGTACATCATCCTTCTCTTATTTCTATATAATTTTATTGTAAAGAAATAAAAAGAAGGAATCTAACAAAAAGTAGCCATATTTCATGAAAATGAACAGAAATTGAATATATTCCGACAATTCCTCATTTTATATTCCATTTTACCATTGAATATATTAAAATACTTATATATAAAACATTTAATACACCATGTTAAATATTTTATATGTTTAACAAAAAAGAACCCCTTTTAGAGTTCTTTTCCCTATTTTAATTACAGATACTTATGTCAAATTACTATTCCACCATTGTACCCCAACCGTCTATTGCATAATGTTTCACATGAAACTATCCATATTCCGGATTCTCTCTCGACCACTTTCGACTGGTTTCAAACATGGGCTTCATATAAAAATTTAATAAAGACAACTATACATTCCATGACTCCTGTACTAGCTGTCGTTCCGATATTACAAGAAAAAGCATTTTTGCTTCTTACTTGTTTTTCTTTCTACAAATTAAAACAGTACGAACAAGCTAATCGCTACTTACAGCAATACTTGCATTGTGCTGTTCATCTTAATACCGAGGAGAAAGAGCTAGTATTCTTTCATGAAGTTGATATGTATATGAAAAAACTAGTAGAAAACGCAATGTAACTTCACATTGTGCTTTCTACTAGTGCTTTATATTCCTCTTGTAACTTTTTAAATTGTTCTTCGTACTTTTGCATCTTTACCGTATCCGTTTTCGAATTAAGGAATGGTCTTCTTCTTCCGATCACCATTATATTTTTCCCATCTATTGCATCGTTCATATGTACATAAGGTTTAAAAAACTCACATTCCGTATACGGCAATGCTACAGATAGTTTCGCATACTCTTCCACCTTAAATTGATTAGATAAGCTTAACTCCCGCAAATTTTTTAATTGTATTAAAGGTTCTAACGAATCATCTTTAACCTTTAAGTTCATAAGAGTAAGCTTTTTCAAATGCTGTATTTCAGCGAGTGGTTGTAAAGTTTGTACTTTCATCGTTGTATTTATCCCACCGCCCATATAAAAGGTATTGAGTTGTGGACACTTACTTAAAGCACTTAAATCTTCTAGCTTAGAAAAATCATCAATTAGTAAGGATTTGAGTTTTTTATTATACGCGATATCCCATAACGTCTTCGCTTTTGTATTCCAGCACATATACAACTGTTGTAAATCTAATAATTTCTGAAGGCTACTTAAATCCTCTACCCGCATTTCGTAAACATATAATATATTGGGACGAGCATACGTAAGAATATGTTCAAACTGCTTTTGATTTACTGCGAAAATCCATAACTTCTTAACTTGTAAAGATGCTAGTCGTTCTATATTTTTTGTTTTTCCCTCAATCGCTAATTCTTCTAAATTAGCAGTAACATTTTCCAAGTCCTTTATAATCCTCGGCTGCTCACCAATCGGAAACATTTTATCCTCCCCTACAACTCCCAAGTAATATTCATCTCTTCAAATGAATCCTTACACACTTCCAATCCTTCGTCATCATCCGTTCCAATCATCGCTACCTCTTCTTTAGACAACATAATTTCCTCGGTTGGATTTTGAATTTTTCTCTCATACACTACTTGTAAAAGCTCTATTTGCTCCTCTGTCATTTCATACTCTTCTTCCAATCTTTCAATTGCGGATTCTATATCAAGTAGTGGAATTTCTAATAAAAATCCACCGTGTTCTTCCATCTCTTCAAATGAATCGATTGAATACGCACCGTTATCATCAATCCAAAATGCTGTTGTAATGAAAGGAACTGTTTCCCCCTCTACCTCTTCTAATACGTATTGGAGTGCTTCCTCTTTAGCAATTTCCATCACTTCCGAAGGTGCCCCTTCAAAATAATTTACCGCATCAATCCACTCGTCAATTCTCCCACTATTCACATCTTGAAGACATACGATTATGTACTTCGGATGAAAAGTAATTGTACCTCTTCCGCCTTGACTATCTTGCATACTATAGTTAAAACCATCCCACGAACTTTCATGTGAGAAATCAGGAGCATTAGCTACAAAAATTGCAGCTGCAATTGACTTTAAAATGCATCCTTTCCATAGTTGTTCTTTACTTATACGAAAGTTATATTTACTCATTCTCTTCCCCCAGCATATATGTTTTTAATATTATCTTTCGATTTCTCATTCTTTGTAAAGCGTTTTTTCATTATATAAAAATAACAAAAGCATCCTTTATATGAAGGATGCTTTTACTATTCACCTACCACTTCTCCCTGCACTCCTCAATCAAACACAGCAAATACCTCTTCGTCATATCAGCCCGTCTCCAACGAGAGAACTTTTTCTTTTCTTCTGGATTATGCCGCATTCGCTCTACCTCTTTCAATAAAGGCTCCCATTCTTTCGCTGAACGTTCTAATAAGTATTGTAATCCTCTATCTTTTGAAACGATTTTTTTATGATCTAACGTATATAAAATGCGTCCCATCGTAACGACTGCTGATTCCACCCATTCTTCTATAAAAAATAAATAGGGTCTCTTCGCTTTTTCACTCCAGTACTGTTCTACGTTGTATTTCATTGTATTTACTACATCGTCCCATTTTATTTGAACGGAAAGGTCTTCTGCTTCTCTCCCGGTAACTGTAATACCTTGATTTTTCAATGTCCACCATGTGACCGCATTAATGTCCCAATGGCCAGTATCCGCCTTACCATCTGCACAATACACGTACTCATTCATTTCATGATTGTATTTCCCTAAGTCAGCAAGCGGAATATACATACCATCCATTCTTTTACCTAACGTACTTTTACTAAACTTTTTATGCAGTTCTATAATTTGTTGTTTTTCAGCTTCATTCATGGAATCACTTATTACCGTAACAAAATCAACATCGCTCGTTTCTATATGAAATGCCCCTAGTGCGATTGATCCGTAAATGTATACCCCGACTATTTTTTCATCCGAAAAAATTTCTTTTAACTCTACTATGTACTGCTCCGTTAACTGTTTTACTTCTTCTGGTAGAGCCTGCTTTATTCCGTTCTCCACATCTATCCCTCCATATAAAAAAGCCTTCGCAAATTCGCAAAGGCTTCATGCTTTATAAATATTTCTCGATTTCTTCATAAACATCCTTCAAACGTGGATTTCCTTCTCCAACGATTTCACCATTTACAAGAACGACTGGATAAAACAAATCTTCTTCCACTACTCTCTCTGCGAATGCTTTTTTATCTTCATCTTCTTGCTCTTCTTGAAAATCAACATACTCGAAATTAAATTTATTTTCTTGTCCCTCATATTTACGACCAATTGCCGCTTGTAACCACTCAAACGTTTCTGTTGAAGATGGCATTCCAACGCAGCTCGCACAAATTACTTTCGTCCCATACACTTGAACATTAACCATTTCTTCTCCCCCACTTCTTGTTTCAACAGCATATTCAGATGTCTTAGTACACAAGCACATCATTTTACAAACTTATTCCATACCCCTATACTGAAAAAACACGTTGTACACACGATACAATATTTCGACAATAAAACAAGAAGAGAAAAAATAGATTTTCCCCTCTATCTTGATTATAATAAAACTGATGAAAGGAGTCGATAAAAATGGAAAACCCACATATGCAAGAACAAGTATTAGAAGTATTAGATAAATTACGTCCATTCTTACTTCGCGATGGCGGAGACGTTGAATTAGTAGACATTGAAGAAGGTATCGTAAAACTACGCCTTATGGGTGCATGCGGAAGCTGCCCAAGTTCTACAATCACACTAAAAGCTGGTATCGAGCGCGCACTACTTGAAGAAGTACCAGGCGTTATTGAAGTAGAACAAGTATTTTAATTTAAAAGCAGAAGCGGTTCGTTTAGAATCGCTTCCTAAAAAGAGACCAATGTTGGTCTCTTTTTTTTATTCAAATAACGCTTCTCCTTTAACATCATAAAACAAAATTGGAAATCCTTCTCAAAAAATGCGATAATTAATACTAGATAGTAAATCGTTCACACATACAAAAAACATAGGGGGACGACACATGCCAAAAATTATAAATATCTCTTCTACACTTCAAGAATTAGAACAGAAAAAAGAATATTTATTAAGCCTTTCACCCGTTATACCGACATGGAATACGAGCTATCAATTTTTATTTAAAGAAATTCAGCAAGAATTATTAAATAAGGTAAATGAGAAAATTGAAAGACATCAACTCATTTTAAATATATGTACAGATCAAAAAGTAGGAGCATAATTTATTACATAAAATTGCGGTATAAAAAAGAGACCTCAATCGGTCTCTTTTTTATATTTTTAAGATAGCCAATCTAATTTCCTAATCCCTAACTTATCAACTGGTAAGCGAAAGGATTCATAAAAATGCTTCATAAATTGCTCAGAACGGTTCACATCGTGTAAAATGGCTTCTAAGCGATCTCTATATACGCTTTTTTGCTCTTCGTTTCCTGTTTGATAATATCGTTCGACTGTTTCAAAATAGTGAAGCGGGAACAGGAGCCTTGCGAATAATAAGCGCCAACCAAATGAGGATAGCGAATAATTACGTTCATAATCTGTAATGAATTGAACTACCGTTTGCTCCCAGTCTTGCTTTTTTTCTATCATCATGTAGCGAATCCATTCTGCTATATCTCTACTTGGGTGATCGTACACCCAATCAAAAGGAAGTTTGAGACGCTTCGTTTGATGCCATAATAAAGGTGTAAATCGTTCCTGGCAAATGGTTGCTGCGTCAGTTATTTGTGGTGTATCATCCATTTCTGTATCGACAACATATTGAATAGCATTTTCTGCAACTCCTAAGTAATACGGGAAGGATTCAATAAACAATTGATCGAATACATCTGAAGGATGGTTCATCACTTGCGATTGCCAAAACTTTTCTAATTGATCGAGCCTTTTTTCCCATAACGCTTTCCATTCACCAATGCGGCTTAATTGCTCAACTTCTTCTGGAAAGAATGCACCACGTTTATGGAATATAGAAAGCTCGCTTCCTAATGATGTAGCATGTCGCTCTAACATACGCATACCTTTTAATAAGCAATAATTTTTTTCTTCTATCTCACTCACATAGTAGCCGTGTATAGTCGGAACGAAAGTCGCAACAGTTATATCCCCTTGCTGGTTCATATAATCACTGAGCTTTTTCATCTCTACAAGTACTTCTTCCTCCATTTCTCCAATTGGAACAAGTACATAAATTTTGTTGCGAATCCAAAAGCTTTTATAGGGGCCAAGGGGGATTAATTCTTTAACATGCATGTGATAATGCTCATAAATATGCTGAATCATCGCAGTCGCCACCTATGGTTTTTCTATATATATATGAGCTTGTGCTCGCCTTTCATTCCTATGCACATGATAAAGCAACGAAACGTATATAAATACTAAAAAGAAAAAAAGGTGATAAACATGAAAGAATCAAATCAACTACAAGAAAGAGCATTACAACTATTACAAGAACGCGGTGTAACAATTGACGATATTGCTGAACTTGTTCATTTTCTTCAAAAAACATACCATCCAAAATTAGAGATGTCAGAATGTCGCTATAATGTTGAGCGTGTACTATCCAAACGCGAAGTACAAAACGCACTTATTACAGGCATTGAACTTGATGTCCTTGCTGAAAAAGGAATGTTAAGCGCACCGTTACAAGATATCGTAAAACGTGATGAAGGCTTATACGGAATTGATGAAGTTATCGCACTTTCAATCGTTAACGTGTACGGTTCTATCGGTTTCACGAACTTTGGATATATCGATAAATTAAAACCGGGTATTTTAGAGTACTTAAATGATAAATCAACTGGAAAGGTGCACACATTCCTTGATGATATCGTTGGCGGAATCGCTGCCGCTGCTTCAAGTCGTTTAGCGCACCGAGCTGAGCATTCGGAATAAAGTGAAACTGTAATCAGTAGGGTTTTGTTCCTTCACTGATTATTAGCCCGCATCACTCCGGCATTAACCGGATAATAACATTTTCTAGGCCGCCAGTTTCATACTGACGGCCTTTCATATTCCATAAGCATAAACTCTCTTCCCCGACTCAAAAAAATAGGCCCTGGTTGAAATCCAATTGTTTTATATAGCCTAATCGCTCTTTTATTAAATGTCGCCACACTCAGTCGAAACATTTTCGAATTGAATTCCTCAGCAGCAAATGCTATCCCTGCTTGAAAAAACATTTCCCCCATCCCTTTCCCTGTTAACTCCGGCTTCATTCCAATTCCGATATCTACTACATCTTCGCCCTCATATAAATTGGCATCTCTTCCGCCTGGCACTTGTGCATTTTCTCCAAAGCAAAAATAGCCGATTAAGTCTCCCTTCTCATCACAACAACCGTAATATGTCCCATCTAATAATTCTTCTATTACTTCAGCATCTCCTGAAAAGCTATATAACGTATACGGTTCCTCGTATACCCACGCATTTATTTCGTTTGCTTCTTCTCCTGTTAACTTATGTATATCCATTCATCTCACTCCTTATCAACTACTCTACTGATTTACATATATTTACTCATTCATTTTTCACAATTGATTCTCCTCTAATCGTAATATGCATAATTACATACGCACTTCCATTTGAAAAGTGCTATAATTTATGTGAATCGCTGTTGCTACACTTCTTGATTAAAGAAAAGGCGTTAAACGGAAATTAGCGTCTTATCAAACTCAAGCAATTGACACATTATGTCATCGAAAAAGACACTCGAAAGAGTGTCTTTTTTTCTATATTTCACTATTTCTTTCTTAACAGGACTTGCTCATTCATTAAAATAAATGCATACAGTAATATGACTCTTTAAACACATTAATCCCTCTATATAGGTTTTGAAGTCAATTGCTACAGATTCGGATAATAAAAAGCACTCCAGCCAGAGTGCTTTTTACTTTCAAACAAGGAGGTTACATATATGGATACTACTCTTGTATTCAACTTTGGTATCGGTATTATCATCATTTTATTCGTCTTCTTTGTTCTTTGTATGAGTGGAGTATAGAAAGGCGATTTTTGAATATATCGACCGCAACTCAAATTATATCAGCGATTTTTAATATATATCGATTTACCGACAAAAAATCACAACAGTAGCAACTTAATAATAAAAGAAAGCTGCTCCAAATTTTGGAACAGTTTTCTGCATTACATCTTCTCAATCCACTCCGTCAAGTTATGCACAACTTGCGTCGGTTGTACTTCATATTCTGTTAACTTCTCCACAGTTGTTACTCCAGTGTGGACAATAAGGGTATGCATACCAGCATTTATCCCCGCTAAAATATCTGTATCGTAGTTATCCCCAACCATTAATGCTTCTTCTTTTCCTACACCAAGCACTTTTAACGCTTGTTCCATAATGATTGATTCTGGTTTTCCAATAAAGATTGGATCCACACCTGTTGATACTGCTACAACTGATGTTAATGAACCGTTACCTGGTAATAATCCGCGCTCAGTCGGAATAACAATGTCCCCATTTGTTGAAATAAACGTTGCACCGTTACGCACTGCAAGGCATGCTTTCGCTAATTTTTCATATGTGATATCGCGATCTAATCCAACAACGACGAAATCAGGATTTTCATCCACAAGTTTAAATCCTTTTTCCACAAGTGCATCATGTAAGCCCTCTTCACCAATCATATATACAGTTGCATCTTGTTTGCGCTCATAAATAAAGTTCGCTGTAGCCATACTCGTTGTAAATACTTGTTCCGCTTTCGCTGGAATATCGAAACGAACAAGTTTTTCTGCAACTTGTTCTGGTTTACGAGTTGAGTTATTTGTAACAAATAAATACGGAATGCCGCGTTCTCCTAACGCTTTTACGAAGTCGCTCGCTTCTTCAATTTGTTCTTCCCCGCGATACATCGTACCGTCTAAGTCAATTAAATAGCCTTTATACATCTATTATGTCTCTCCTTCTATGCTAGAGTTCTACATCTCTCATACCACTCTTATATTAACCCCTTTTTCAAAAGAAAAAAACGCTTTACCCTAAAGCGTCCCATAACGTTCATTTTTTCTCTTTTATTTGGTACGAGCAATTACAATCGCCTTCACACATATTTGCTAACGTTTTCACATTTGCACCTGCAAATAACCGCTTATACATATCTTTTTCCTCTTCACACACTTGCGGGAATCTCTCTGCAATTTCCTTTAACGGACAGTTTTGCTTTTCAAGTATGAAAGAATGCTCCCCATCTCTCTTTATTTGAACCATATAACCGTTTCGCTCTTGTATAGCAGCTATTTCCTGTACTTTATAGGCTAAATGACTTTGATTACTTATCTTCTTTTGCAACTGTTCTTCCATTCGTTTCGTTCTCTCTTGTAAAACGTATCGAAGTATTTTTTCATCGCCCATTCGAGCTAAATCTTCTAGCATATCAATAGCAAATTGCTTATACTCTTTCGGGAATGTATCTTCTCCCTTTTGACTTAATCCATACAAATATGTTGGTCGTCCAACATGCTGTCTTACCATCTTTGAATAGATTAGCTCATCTTTCTCCAGTTTACTTAAATGTCGACGGATCGCCATCTCAGTAATCTCTAAAGCTTCAGCTAAGTCTGCTACAGTATGCTCGCCCTTTACCTTCAATAATTGTATAATCTCTTCTTTCGTAGTACGTGCTTCTCCCATATTTCACCCTTCTCCCTTTTCCTTCTCATATACAATATAAGATCCCCAAAAGGTCTTTTGGGGATCTTATAAGCACAATTATTCTGGTACAAATGCAGATACAGGTCCTAATTCCTTTTCTAAATAACTGCGAATATTCGCTGGGTATTTCTCTACCACTGCGATATGTTTTTGAATCGTCTTATATAATTCATCATGATTCATTTGAATATAATCTTGCATAAGCATTTTTCGAAGAAGAATAATCTCTTTAATGTCTTTTCCCTCTTCTCCACTTATGACTCTCTCGTCCATTAAAATATCAATAATATCTTCATAACTTCCTGGATCTCGCATAATAAATCCATCAATCATTGCATTTCCTACATCTAATATACAATCAATAATAAGATGCGACATGCGCTCTAATGCGTAAAATTCAAACTCGGTTTCATATGTCTTTTTCTCTTGAAATGTATTTGTTGCCTGTTCTAAACATACTAGCATTTGTTCAATTTTCTTTCTGTCTACAAAGTACATGAATGTCACCTACCTGGAAATTAAAGCATTTACATTTTTATTGTAACGCTTTCTTCTGAAAAAATCGACAATTTTTCGAATTCACCTTTTCCTCGTTATTTGTTATAGTTATATTTGTATGATTTTTGAAATTGGAGGAATGCAACCTTGGAACGTGAACTCGCACTAGAAATTGTCCGTGTAACAGAAGCAGCAGCCTTAGCATCCGCACAGTGGATGGGCCGCGGAAAGAAAAACGAAGCAGATGATGCTGCAACTACAGCTATGCGTGATATGTTCGATTCAGTAAACATGGCAGGTACAGTTGTAATCGGTGAGGGAGAACTTGATGAAGCACCGATGTTGTATATTGGTGAAGAACTAGGAACAGGTAACGGTCCAGAAGTAGATATCGCCGTTGATCCATTAGAAGGTACAAACATCGTTGCAAAAGGTCTTGCAAATGCAATGGCAGTTATCGCAATCGCAGATAAAGGAAACCTTCTTCATGCTCCTGATATGTACATGGAAAAAATCGCGGTTGGTCCAAAAGCAGCTGGTAAAATTAGCTTAGATGATCCAATTGAAAAAACAATTGAAATTGTAGCAGAAGCAAACAATAAAAAAATTCGTGACCTAACGGTTATCGTCCAAGAACGTGAACGTCATCAAGATATTATTGACCGTGTTCGTGCAAAAGGTGCACGCGTAAAACTATTTGGTGATGGAGATGTTGGTGCATCAATCGCAACAGCTTTACCTGGAACAGGTATCGACTTATTCGTAGGTGTTGGCGGCGCTCCAGAAGGCGTTATCTCTGCAGCTGCATTAAAATGCCTTGAAGGCGAAATGCAAGCTCGCTTAGTTCCAATGAACGAAGAAGAAGAAGCTCGTTGCCGTGAAATGGGATTAGAAGATCCTCGTCAACTTCTTATGTTAGATGACTTAGTATCTGGTGATGACGCAATCTTCTCAGCAACAGGTGTATCTGCTGGTGAATTATTAGACGGCGTGAAATTCCTAGGTGGAGATTTAGCTGAAACATATTCTATCGTTATGCGTTACAAAACAAGAACGGTACGATTCATTAAAACACATCACCATTTAGACCATAAGCCTCACTTAAACTTAGATATTTAAAAAGGAGCCATGTGTATGGAAGAACGTTTCTTTCTGTACGACGATACAGTCGCTACAAAAACTCGTTTCGTTAGCTTTATGGGGGAAAATGAGCGTCATGATTTAGCGCTTTTATACTCCGATCGTCATTACGGTAAAACGATTGTCCTTGATATGCAGCGCAATAAATTTGCTATCATCGGTCCTGACGATTTAAACGAACCAGGCTACTTAGAGCACGCATTTTCTATGTCTGAAGAAATTGCAGAAGAATTACGCTCATTTTTATTTGAACTTATATAATTTATCTTATACACCAGCTAGTTTAGCTGGTGTTTTTTCATTATAATAGTTTTGAATTTTCAATCTTTTGTGTTATAATTATGAGAAAATCTATTTGGATAGAAAGGACGTTATCTACGTATGCCAACATTTACTTTGTAATGGACCAGCAATTGGATAGCATTACTCTCAAAAAAGCACCGTGCTTTTTAAAGGGAGTAGTCTGCCCATTCCCATTACAAAGGAACGTGACGCATCTGTAGTATGACGTTTACGGAGGTTCCTCTTTTGGGAGCCTCCTTTTATTTTTTTCTACTTCTTATGTCTTCATACTACAAGACATCCAAATAGCTGTATTACGTTCCTTTGCCACTAATATAACTAATATAAGAGGTGAAGGAAAATGCAGAATGTACAACTTTCTTGGAATTTATATGAAAACGAGCAAAGCATAATCGAAAAGTATTGTAAAAATTGCGGATGTACTACCCTTTTTACTGATACGAATATTCGCAGACATAATGCAAACGGAAAGAATATATACCGGTTTGCAATTTATAAGTGTCCGAAAAATCATACGTGGAATCAAAAACTTCATATTTATAAATCATTTACTGATCATGTCGAAACAGTCGATATGACTGAGCAAGAACAACATGAAACAAACAACAATATTTCCATTACACACTACAAAGAAAATGGTATAGCCGAAATAACAATCGTAATAGACATTCTTTTCGGCTCCCACCGAATTGATAAAGTGTTATCCAAATATATTTCAGATTGGAGCCGTACTATCATTGTGGATAAAATTAAAAGTGGTCATATTCAATTAAATGGCCAACAAATGAAGCCAAAGAAAACTCTTTCTGAAGGTGATTATATTTCAATTTGCTTGTAAGGGGGCTTTCATGTTAAAGGTGAGAAAAAGTACGGTTGCTTTACAGGTAATCCCGTTTCATTAAGCCTATACGAAAAAAACAATTATATTTGCCGCGGTGCTGTTTATTTTGCAAGTAAACAGCCTCCTCATAATTGGTACAACTGCTATAAAAAAATCCTCTTACAATCGTAAGAGGATTTTTTTATTTCTTCACTTTTCGTAATACAAAATGTGCACAACCGAAGTTACAGTACTCATATAAATACTCTGATAAAGTACTAATTTTCGTATCATATGTCGAACGTTGATTACTATCATCAAAGAATCCACGCAATCTAAGTTGCTCATAACCCCAATCTCCAACGATATAATCATATTTATTTAAAATTTCTGCATAACGCTCTTTAAATGCTTCTTCACTAAAACCATCACGAAAGTTTTTAATTACTTCGTACTGAACATTATTAACGCTCACCGTAGCATGAATCTCTTGCTTTTGCTCCATCATTAACTTCCTCTCTAAGCATTCTTCTTTTTATCGTATCACAAAGCATAACAACCAACAATTTCAAATACAAAAAATTGAAAATTAGTGCATGCTATGGAGAAGGAGGTGATACATCGTGAAAAAGCAAATTATACTCTCTCTTCTCACTCTTTCCTTATTTGCAGGCTGCCAAACAACTAATAAAGCCGAAATGGAGCGTGAAGAAGGAAGTCGTGTTCTCGTTTCCAACAAAAACGACATGTATCATACTGAAAACACAAATACAAGATTAACGAGAGTCGGTTATTCTTCTAAACAAAAACATGAAGTACCTAACAAACAAGTAGGAGCAATTAACCGTGAGAAAGTCGCTGAAATGATTACAAGCATGACAGTCAAACTTCCTGACGTCACCAATGCGGCTACACTCGTTACCGATGATGAAGTGTTTGTTGTATACCGCGCAAACACAACTGACCCAGCACTCGTAACAGATCAAGTATATAAAACAGCTTTGTCCATCGTCCCTCGCTATTATAAAGCATATGTATCAACAAACCAAAAGTTGATTTCTCAAATTCAAGGCCTTCAATCAGGTAGCTTAAACGATAAAGAATATGAACAAAGTCTTGATATGCTAAAACGGGAAATGAGCAAAAATCCTCATTTGAACAATACGGGGGATCAAACTTTGAATAATATGATTAAAAAATAAAAAAGGTGGAGAAAGCCTCCACCTTTTTTGAATTCATTGAACAAATAACTATTTAAATGAAATTATATTAACGATTATTTCATTTTTTATTACGATCCGCATAAACCTCCATCGCATCACACATAAACTGTGCTAAACCTTCACCAAACTTATCAATATTTTTTGTAAAGCGCTCATCAGCGACATACATTTGACCTAATCCTTTAAAGGCTTCTAATGAATATTCACCGAAGTTTTGCAAGTAACTGTACCATACTCCAATTGCGTCTTGCGCCTCTCTAGAATCAGGTGCGCCGTGTCTAAGCGCCGCTAGCTCTCTATAAATATTATTAAACTCTTCCTGTTTCTCTTTAGACATACCTTTTGCAGTCTCATTCGCTTTATCCACAGCTGTATCTTCCCATCGTTCACGTGCTTCTTCTTCATATGGGTTATGACTAAAATCAAATCCTTCAAATTTCTCTTTATTCGTCATCTCAATCTCTCCTTTTGTATGCTTAATTGTTTTATCAATCGTCGCAATCACCTTATCCAATCTAGCTCGCTTTTCAAGAAGCATTTTCTTATGAAGCTGTAATGCCTCTTCACGGTCGAATGAAGGACTCATGATAATTTCCTTAATTTTCTTCAAAGGGAAGCCAAGCTCTTTAAAAAATAAAATTTGCTGCAACGTTTCTAAATTTTCATCGGAATACAGACGATATCCAGACTCTGTTGTCTCATCTGGGGTTAACAACCAAATTTCATCGTAATGATGCAGTGTGCGCACACTAATTCCAACTAAATCAGCTACTTCTTTTACCCTCATTGTCATGCGTATCTCCCCCTTAATACATACGATAAAGTATGACGCAACGTTAGAGTCAATAAAAACTTCATTATTCTTTTGAAAGATTCATCTCTCCACATTCTCCTACATTTCATGCATAATATATATGTACATACATTAGAAAGCGGTGAAAGTATGGTTTCAAATACTGTAATTGCCAGTATCATCATTCAGCTCGTTCTCTCGATTTTGATCCCAATTATTGTACTCGTTTATTTTCGCAAGAAATATAATATTAATTGGAAAATAGTTGGCGTTGGTGTCCTTATCTTTATCGGGTTTACCCAAATTCTTGAAACACCATTCCACCTATTTATGCGAGGAAATCCAGCAACAGCTGCGGTTTTAGAAAACCCATTTATCTTTGCGATTTACGGTGGGTTAACTGCTGGTATTTTTGAAGAATTAGGGCGCTTTGTTGCCTTTTACTACTTACTGAAAAAATATCGAGAGTATAAAGACGGGCTTGCATACGGAATTGGTCACGGTGGTATTGAATCAATTTTAGTCGGTGGCTTTTCTGCCCTACAAACATTAATCTTTGCTACTTCCATTAACAACGGAAGTTTCGCTCAAATGGTTGAAAAAATGCCTGAGCTCAGCCGTTTACAGGACATATTAATTCAGCAACCTGCCTACTTATACTTACTCGGTAGCTTAGAAAGAATTATGGCACTCGTTCTGCAAATTGCTTTCACAATGCTTGTCGTATACGCGGTAAAACAAAAGAAATACATTTTCCTCGTATACGCTATACTATTCCACGCACTTGTGGACTTTTTCGCAGCACTTTACCAAACAAAAATAATTAACATCTTTGTCGCAGAAGGAACTACTCTTCTCTTCGCAATTGGCGCTTTCGTTCTTATTCGCAAAATGAAAGAGAAATTAGTGAGTGCTTCAGAGTAAAAATAAACCACCAAAATTGGTGGTTTATTTTTTATGTGGATTATCGCAATGTTGATAACTTTTTCCGCCTAGAAGCTCCTTCTTTGTTTCTGCATCTATAACGATATACTTATAAAACTCCTCTACTTCATCTTGAGAAAAGGAAGCAAAAAAGTACACTTGGCGATCAGGATGAACAAACGAATCTCGAATCACCACTCTACTGCGACAGCCGACATCTGTTTTTTTCGGAAGGTAACTTCTGCATCTTGTACTTCTTTAAATAAGATTTTTTTACGAACACTATATGTTGCATTTTTGTATTCCTTATAGATTTTCTTATCTAACTGCTCATAAAACAAATCTTCACTCACAAATGACCTATTTTGATTGCTCGGGTATTCTAAGTTTTGATTTGATTGTGCATATGTTGTGGACAGTTGCGTGAGAAAACAAGCAATGAATGCAATAATTATTATTTTTTTCATGCTAGCACCCCAAATTTTCATTATCCACATTACTTTTCCACATGCCCCGGTCCCTATTCTCTTCTCTGTACACAAAAAAGGAATTTTTTCCACATTTGTCGAAGTATATATCGTCAACTTGAAAGATGGGGATGAAATATGAAGAAAATTATTGTAATGCGACATTGTTCAGCAACTGGACAAGAGCATAATGCCGAATTAACAAATGAAGGAAGAGACCAATCAAACACCCTTGCTAAATTCCTCATAGAAAATCATCTACAAATAGATTACATTATTTCAAGCCCTTTTGTCCGCGCTATCGATTCTATTCGGCCCTATGCGCTCCAAGCTAACTTATCTATCCAAGAAGATGAACGATTAGCCGAGCGGGTATTAAGCGATGCGCCAATGGACGATTGGATGCAAAAACTAGAATACACTTTCACAAACATAGATATAGCCTATTCAGGCGGAGAGTCAACAAAACAAGCGATGGATCGCGCTATCTCACTTATCCAAGAAGTTTTAAAACTAGAGCATGACACAACATTACTCGTTACACACGGCAACTTACTCACACTAATTTTAAAGCACTTTGATCATACTATTGGCTTTGGTGAATGGAAAGCTTTAACGAATCCTGATATTTACGAAATTACAATCGATGAACAATCTATCATAAAGCGATTATGGAACGAATCATCCAAGTAATATCCCTTTCCAAAACATTCAGTTGACGCCGCGAGAAGAGACTGTACTAACAATAGAGAGGGGTATCATTTCCTATGTACGAAGACGTACTTTCTTTACTACATAAAACAAATGCTTCTTATGAAAAATTTGAACACGAGCCAGTACTCGATTATGAGACAGATCGTATCGTGCGCGAAAGACTTGGTTTACAAGGTACTCCAAGTAAAAGCCTATTTTTAAAATCAAAATCCGGGGAGTATTACGTATTCTTTACGCTAGAAGGAACTCGCCTCAACCGAGGAGAGATGAAAGAAATAACAGGAGAGAGCTTATCTCTCTGTTCTCCTGATGAGCTAAGAGAAGAGACTGGTTGCACTCCAGGATGTGTAGCTCCTTTCGGTTATTCACAAGATGTAACGATTATTGTGGACAGTTTAATTTATACTTACAATAAAATTTTAATCACACCTGGTGTACCTGAATTTACAATTGAATTATCCACAGAGGAATTAAAAAAGATTTTATCAACATGTCAAAATAGAGTTTTAGATTATAAGAAAAAAGAGAGCTAATAATAGCTCTCTTTTTTCATTATTTCGCTTCTGCTGTTTTTTCTTTTGCAGAACGTACTTGCTCGTCCGCATGATAAGAAGAACGTACAAGTGGACCAGCTTCACAATGGCTAAATCCTTTGCTAAGTGCAATTTCTTTAAGCTCTGCAAATTCTGCTGGTGGGTAATATTTAATAACTGGTAAATGCTTCTTAGATGGTTGTAGGTATTGTCCAAGAGTTAAAATATCCACATTGTTTGCACGTAAGTCATCCATTGCTTCAATTAAATCTTCTCTTGTTTCACCTAAGCCCACCATAATGCTCGATTTAGTTGGAATATCAGGCTGCATTTCTTTTGCTCTACGTAAAAACTCTAATGAACGGTCATATTTTGCTCTAGCGCGAACTCGGTCAGATAATCGACGTACTGTTTCAATGTTATGGTTCAAAATATCTGGTTTTGCATCCATTAACATTTTTAAGTTTTCTTCTACCCCACCCATATCAGATGGTAATACTTCGATAGACGTGAATGGATTTTTACGACGTACAGCGCGTACTGTTTCAGCGAAAACAGCTGCTCCACCATCTTTTAAATCATCACGTGCAACCGCTGTTATAACAACGTGCTTTAAGCCCATTTGTACTACAGAATCTGCTACGCGTTCTGGTTCTTGTAAATCAAGCTCAGTTGGCAAGCCTGTTTTAACCGCACAAAAACGACAAGCACGTGTACAAACCGCACCTAAAATCATAAATGTCGCTGTTTTCCTTACAGCCCAGCATTCATGAATATTCGGACATTTCGCCTCTTCACAAACCGTATGAAGATTCTTAGAACGCATCATTTTCTTTAAGCCTGTATAGTTTTCATTCGTGTTTAACTTAATTTTCAACCATTCGGGCTTGCGCTTATATTCTGTTTGTTTTGTCATGGTTATCAACTCCGCACAATATGAAATAGTTTACCGTGTTCGCTTCTTTCAATGTAACATATCTATTCTAACGTATGAAAGCGATTTGCTCAAATGAAGATTCTAAGATTTTTTCCAATCGTTCCCTATAATGAAATACTCCGTATATCCCACACTAAAAAGAGTGATGTTGTGAAAGGAGTCTATTTCATGCTTCGAAAAATTTCTCTTTTGCTTTCGATTTGCTTTCTTCTCCACCAAAACATCGCTTACGGTGAAGATAATCAGCAAAGCATATATGAAAAGCGCATGGCACTATATAAAGAAACCGAGCAATCTTCAGGCATTCCGTGGTATTACTTAGCTGCAATGGATCAATACGAAAGAAATATACGGAGCGTAAGAAAGGATATTCCGAAAAAACCAGATGCCATCATTTCCCTTTATTTCAAACCTGAACTATGGGCTGGACCTGTTAATAGTAACGATACTCTCCCCCATACGATTTCTCTATTTGGTGGAATGGGTTTAGATGGTGACAAAGATGGATTTGCAAATGCAAATAACGACCGCGATCTTCTGCATACGGCAGCAACTATTTTAAAGAAACAAGGAACGTCAGAAGACCGTATTAAAATTATGCTTTGGGAATATTATAGACGTGCAAAAACCGTTGAATTAATTACAGAATACGCCCGCATTTATAGACACTATGGACGTATTAACTTAGAAGGAAATGCTTTCCCTCTCCCTATTCGCAGTGACCATAGCTACCGTAGTACTTTTGGTGCTGGAAGAAGCTTCGGCGGAAGGCGGATTCATGAAGGAACCGATATTTTTGCTAGATACGGCGTACCAGTAAGATCAACTTGCTATGGCATTATTGAAACAAAAGGATGGAATCGTCTTGGTGGATGGCGCATTGGTATTCGTGACCTTCATAATAATTACCATTATTACGCTCATTTAGGTGGATTCTCAAAAGAAATACAGCTCGGACAAATTGTCGAACCAGGAAAAGTAATCGGATTTGTTGGTAGCACCGGCTACGGTCCTCCTGGTACAGCTGGAAAGTTCCCACCACACTTACATTTTGGAATGTATAAAGACAACGGCTATACAGAGTGGGCTTTCGATCCATACATGCATTTGAGCCTTTGGGAACGAAAAGAACGTGCGAATACAAAACGATAACCGTAGCGCATTGCTACGGTTATTTTTTATATTCATTAAAGATATACTAACTATCCGTTTTCTTTTTATCTGGTACAACAACTCCGCCACTTCCATAATAAGTAGGTACCTCACCTTGAACGATGCGCGTTGCAATCGGAATGTTTTGCTTCACCGTAATTTCTTTCGTGTGTAACGGAATCATAACTTGCAACGTCACTTCCACTTCCATAATAATTTTGATCGCTGTATTATTAATTCCTTGCGGCTCAACTAGCTGTTTAATATCCGTATTCACATGACCAATTGGCGTAAATTTAATCGGAATATCTGGTCCTATATTACCAAGAAGCGCATTATCGGTTATACGACCAAAAGGAACTGACATAGATATCCCATTCTCTTCAGAAATACCAAGTGCTTTCATATCCCCTTTTTCTACTTGTTGTAAATATTTCTCTATGTATGCAGTAGTCGATGTTAATATTTCATTTACTTGTTTTGTATTTAAATCAATGGTAGATACTTTTCCGTTCTTATCATTTTGTACTTTCATTAACGTATCCACATCAAATCCTTCATTAATTCGGTCTTTTACCGCCTTCGTCATGACTGCTGTTGCCATTTTATGTGTCTCTGTTTCTCCATACTTAATTAATGTTGGCTGGATACTTTTATTCACAATCCATAATCCTTGTACGACCATTACTATAAAAATAATAAACGAAATAAGCAGTATATACCGAAAGGAAATCGGCCCCCTTCGAAACCGCGAATTGTTCGAACGAAATTTACGCATAAGAAAACCCTCCTTCTTATACTATCTCTATGCAAGAAAGAGGGACGATATATGCTTATCTCATTTTTAATAGTGCATCTTTTCCGATTGTTCCTACTGGAATACCTAAAGCTTCTGCTCCAGTTGTTACTGATTCCAGCGGTGCTTCAAGAAGTTGTTCGATCGTTCTTACACCGACTGCACGGCCAGCGATAATTCCTCGATCTCCTAACTTCTCATTTAAAAGGCCTACATCTAAAGCACCGCACATAATATATCCTTTATCGCTCATTACAGCTAGCAAATTTGTCTTTGGAAGCTTTACGCTAACAGCAATGAACGTATAGTTATCAATTATAATTGGCTCTACATTAACCATAGTTCACACTCCTCTCTTTCTTATCTGTATGACAAGAGAAAAATGAGTGTTACAAGTTAACTAGCCTATAGTTTGACTGAAGATGTATAAGTTATCAACATATTTGTTAACACATCTCTAAGTAATTCTGGCATATAATATTGTTTGTCAGAAAATGTGGATAGCTCTGGGTATAAGTATCCGAATGTAAACATATCAATCGTTCCTACCGTATATATACGTTCTAATTCCAGCGACTCACCGTTAATCAATACATCTTCTAGTAAAATTTTATTCCCTGAAATTGTATCTGGAATCACTTCTAAACCATCGTAAATCATTTTCCCCATTACTTTTCCTCGGAATCCGAATCCTTTCACTTCAAGGTTCTCCATATTCGGCCTACGAGCTTTCAAAATAACTTCTCTTAACGTTTTCCCCGGTACTTTTAATAGACATGGATTAATTGGATGTGGACAAATTCGATGAATGTCCCCGCGCGTCACAACACCTTCATTTAATCCCTCAAGTAGTACACCAGCGTTCACCATTCCAATATCCGCATCACACCACTCTTTAAGCGCACTTGCCAACATATGAGAAAATGTCGTCTCTTTAAACCAATCAACCGGTAATGATTCTTTTAAATGAACGACAGGCTCAGCCATTATATGTTTGCTTTCTTCCTGCAGCATTTCAATTGTGGATAACGGCTCGCTATAAGCACCTAACCGTTCTGTCTTAATCGCTCTACCGTCTTTTTTTAGGAGCACCTTCGTCTCTTTATCCACAGTAAGCTGAACGTGACCGACGTAATGTCCCCATTTTTCACAACAGCAAAGCAAAGTATCGTTTACAAGAACACCCCGCTCAAATAAATGGTGCGTATGTGCACCTAAAATAACATCTATATCATAATGCTCCGCCATATACTCATCCATACTTTTTCCAAGATGAGAAAGCACAACAGTAATATGAGCCGTATCCTTAACTTCTTCTAAAATAGATTCTAAATGGATGATTGGATCTTCAATATGCCAGTCTAACATATGATAAAACTCTGGGTAAGCTACCGTTAATCCGATAAAGGCAATCGTAACTCCATCTGTCGTTGTATGTAATTTATAAGGCTTTGCCCAGGCCGGACGTACGCCCTCTTTTTCAAATAGATTCGCTACGAGCACCTCAAACCCAGCAGCATCATATAGACGATTCAAATGCTCTTTCGCCAATGTAATTCCTTCATTATTTCCAATCGTTACATAATCATATAACGCCTCATTTAATAACTTCGTATTCCCGAGCCCATTTGTTGCTTCCGAAATACTATGAAAACGATCCACATGATCGCCAATATCCACAGTTAAAACAGTCTCTCCTGCTTCCTGTCTGCGCTTTTTCTCCCCTAGTACAAACCGAGAAATTTGCGGCCAATTTTCAAAATGACTATGTATATCGTTTGTATGATATAGGTGGATGATTGTTTCCTTATTTATATTCAGAGAAAAAACCTCCTCTCAGTTCCTTACTGCCATTTACGCTACACGCGCGCAATAATCCTGTAAATACTTTTCGTCTTTTCTTGCTATTTTACATTGTACTCGCATTATAAGAAAAAGCAAAAGATTCCCCTTTCAACATGAAAAATTTTACATTATCATTTACATAAGGAGGTGTTCTCTATTAATCGATATAGCTTTCTCTCACTATGGTCCTCATTAGCAGGAGGCCTTTTATTTATCGCTTCCGTACTTTTCTTGCCTAATCCATTTCTATTTATTAGCATCCCACTCATTATTCTCGGCCTCATATTCAGCATGATTGCAATATCTAAAAACGAAACGAGCAAATTGAGATTTGTCGGTATCTTTGTCTTACTTATATTAGTTATTTTTATCTTAATATGCGTTCCTTTTATATTTGTAATGTTTGGGTTTTAAAGCCGTCTTTTGATGGCTTTTTTTGCGGGTTGAGGGGTATATACGTCCGTTCACCATGTCTCAATTTGTGGATAAAGTGAAACTTTAATCAGTGGGGGTTTTGTTCATCCCCCACTGATTATTAGCCTTCACCAATCGGGCTTTTACGGGCAGTTGATCTCCCACCTAACTCCTTTGCTTTACAGCCGAATTTTGAGGTGGGAGTCTTACTGCCCACAAATAGCGGGATAAATCGATATATCCTTGTCGAAACGTCGATATATTTGACTGCATACTAAGTGGGGTATCCCTCACCCAGCTCCACACAATACAAAAAAGCGCCCTGCTATGCAGGGCGCTTCCTCAATATATTATCCAGTTTCGGCGGCTAGAATGTTCGGTAGCTTCGCTTCTTCCTCACATTCTGGACGAGCCGCTTCCACTTTTAAATATTGTCCAGCTTCGCCTCCTAGACCCTCATGTCTAAGAGCCTTCCGCACCAGAAGATAAAAAGCATCTTCTGTGCGAAAGAACCTTAGCCAACGGGTCTGAACAGTCGGCTTCGCATTTCTATTTAACCAATAGAACCTTCCATCTCAAACTTGATTAGGCGGTTCATTTCAACTGCGTATTCCATTGGAAGTTCGCGAGTGAATGGCTCGATGAAGCCCATTACGATCATTTCTGTAGCTTCTTGCTCAGAAATACCGCGGCTCATTAGGTAGAATAATTGTTCTTCTGATACTTTAGATACTTTCGCTTCGTGCTCAAGTGAAACGTAATCGTTTTTGATTTCGTTGTAAGGAATTGTATCAGATGTAGATTGGTTATCCATGATTAACGTGTCACATTCGATGTTAGAGCGAGAGTTTTTCGCTTTTGGTCCGAATTGTACGATACCACGGTAAGTTACTTTACCACCATGCTTCGCAATCGATTTAGAAACGATTGTTGAAGATGTGTTTGGTGCTAAGTGAATCATTTTTGCACCAGCATCTTGGTGTTGGCCTTTACCAGCAATCGCGATAGATAATGTTAAACCACGAGCGCCTTCGCCTTTTAAGATAACTGCTGGGTATTTCATCGTTAATTTAGATCCGATGTTACCGTCAATCCATTCCATCGTTGCGTTTTCTTCACAAACCGCACGTTTTGTAACTAGGTTGTATACGTTGTTCGCCCAGTTTTGGATTGTTGTATAACGGCAATATGCATCTTTCTTAATGATGATTTCTACTACCGCACTATGAAGTGAGTTAGTCGTGTAAACAGGTGCTGTACAACCTTCTACGTAGTGTACGTGTGCGCCTTCGTCTACGATGATAAGCGTACGCTCGAATTGTCCCATATTTTCAGAGTTAATACGGAAATACGCTTGAAGTGGTGTATCAACTTTAATACCTTTTGGAACGTAGATGAATGATCCACCAGACCAAACTGCAGAGTTTAATGCAGAGAATTTGTTGTCCGTTGGTGGGATTACTTTTCCGAAATGCTCACGGAAAATATCTTCGTTCTCTTTTAATGCGCTATCTGTATCTTTGAAGACGATTCCTAGAGCTTCTAGGTCTTCTTTCATGTTGTGGTATACAACTTCAGATTCATACTGTGCAGATACACCAGCTAAATATTTTTGCTCAGCTTCTGGAATACCTAATTTATCAAATGTCGCTTTAATTTCATCAGGTACTTCATCCCAAGACTTCTCAGATTTCTCAGATGGTTTTACGTAGTACGTAATTTCATCGAAATCTAAGTCGTTTAAGTCGCCGCCCCATTGTGGCATTGGCATTTCATAGAACTTATCCAGTGATTTTAAACGGAAGTCTAACATCCACTGTGGTTCTTCTTTCATACGTGAAATCTCTTCAACGATCTCTTTTGTTAAACCGCGTCCAGCACGGAAAATCGAAACGTCTTTGTCTTTGAAACCATATTTGTAATCGCCGATATCTGGCAGTTGCTTCGCCATGTTGGTATGTCCCTCCTTAGATAACCTCGTTTTTAGGAACCTTTAACATTACTTATCTTCGTTTAAGCCCTTTTCTAACGCTTTCCACGCTAATGTTGCACATTTAATACGTGCTGGGAACTTGCATACGCCTTGTAATGCTTCAATATCTCCTAAATCAATGCTGTCATCATACTCTTTTCCTAGCATCATGTCAGAGAAAATTTTAGAAAGCTGAAGTGCCTCTTCAATTTTCTTTCCTTTTACTGCTTGTGTCATCATCGAAGCTGAAGACATTGAGATTGAACATCCTTCGCCTTCAAACTTCGCCTCTTGTACAATACCCTCTTCTACTTTCATCGTAAGTTGAATACGATCGCCGCAAGTTGGATTGTTCAAGTTAACGGTAACACTATCTTCTAATACGCCATGGTTACGAGGATTTTTGTAATGATCCATAATAACTTGACGATATAACGTATCTAAATTATTAAATGACATTTGTGAAATACTCCTTTGTCTTGATTAGCGATTCAACAAATGTATCAATTTCTTCTTTTGTATTATATAAATAGAAGCTCGCACGTGCTGTTGAAGAAGCTTTCAGCCACTTCATAAGCGGTTGTGCACAGTGATGTCCTGCGCGAACCGCAATGCCTTCTACATCCAATACTGTTGCTACATCGTGAGGATGTACGTCTTCAATATTAAATGTAACGAGACCAGCGCGATGCTTTGGACCATAAATTGTAACGCCATCTACTTCTGATAGTCTTTCTAAAGCGTATTGCGCTAATTCATGTTCATGCTTTTCAATATTATCAAGACCGATTTCTTCTAGGAAATCAATTGCCGCACCAAGCCCGATTGCATTACCGATAATCGGTGTACCTGCTTCAAACTTCCACGGAAGCTCTTTCCAAGTAGATTCTTGTAAATCTACGAAATCAATCATTTCACCGCCAAATTCAATTGGCTCCATATTGTTCAGCAATTCTTTCTTACCATATAATACGCCGATACCTGTAGGTCCGCACATCTTATGAGCAGATAATGCGTAGAAATCACAGTTTAAATCTTGTACATCTACTTTCATATGAGGTGTACTTTGTGCACCATCAACGACCATAATTGCACCGTTTTCGTGTGCGATTGCTCCAATTTCTTTTACAGGGTTAATTGTTCCAAGTACGTTTGATACATACATGATTGAAACGATTTTTGTATTCGGTGTAATTGTTTGACGAGCATCTTCAATTGAGATTGTCCCGTCTGGTTGAAGCGGAAGGTATTTTAAAGTTGCGCCAGTTTTCTTCGCAACTTGTTGCCACGGAATGATGTTACTATGGTGCTCCATGTAAGAGATAACGATTTCGTCGCCTTCTTCTACATTTTCAAGACCATAGCTCGCTGCTACTGTATTTAATGCAGTTGTTGTCCCGCGTGTGAAAATAATCTCTTCCATTGATTTCGCGTTAATAAACTTGCGAACTTTCTCACGTGCACCCTCATACGCGTCGGTAGCTTTCGTACCGAGCGTATGAACACCGCGATGCACGTTAGAATTATATTCTTTATAGTAACGTTCTAACGTTTCAATGACTTGAATTGGTTTTTGAGAAGTTGCTGCACTATCGAAATAAACAAGTTGTTTGCCGTTCACTTTTTGATCAAGAATTGGAAACTGTTTGCGTATTTCATGAATATTCATTAGCGAACTTTCCTTTCAATTACCTCAACAAGCTGTGCTTTTACTCCTTCAATTGGAAGCTCATTTACTACAGGTGCTAAGAATCCATGGATGACTAAACGTTCTGCTTCGCGTTTTGGAATACCACGGCTCATTAAGTAGTATAGTTGGATTGGATCTACGCGACCTACTGAAGCTGCGTGACCTGCCATTACATCATCTTCGTCAATTAAAAGAATTGGGTTTGCATCACCACGAGCTTTCTCGTCTAACATAAGAACGCGAGAAGATTGTTGTGCATTTGATTTAGATGCACCGTGTTCAATCTTACCAATTCCGTTAAAGATAGATGTTGCACTATCTTTTTGTACACCGTGTTTTAAGATGAAACCTTCAGAGTGTTTACCGAAGTGAACAACTTTAGTTGTAAAGTTTTGTGTTTGGTTACCACGGCCAATTGTTACTGTTTTCGTATCAGCAAATGAACCGTCGCCCATTAAGTTCGTTACGTTCTCTGAAATTGTGTTTCCGTCATTCATAAGACCTAAAGCCCAATCAACACGGCCGTCGCGTCCTACAACACCGCGGCGGTTAACGTAAGTTGTTACGTCTTTTGCTAATAGATCAACCGCACCGAATTTCACTTGTGCGCCTTGTTCCACGATTACTTCTGCTACGATATTTGCAATACCTTTAGCATTTTCATTTGCAACGTAGTTTTCTACATAAGTTGCAGTACTGTTCGCATCAGCTACGAATAATACGTGGTTATATACGTTAGCTTCTTCACCGTCTACTAAGAATACAGCTTGAAGTGGAGTTTCAAGAACAACGTTTTTCGGAACATATACGAATGCACCGCCGTTGATTAATGCAGCATGAAGTGCAGTTAGACGATGCTCGTCTACTTTCACGCCGTCTTTCATTAAGTACTTTTGTACTAGCTCAGCATGCTCAGTTGCAGCTGTTACGATGTCTGTAAAAATAACACCTTTTTCTTTTGCTTCGTTTGCTAAAGAAACGAATGCAGTTGTACCAGTACGTTGTACTAATACGCTGTTATTTTCATCGATTAAGTTTTTCACTGCTTCTGGAAGCTCTGTTAAAGAACTTACAGGCTCTTGCTTAGCAGCGTCGCCTTTTCCGATAAAGTCCCATTTTTCAATTTTCGTTTTATCAGGCGTTGGCATTGGAAGTTCAGTTGCTTGTGCAAGAGCTTGTAAGCGGAACTCAGTCAACCAAGCAGCTTCGTTTACTTCGCTTGCGCGCTGACGGATTGTTTCTTGATCGAAAGGTAATGTACCGATTGTCATGTTTATGCTCCTCTCTTACGCTTCTTGCTCTGCTGTTTCGTCTTCAATACCTAATTCTTTTTTAATCCAGTCGTAACCTTCAGCTTCTAGACGCTGTGCAAGCTCAGGACCACCAGATTTAACAATGCGACCGTTCATCATAACGTGAACGAAGTCTGGAGTGATGTAGTTTAATAAACGTTGGTAATGCGTAATCATTAGGCAACCGAACTCTTCGCCGCGCATTTCGTTAATACCTTTAGATACAACTTTTAACGCATCGATATCAAGACCTGAGTCGATTTCGTCTAAGATTGCGATTTTTGGCTCAATCATCATTAATTGAAGAATTTCGTTACGTTTTTTCTCACCGCCAGAGAAACCTTCGTTTAAGTAACGTTGTGCCATTTCTGGATCCATTTCTAGGAATTCCATGTTTTTATCTAATGTACGGATAAATTTCATAAGAGAAATTTCATCGCCTTCTTCACGACGTGCGTTAATTGCAGAACGTAAGAAGTCAGCGTTTGTTACTCCGCTAATTTCACTTGGATATTGCATTGCTAGGAATAGACCTGCTTGTGCGCGCTCGTCAACTTCCATTTCTAATACATCTTCACCGTCGATGATGATGCTACCTTCTGTTACTTCATACTTTGGGTGACCCATAATCGCAGAAGATAAAGTTGATTTACCTGTTCCGTTAGGTCCCATAATTGCGTGGATTTCTCCACCTTTTACTTCAAGGTTTACACCTTTTAAAATTTCTTTGCCATCGATTGATACGTGTAAGTCTTTAACCGTTAATGTAGAACCAGCCATCTCAATACCTCCATTAATCCTCTATATACATTTTAAAAGTTCCTAAAACGTTCATATTCTCATTTTATTCTCATTCTAATTTTATATCAAATAAAATGATATCGCAAACAACTAAAAAAAGTAACAATTTTTTCACAAATGTATATAAGTATTTCCTTTGCATCTTTATATGATACACCTTCCTTCTTATATATATAAAGAAAAAAGGACTGGTAATTTCCCAGTCCTTTCCTTGTATTTATTCACTTAAAGGAAGTACAGCACCTTTATATTCTTTCTTAATAAAATCTTGAATTTCTTTTGAATGCAGTACTTCTACTAGCTCTTTAATTTCTTTTTTATCTTTATCACCTTTACGAACAACTACTACGTTTGCGTACGGTGAATCATTTCCTTCAATTGCAATTGCATCTTTTTCTGGGTTTAATTTCGCATCAATCGCATAGTTAGAGTTAATTAGAACAGCGTCGCCTTCTTTATTGTTATACACTTGTGGTAATAAACCAGGCTCAATATCTGTTTTGAATTTTAAGTTTTTCGGATTATCTGCAATATCTTTTGGAGTTGCCTTAACTGGATCTATTCCGTCTTTAATTTTTAAAATGCCTTCTTTTTGCAAAATTGCTAAACCACGTCCATGGTCGGTAACAGAATTACTCATAATAATTGTCGCCCCGTCTGGAAGCTCTTTTAAGCTCTTATATTTTTGAGAGTATACGCCAATCGGTTCTAAATGAATTTTTCCTGCTATTTCAAAATCATATTTCTTATCTTTAATTTCTTTTTCTAAATACGGAATGTGCTGGAAGTAGTTTGCATCTATTTCCTTATCCGCTAACGATTTATTCGGTAACACGTAGTCTTGGAATTTTTTAATTTCTAAATCAATTCCTTTTTTCTCAAGTAACGGCTTTGCCTTTTCTAAAATAACAGCGTGCGGTACGTTAGAAGCCCCAACAACTAGTTTCTTTTCATCTTTATCTTTTCCACCACAAGCAGCTAACCCAAAAATTGAAGTTGAAATAAGTGCTGTAAGTAATAATTTTTTCATTTAAAATACCCTCCCGTTTTCATTATCTTTTATCTATTCGAGTCGTTACGTTATCACCAATCCACTGAATTAAAAATACAACTAGCAATACACAAATTGTTGCGACGATTGTTACATCGTTATTACCACGCTGGAATCCTTCTAGGTAAGCAAGTGTTCCAAGGCCACCAGCACCAACAACACCTGCCATTGCCGTATAGCCTACTAACGCAATTGTCGTTACCGTAATACCGGATACTAATGCTGGTAACGATTCTGGAATTAACACTTTCAAAATAATTGTGCTTGTTTTTGCACCCATCGCTTTTGAAGCTTCAATTACACCTTTATCAATTTCACGAAGTGCAATCTCAACCATTCTTGCGTAAAACGGTGCTGCACCGATAATTAAAGCTGGCAATGCTGCACTTGCTCCAAGAATTGTTCCAAGAAGAATCTTTGTGAACGGAATTAATAAAATAATTAAAATGATGAATGGTATAGAGCGGAAAATGTTTACGAATGCTCCAATCACCGTATTAATTGCTTTGTTTTCCCATAAATTATCTTTCGCTGTCATAAAGAGTAATAGTCCTAAAATAAGTCCTAAAACAAATGTGGCAAGCGCTGCGATTGCCGTCATATATAGTGTTTCACCTGTTGCTTCTAACATTTGATTCCAATCAACATTTGCAAGTAACTTATCCATGAGCAATCACCTCCAGCTCTACTTGATCTTGATGTATTCCCTCTATCGCTTGCTGGATCGCTGTTTCCTCACCATTTAAATGAACAACTAAACTTCCATAAGAACCGTTATTCGTTTGTGCGATATTCCCTTGCAAAATGCTAACTTCTATATCACTGCGCTGCATTAACCTTTGAAGTACCGGTCTTTCTACTGCCTCACCGATAAACTGCAAGCGAATTACTTTTCCATCTGGGTATTTTTCAATTAAACTTTCAATCGTTTCATTCGTATCTTCAGAATCAGTTAACTGCTGTACAAATCGTTTTGTAATGTCTTGCTGTGGGTTACGGAACACATCAAGTACAGGACCACTTTCTACAATCTTTCCTCTCTCCATTACCGCAACGCGATTACAAATCTTTCGAATAACGTGCATCTCATGCGTAATCAATACAATTGTTAAACCGAGACGCTTATTAATATCTAACAATAAATCTAAAATTTGATCTGTCGTTTCCGGATCAAGAGCTGACGTTGCTTCGTCACATAAAAGTACTTGCGGATTATTAGCTAACGCTCTTGCAATCCCGACGCGCTGCTTTTGTCCACCACTTAGCTGAGATGGGTATGCATCGCCTCTTCCTTCTAATCCAACAAGATGAATTAACTCATCGACACGTTTTCTTCTCTCCGCCTTATCAACACCTGCAATTTCAAGTGGGAATGCGATATTTTCATGAACAGTTCGTGACCAAAGTAAGTTAAAATGTTGAAAAATCATTCCGATTTCCTGTCGCGCCTTACGAAGTTCATTTCCAGTAATCGCTGAAATCACACGATTTGCAATCGTAATTTGACCAGACGTTGGTTTCTCTAACTGATTAAACAATCGGATTAAAGAACTTTTCCCAGCGCCACTATATCCGATAACACCAAAGATTTCACCTTTCTCTATTTTTAAGTTGGCGTTATCTACAGCAGTGACATCACCGCTTTTTGACTTATATATTTTCTTTACATTTTCTAATAAGATCATGATGTTCACCCCTTTTTTTAATAAAAAGCGCAAGCGGCTCTTTTAGATTTACTCCGCAATTTTTTATTTTTAATGCGTGTAATCTATCGCTATTGCTCATCTTGTTGTTTGAATGTCCTCCACATTCAAACAACAAAAAAACCTTTCTGCTTTAGAGAAGCAGAAAGGTTTATATGCGTATATAACAACATTATCCCTCTCTCTCATCTCTCAAAGCATTTGCTTTGCAGGAATTGGCACCATTTCAACATAAGTTGACGGTTGCCGGGCTTCACAGGGCACAGTCCCTCCACCTCTCTTGATAAGAGAAATCAGATTAAATTTTCGTCTGATTTGAAATTTATGAAATTGTCTATATTTTATGAATTGAATTGTATCAATATCCTCATGCCATGTCAACAGAAATTTTCGTAAAAAAAGAAACTTCAGAATTTTAAGCACCCACTGACATCGGTTTACATATATGAAACATCGATTCAACTAATAACATCGTTCGATATGTTCCAGAATATTGTACTCGTCCGTCACTCATTAACGTTTGCAACCTTATATTTCCAGTCACTAATTTTTGAACATCCTCTTCCCCTAAGCAGACGATTTGTTCCGTTCCTCTCGCCTCTTTCAAAAGTTCTATATAATCTCTTGAAATTTGTAATGAACAACATTCATCTCCAAATCGAAAATTAACAGTTCTTTCTCCTTGTCTTAAAAGTGGTTCTAAATGATATTGACCATTAGCGTAATTTACAAATGATTGAAGCAAAGAATATAATTTCACCCTAAATCACATCCTTCATATCACTTTCTATTACATACCATTCCCTCTCACTAAAGAGCAATCCTGTTACTTTCGCTCGACAAATACTGTATCCATCACGCATCTCGACATATTTCCCAAGAAATATGTCGAGGCGGCAAAAACTTTGCCGCCTACTTTAACTCCGTATATAAATATTCAACCGAATGAAATGCATATATCTTCTTCATCAGTGTCCCATTTTCAAAAAGAAGTAAACAAGGTACACTTTCTATCCCATACTCTTTCGCAAAATGCGGAGCATAATTTAAATCTAACATCCCAATTTTCAAATCTTTAATCGTCATCTCAACGACCGTTAACATCTTCTTTGCTAATTGGCATGTTCCACACATTGGTGTATACACATATAACACTGTTTTTTCTTCGTTTTCTATTAGGGCTGTAGCTTCGGCTCCTGTCCAGTCAATCACTTCTATCATTCCTTACCGTAAATATTCTGTATAAACGTCAATGTCAGCTCCCCATAATACATTTGCTAAATGTGAAGAAGGCGCAGTCGCCACCTCGCGATACGAGCGATCAATATAAATATGCTCTGCTTGCGGAAATTCTTTTCGGAATTGTTTTCTTAACTTTTCTCCTGCATCATCAGCATCCACTAGCACATACACATCTTTATCAAAAAACTGATCAATGAGCTCATCCATTTTCGACAAACCAATTGTACCATTTGTACAAACAATTTCCACCGGTTCACGAATAATAGATTCAATCTTTCTTCTGTCCGATTTACCTTCTACAATAATGACTTTTTCCACATAAATCATATGTCATCACCCGATCACCATATACTATACAACCTTTAACTTAGTATATAGTATATTCGTTATTTTCATGTTGTTTCCTGTTTATTTTTGCAAAAGAAAAGCGGAACCGACTGTTTAGCCCTGTTGGCTAAGGTTCTTTCGCACAGAAGACGCTTTTTGTCTTCTCGTGCGGAAGGTTCTTAGACATGAAGGGCTAGGAGGTGGAGCTAGACAAAGAAAAGCGGAAGCGGCTCGCTCAGAACAAGAGGGCATTGGAACTCCTGAACTAGAGGCGCTTTTTGCCTCGCAGGAAGAAGCGAAGCCACCGAACAATCTAGCCACTGGAGCTAGATCATAAAGAAAAGCGCATACGGCTCGCTCAGCATGAAACCTCAACGAAAAAAGTTTTTTCAAAAACGTTCTCCTACATGATAATTAATATATGTATGTTCAAACTCATTATGTAACACACAAAAAAAAGGACAGCACAAAGGCTGTCCTTTCTCTTCGACTATAATTAGTCTTGGTTTGTCATTTCTGCATATTTTTCTGCAGTTAATAACTTCTCAACTTGGCTTGCATCAGAAAGTTCAACTTTAACCATCCATGCACCCTCGTATGGAGATTCGTTAACAAGTTCTGGTTGGTCACTTAATTCTTCGTTTACTGCTACAACTTTACCACTTACAGGTGCGTATAATTCAGAAACTGTTTTAACAGATTCTACGCTTCCGAATGGCTCGTTAGCTTCGATTGTTGCACCTACTTCAGGAAGTTCAACGAATACGATATCGCCTAACTCACCTTGCGCAAAATGAGTAATACCGATAACAACCTCATTACCTTCTGTTTTTACCCATTCGTGTTCTTCAGAGTAACGTAAATTATTTGGAATGCTCATGACTGTACCTCCAGTGAATGTATTAATTATGTAAAAATACCTTATTGGTACTTTTTCCACACACTTTCAAACTGCTCTTCGTTAAAACCAAGTGTTACATTCGTTCCATCTGTTACAATTGGACGTTTAATTAACATGCCATCAGATGCTAAAAGCTCGTACATTTCGTCTTCGCTCGCATCATTTAACTTATCTTTTAGGCCAAGTTCGCGGTAACGCATTCCACTTGTATTAAAGAATTTTTTTAATGGCAATTCACTTTTCTCATGTAAATTACATAAATCTTCTTTTGACGGTGGATTTTCAACAATATGAATCATCTCATATGCTACATCGTTTGCCTCAAACCATTTTTTTGCCTTTTGACATGTGCCACACTTTGGATATGAATAAAATGTTACTGTCATAAATTCACCTACTTTTTTACTAACCTTTACCCTTATCATATAGAAAACATTTTATTATTTCAAACGATTATTCGCTAAACTTTTACTTATTTCGTGATAATTTTTAATAATCCTGCAAATTTTTCTTATTTTTCCGCCATTTATAAGAAAAAAATAAATATATAATTTTTTCTTCACATTCCCTTTCCCCCTCCTTAACCCGAACATACATCTTAAACAAACGTTTATTTAATTTCATATTTTCTACATCAACCTTTTGAAAACATAGATCCTTTCATACCGAACATATACCTTAAACAAACGTTTATTTAATTTCACATTTTTCTATAGTAACCTTTGAAATACATAGATCCTTTCGTGCCGAACATAACCCTTAAACAAACGTTTATTTAAAATAAAAAATAAGAAGCCTCATTTATGGGCTCCTTCATCATCTACTTAAATAATCTGCAATTGTTTGAAATACTAATATATACATATTATGAATATTTTGATCCGAAACAGTATCATTATATAATCCCATACCCCAATATTGCCCCTCACTGCTTCCCATATTTACAAATCCTTGTGTATACATCATTGCTTCATCCTTCGGGGCATTGTCATAATCTAAAGCTTTTTTAGTAAAAATCAAATATGGTCTATCCTGTAATCCGATAAAAAACACTGGCTTCTTTAATGATAAAAATAAGTCCGTATACTGCTCCCTCGATGCTTCTTGAAAATATCCTTTCATGACGAGAAAACCATCAACCTTTGCTGATTTCTCCTGCATCTCTTCTAATTTTACACTTTCAAATTTTATATTTCTAAATGTATCTTTCGGTTTTTCACCAACAACTCCAATTACGAGTGCTCTTCCGTTATATTCTAATTTCTCTCCTTCTTTATCTTTGGCACACCCAGCCCCCACCAGGCATAACAATATAAAAGCTAAGAAATAAAATGAACGCTTCATTTAGCACCCTCTCCCTCTTTTAAGTCAAGTGACAAAAATGTAAGGTGAATTCGATAGCCCAATTGGATTTTCTATATTATAATCAATTGAATTTACTTACATTACTAAAACATAGGAGATTATCATGAAGAAATTTAAACTTTCATCTTTTCTTCCGTTAAGTTATATACTTCTACTCGTACTCGTAAGCCCCCTTTACGATGTGTTAAATAAATCTACTGTTCACGCAGTAAACGTCACAACTATAGTAGACAATTGGATTCCATTTGTGAAAGCATTTATTATTCCTTATTTACTTTGGTTTCCATACTTATACGGTGCACTTATTTATTACTGTTTTACTGATCGAAAGCAATATTACGTCACTTTAAGTAGTGTAATTCTTGGAAAACTTGCTTGTTTTTCTATTTATTATTTTTGGCAGACAACTGTACCACGTCCAACTGTCGTTGGAACAGACGTATTTTCCGAACTAGTCCGCTATATCTATAGTATTGATCAACCAGTAAACTGTTTCCCTAGCATTCACGTTCTTACAACATTTGTAATTATGTTAGCTGCCTTTAAGCGTAGAGAACAGCACGCTTTTGAATATTACATCCTTACGTTCTTCGGTACGCTTATCATTTTATCAACATTATTTACGAAGCAGCATGCATTCGTAGATGCCGTTTCTGGTATGCTACTCGCGGGTATACTATACTTCGGTGTTCAACTCTTGTTAGCAAAAGAAACAGTGACAGTTCCCGTGAAACAAAATCATAAAATGTAACTAAAAAAGCAGACTGTGGCTTCTTCAGTCTGCTTTTATCTATATTAAGGAGATTTTCAAATTAAGATTGCGGTACAGTCATATCACCTGAATGGATACGACCTGCTTTTTTAAGAGCAATGTAAAGTATATAAGAAACAGCTACTGGGATGATGATATAAGTGATTACCATCGCTGGGACAACCTCCCACCCTTGGCTGGAAATTAAATTAATTGGTGCGATAAGAGAGCTTAATCCAAGTCCAGCAATTTCTTTTCCTGCTTCTAGTTGGAAAATTAATGCTGATACCGGGCCGACTATAGCGCTGGCGACGACAGTTGGGACGAGAATCATTGGGTTTTTAGTAATGTTCGGCAACTGTACTTTTGGAGTACAAAGTGCCTGCGCTAATATGCCACCTAAATTATTTTCTTTCGCTGAAATAACAGAGAATCCGATAAATTGAGCAACACATCCTGCAAGTGCTGCACCTCCTGCAACACCATCTAAGCTAAGTGCTATCGCTAAAGCAGCTGATGAAGCTGGAGAGATAAGTAACAATCCCCAAACTACAGCAATCACGATAGAAGCGATAAATGGGCTACCAGCTGAACTATCTTTAATGAATGCTCCAACTGTATTTAAAACTGGGCTAATATTTTGAGCTAACCAAATACCGACTAAACCAGAACCTAGTATCGCTGCAAATGGAACGAGCATCATATCTAAAGCAGTTTTTCCACTTAATCGTTTACCGATATAAACTGCTAAAGTCGCTGTTAATAATGCACCGATTGGTTCACCTGTTTTAATGATAAGACCAGCTTCAGTAATTGAAATTGATCCAGCTCCAATTGCTCCAGCTACCATCGCCGAAAAGATTACGAGCCCGTTTGCACCGAGCATAAAAGCAATCCCGGCTCCAATTGCTGGTGCCATAAGTGATTTTGCAACAACCCCGATTGTAATAAGTAGTGGGATATCAGCAATTCTTCCTATATTTTCGATCAGTAAACCAATTCCAAGGGATACGAAAATACCCTGTGCGATTCCGGCAGATGCTTTAAACACACGAGACATTATATATTCCTTCATTTGTTTCACCTTCTTCTATAAGTTAGTAACCAATTGTCTTCATATAATCGCGTAAAACATCGTTTGATTTTGCAAAGCGACTTTCTTCATCTTCTGATAAGTTCAGCTCTACAACTTCCCTTACACCGCCTCTAGTAATAATTGCTGGTACTCCTGTACAAATATCGTATTCGCCATATTCACCATCTAAAATAGCTGAAACAGCGATAACACGGTGATCATCATTGAAAATTGAACGAGCAATATAAGCTAAAGAATTTCCAATTCCGTAATAAGTAGTTCCTTTACGTTTATAAATTTCCCACCCAGCTTTTGCAGTCTTCTCAACAATTTCATCTAAATCTATCTCACCTAAACGTTCTTTTTGTTCCTCTAAAATTTGTAGAATTGGCTTTCCACCAACAGTTACGTGAGACCAAGCAACCATTTGAGAATCACCATGTTCTCCTAATGAATATCCATGAATGCTACGAGGATCTACCCCTAACATTTCAGATAAAATAGTTCTTAAGCGAGAAGAATCTAGTGATGTACCAGTACCAAGCACGCGATTTCTTGGTAAACCAGATAATTTCCAAACTTGATATGTAATAATGTCTACTGGGTTCGATGCGATTAAGAAAATGCCATTAAATCCACTTTCCATTACGCCACTTACGACACTTTCCATAATCTTTGCGCTTGTTCCTAAAGTATCTAAACGACTTTGTCCGGGCTTCGGTGCTGGTCCTGCTGTAATAATTACAATGTCCATATCTTTGCAGTCTTCATAGCTTCCTGCATATACTTTTGTTCTTGTATTTGTAAAGTTAATGCAGTGCGATAAGTCCATCGCTTCTCCAACTGCACGTTCATGATTTATATCAATTAATAATAGCTCTTCGCAAATACCTTGGTTTACAATGGAGTACGCACAGCTTGATCCAACTAATCCAGTACCGATAATTGCAATTTCTCTTGTATTTCTATTCATGACAATCCCCCTCAATTGATCATGTAATCTATTTCTTTTGTTCTTTACACTCTTAATTATAGAGATTCTCACAGTAGAAACTATGGATACTTTGTGAAATGTTGAACAAACTTTTGTCCTTTTTGTGAAATGCTATATTCTATTTTCGTCATATTTGTTACAACTGGAAAAATATTTCTTTTGTATTTATTGACATATACAAAAATAAAAAAACGAGCGAATCCATTCGCTCGTTTTTTTCATCGTACTATTCGGCACTTAATTGACTTTTTAATTGTTGGACAATCATTTGATTGGCAGGTGCAGCTGGTTTATAATAGTTTTTTTGCTTTGCGTATTCATACATATTACGTTGGCGCATTTCATCTTGATTACGAATTTGAATTAAAGTTTGATGTAACTGTTCATTATCCGACTGAGCAATATAATTTGCATAACTTGTTAAACTTGCATTTAATCCTGCTAAATAATCATTTACCATATCTTTTTCATTCATCTTTCGCTTCCTCCTATCCTAAAAAAGTCATTAGTTGTTGCTTCGTATTTCGTGCATCTTGTGCATCCTTCTCAAGCATTTGCTTTAACTGCGGGTCCGTACAAACCTGTGCATACTGTTCTAACTTGTTAATAATTGTTGCGTGTCCACCGATCAAATGACGTAAGTTTTCCACTTCAAGCTCTGTTAAATTTTGCATAGAATACTCCTACCTTTCTTTGTTCATTCAATATTAGTATTTAGTTCTTTTGGGATTGTATGCATGGATTAACTTTTTCACATGTAAACAAAATAAAAGATGAATAGCTAAGCCATTCATCTTTTATGCTAAATATTTATTTATTCAATATTATAGAGATACGATCATACTTATACTCACAAGTCCGTTCTATAATTAAAATCCTTTAATATAAATATAAAGATGATATAACGAGATTTTTAAAAAGAATAATATGCAATTTTACATATCACAAAAGCTTTGCATTCTATAGTTTTAGAAATTAAATTACTATATAATAATTATTAAATGAAAATTAAAAAAATTTAAAACACCTCTTACTACTTGTCATTACACCACCTTACTTATTCATCATGATTCTCACTACATATAAAATTTATGAATAAAAGGAGAGATACACATGAAAACACATGACTTCCTTACAGAAATCCAGAAAGGCTCTGAACCTAATCCATATCAAGATCCTATCGTATTTAGTTTCCTTTGTTTTTTCTTAGCCGTATATACCTTTTTAAAACCTGCAAAATAATATCATCTAACAAAAAAGAGCCTCTAAATTATTTGAGGCTCTTCCTTGTTAAATTCCGTTCCGCTTCTTCAATCGCTCTTTGCATTTGCAATAATGGATCTTTAATCATCTTCCCGTGACCTGTCGCCAATATAGACGGCTTATACTCCAGCAATTTCTGAGCGCCTGTTAATGCAACTTCTGCATCCCATGTACCAAACATAGGAAATGGAAAAAGCCACTTCAATTGTCCTGCTACCGCCACTCCTCCTCTCGTTTGAAATGCATCTCCAACAATGAGTGCATCATTTCTCGTGTCTAAAAACGCCATTGATCCTGGTGTATGACCTGGAGCTGCAATCGCTACAAGAGAACCAATTTCATCTCCCTCTTGAAGAAGAATATCTGGAATCGTCTTTATTTTTTTTGACACACTCACTTTTACCTGCGTGCCTGGTTCCCCTAGTTGCAGCGACAAATCTCCTTCAAGTAAACGAGCATCTCTTTTAGAAATATAGACTGGAATATCCGGCAGTTCTTGTTTTATAGCATCAAGCGCTCCTACATGATCATCATGTGCATGTGTAATAACAATATTCGTAATCGGTTTCCCTATTTTTCGAGCCGAATCTAAAATCTTCTTTGCACAAAATGGTAAAGCTGCATCAATTAAAGTTAATCCTGTTTCTTCTTCGACAAAATAACAGTTAATCGGAAATAGACGCGGTAAAAATGCTATTTGATGAACTGTTCCTACTTTTATTACCTTCATCTCCTTTACCTCCATTAAAAAAAGCCGTTTACAAATACATATGTAAAACAGCCCTTTTCAAGAATCTATCAATAAAAAAACCAGTAGCCATAAGACCACTGGTTCTCTCTCATCTATTAAACTGTGTAACGCTCATCTTCTAAAATTTTCGCAGCGATTTCACGTTTCTTCGGAATTACGTTAAGTGGTGTGTGGCGAGTTAGTTTGCGTAGTGATGATAACATCATGCGCAGCATGTCGCCGTTTTCAACTGCGATAAGTGTTTCTTTCGCGTCTGCTTCAATTTCGTTGAATGCTTCTTGGCAGAATACTTCAGTGTATAACACTTTTTGTTTATTCTTTTCAAGACCAGTTGTTTTAATTGCTTTTTCTGTACGAAGAACAGCAGATTCCATCGCATAAAGGTTGCTTACGATGTCAGCGATATTCACAAGAATTTCTTGCTCTTTATCTAATGCTTTACCGTATTTTTGAGCAGCTAACCCAGCTACCATTAAACCGATTTTCTTCGCGTTATTTACTAAATACTTTTGAAGTGCTAATGGCTCATCGCCTACTTCTTCTGGCATCATCATCATTAACTCTTCTTGTAATTTTTGTGCTTTTTGTAGTAATGGTAATTCACCTTTCATCGCTTTACGTAAGAACGTACCTGGTACGATTAGGCGGTTAATTTCGTTCGTACCTTCGAAAATACGGTTAATACGAGAATCGCGGTACATTCTTTCAATCTCGTACTCTGCCATAAATCCATAACCACCGTGAATTTGAACACCTTCATCTACTGTATAATCTAACACTTCAGAACCGAATACTTTATTTAAAGAGCACTCGATTGCATATTCAGCGATAGAAGCTGCTACTGCTTTACCGTCTTTTACTTCTTCTTCAGATAATGTGCTCATACGGCTTTCGAATAAACCTACTGTACGATATACAGAGCTTTCAGCTGCATATGTTTTCGCTGCCATATTCGCAAGTTTCTCTTGAATTAATGGGAAGCGAGCGATTGGTTGTTTGAACTGTTGACGTTGGTTTGCATATTGTGCTGAAATTTCTACTGCACGTTTCGCAGATCCAACTGTACCAACACCTAATTTATAACGGCCGATATTTAAAATGTTGAACGCGATAATATGACCTTTACCGATTTCACCAAGTAAGTTTTCTTTCGGTACTAATGCATCTTCTAAAATTAACGTACGAGTTGAAGAACATTTAATACCCATTTTCTTTTCTTCTGGGCTTGTAGATACGCCAGCATACTCTTTCTCTACGATAAATGCTGAGAAATGCTCGCCATCTATTTTTGCATATACAACAAATACATCAGCGAATGCAGAGTTTGTAATCCATTGTTTTTCACCATTTAATACGTAATGTGTACCTTCTGCATTTAAACGTGCAGTTGTTTTTGCACCTAAAGCGTCAGATCCAGAACCTGGCTCAGTTAATGCATATGCAGCTAATTTTTCACCAGTTGCAAGTAGTGGTAAATATTTTTTCTTTTGCTCTTCGTTACCGAATAATACGATTGGTAAAGATCCGATACCAACGTGAGCACCGTGAGTAATTGCAAAGCCACCAGCGCGAGAGAATTTCTCTGCGATTAACGCTGAACTTACTTTATCAAGGCCAATTCCGCCGTACTCTTCTGGTACGTCAGCGCCTAATAAACCAAGTTCACCAGCTTCTTTTAAAAGGCGAACAGAACGATCAAATTCGTGTTGCTCTAAATATTCAAGCTCTGGAAGAACTTCATTTACGATAAAGTCCTCTGTCGTTTTTGCAATCATTTTATGCTCAGATGAAAAATCTTCTGGCGTAAACACTTGATCAATTGTAATCTCATCAACTAAAAAGCTACCGCCTTTAACCGCACTTCCTACTGTTTTTTCCATGAAAATTTCCTCCTTCATATTTTCATAAGCCGCTTCTCTCGCTTTGAAAGAAGCTGGCTCTCCCTTTTATTTTTTATAAACCTTTGTTGCTTCCATTCTTTACTTTAGCGTCCTCTTGTTCTGAGCGAGCCGCCTGCACTTTTTCAATCTAGTTCCGGTGGCTAGAACAGTCGGTCGTTTCATCCCTTCCTGTGAGGCAAAAAGCGCCTCTTCGTCAGGGCTTCCAACGTCCTCTTGTTCTAAGCGAGCCACCTGCACTTTTTTATAGTAATTCAAACACTCCCGCTGCTCCCATTCCGCCACCGATACACATTGTTACGATACCGAATTGTTCGTTGCGGCGTTTCATTTCGTGAATAAGAGATAGTGTTAGTTTCGCTCCTGTACAGCCAAGTGGATGTCCAAGTGCGATTGCACCGCCGTTTACGTTTACTTTTTCTTCATCTAATCCAAGCTCACGAATAACTTGGATAGATTGAGAAGCGAATGCTTCATTTAGTTCGAATAAGCCGATATCGGATAGCTCTAAACCAGCTAGTTTTAACGCTTTCGGAATTGCAGCGATTGGGCCGATTCCCATTACTTCTGGTGGTACTCCAGCTACTGCAAATGAACGGAATTTCGCAAGTGGTTTCATGCCATCGCTCACTGCTTTTTCACGATCCATTAATAGTACAGATGCTGCGCCGTCACTCATTTGTGAAGAGTTACCAGCTGTTACAGAACCGCGAACGTTAAATGCTGGACGTAATTTACCTAAAATGTCTAGCGTCGTCTCTGCTCTTACACCTTCGTCTTGTGCGAAAATGATCGTTTCTTCTTGCAATTTGTTGTTTGATCCAACCGTACGTAACGTTACATCCACAGATACTGTTTCATCAGCAAAGTTCCCTGCAGCTAATGCTTTTGCTGCACGCTGATGACTTCTTACCGCAAATGCATCTTGCTCTTCACGAGAAATTCCATATTTCACAGCAACTTGCTCTGCTGTATGTCCCATACCCATATAATATTCTGGAGCCGCTTCTACAAGGCGACTATTTGGACGAACAACGTGTCCCATCATTGGAACTAAACTCATTGATTCCGCTCCGCCTGATAATACAGCTTCAGAGTGCCCAAGCATAATGCGCTCTGCTCCGTAAGCGATACTTTGTAAACCTGAAGAACAGTAACGGTTAATTGTAATAGCTGGAACATCGTAAGAAAGTCCTGCTAGCCCGCCGATATTACGAGCCATATTTAAACCTTGCTCTGCTTCTGGCATCGCGCAACCGAAAATCAAATCGTCGATTGGTCCTTCATAATTCGCACGCTTTAACGTTTCCTTTACTACTAACGCCCCTAGATCGTCAGGACGAACTGTTTTTAATGAACCCCTCTTTGCTTTTCCAATTGGTGTTCTTGCTCCCGCAACAATGACAGCTTCTCTCATGAACGATATCTCCCCTCGTTATTAGTTACGTAATGGCTTCCCTTTTACAAGCATGTGCTGCATTCTTGCTTGTGATTTCATCTCACTTACTAAGCTAATAAATGCTTCACGTTCTACATCTAATAAATATTGCTCGTCAACTTCTGTTCCGTACGGTACTTTTCCGCCCGCAATGACATATGCAAGTTTCTTCGCAATGTGAAGATCATACTCAGAAATATAACCAGATAAATGCATTGCTTCTGCACCAAGTACAAGCGTTGCATAGCCTGTTTCGCCAACAACTGGTATCTTTTTACGAGTCGGTGCTTTATACCCTGCTTCATATAAAGCAAGCGCTTTTTGTTTCGCATCATATAGTAAGTGATCACCATTCACACTAATACCGTCTTTATCGCCTAAGAAGTTGTTAGATACAGCTTCTTGTGCTGATGTAGAAACTTTCGCCATCGCTACAGATTCAAATACTTTATTCGCAACTTTTTGTAAGTCGAATTCTACACCATTTGCCATTTTGTTTAAGTGTTTAATGTATAGCTCTTTGTTACCGCCTCCGCCAGGGATTAAGCCAACACCTACTTCTACTAAGCCCATATATGTTTCGCTAGAAGCTTGAATGCTCGCTGCTGGTAAACAAACTTCTGTACCGCCGCCAAGCGTCATACCATATGGTGCTGCTACAACTGGCTTAGAAGAGTACTTAATTTTCGTCATTGCATCTTGGAAGTTTTTCACAACCCACTCAATTTCAAAGTAGTTGTCATCTTGTGCTTCCATTAAGATCATTGCAAGGTTCGCACCAACGCAGAAGTTCTTCGATTGGTTTCCGATAACAAGACCTTTATAATTCTTTTCTACTTCATCAACAGCGTAGTTAATCATTTGCGTAATATCCATACCGATTGCATTGCTCTTCGAATGGAATTCTAGGCAAAGGATGCCATCGCCTAAATCAATTAAGCTCGCTCCGCTATTTTTCTTTAACACACCGTTTTTCTCTTTTAATTGTTTAAGAGAGATTGCTTTTTTGTTACGCTCGATTAGCTTATATTCACCATTATCGTAATAGTAGCTATCGCCATTATCATACTTATAGAAAGTAGTAAAACCTTTCTCTAACATTTCTTTCACCCAAGTAGGAACAACCGCGCCGTTTTCTTCCATCTTTTGAACAGATTTTTCAACACCGATTGCATCCCAAATTTCAAATGGTCCTTGCTCCCAGCCGAAGCCCCATTTCATTGCTTGGTCAATTGCAACAATATCGTCAGCAATTTCTTTATGAAGTTTTGCAGAGTATAAAAGAGTTGGTGTGATAATATTCCATAACAACTCTCCTGCGCGATCTTTCGCGTATACAAGCGCTTTCAATTTATTCGCTAATCCTTTTTCTTGCTTACTTAACTCTACGGATGCAGCTTTTAATTTTTTACGCGCTTCGTATTCCATCGTTTCAGGATTTAATTCCAAAATTTCTTTTCCTTGTTTTAAGAAGAAACCTTGACCAGTTTTACTTCCAAGCCACTTTTTATCAAGCATGTCATGCATGAAAGCTGGTACTTTAAATACGTCGCGCTCTTCTTCTTGTACATTTTCATATACGTTATTTGCAACGTGCACAAATGTATCTAAACCAACAACATCTAATGTACGGAACGTTGCGCTCTTCGGACGACCAATTAATGGACCTGTTACAGAATCAACTTCTCCAACGCTATAGCCACGCTTAATCATTTCTTGAAGCGTTACAAGCAAGCCGTACGTACCGATGCGGTTTCCGATAAAGTTTGGTGTGTCTTTTGCGATAACAACGCCTTTTCCAAGAACGTCTTCGCCAAATAATTTCATGAAGCTTAATACTTGTGGATCAGTTTCTTTCGTCGGTATTACCTCTAGAAGTTTTAAATATCGTGGTGGGTTAAAAAAGTGTGTGCCTAGGAAGTGTTTCTGGAAGTCGTCTGAACGACCTTCTGCCATTTTTTCAACGGAAATGCCTGATGTATTTGAGCTCACAATCGAGCCTGGTTTACGAACAGCATCTACTTTTTCAAATAGTTTTTTCTTTATATCTAAGTTTTCAACTACTACTTCAATAATCCAATCTACATCAGCAAGACGCTCAAGATCATCTTCTAAGTTACCTGCTTCAATCAGCGCTAGATTACCTTTCACTGTCAGAGGAGCTGGTTTTTGCTTTACTAGTTTTTGTAGTGCAGTGTTACTAAAACGATTTCTCACACTTTTATGTTCTAATGTAAGTCCCTTCGCTTCTTCTTCTTTCGTAAGCGCCGGTGGTACAATATCAAGCAATAATGTCGGAATACCAATATTAGCTAAGTGTGCCGCAATCCCTGAACCCATTACGCCTGAACCTAGAACAGCAGCCTTTTTAATTTGGAACATCCAATTCTCCCCCTATTCTTGAATGAATGCTCATTCAATTTTTCGACATAAGTCGCAATCAATGAGTGAGCCTCTACTAATAAATATATGACAACGTTTGAATTTTCGCAATATATTTATTGATAAAATTTTCTGAAATAAATACTTTTCTTTCATTTGGCTATGCTATGTATGTGTATTTTCGTTACTCAAATACACTTTTCCTTTTTATAATCTGACGAAACTGGAGGAATATATATGGCAAGAATTAAGAAGAACCCTTCAAAAGCTGGAATTAGTGCAGCAAGCGTAACAGGAAACGCTGGTCCAATTGATCGTGGCGTTGAAAAAGGGCGTCAAGGTAATAACCAACAATATAAGAAGCATAATATGGGCGAAAAATAACGCTATATTTTTGGGCAGAGAACGTGGCATAATGATTAATGGCTGCTTTTTCTGCCCAATTTATTTGTACATACGGAAAACAAAAGAGGGAACGACGATGAAACGAACAATAATTATGATTGTAATGATTGCCACACTATTTACAGGGATGATTTTCTTCTCTTATGCACATAGGCAACAAGTTGTAAGAGCAGATCAACCTGATATTACTGGTCAATATGGGATTACAATCGATGCAGACACAGGGGAAATTTTGTATGGAAAACGTGAAGATGAACGCTCTTATCCGGCTAGTATAGCCAAAATGATGACAACTCTTCTCTTACTAGAGAATGTAAAAGAAGATGAAGAAATTACAATTACAGAACACGCGATTAAAACAGAAAGTCAAAGCGCAAAGATTAAGCTACGCGCAGGTGAAAAATTAAAACGTGATGAAGCATTAAAGCTTATGCTGATCATTAGTGCAGACCCAATCGCTGAATCAATTGCAGAACATATTGCAGGATCAAAAGAAGCGTTTGTGAAAATGATGAATGCTAGAGCGAAGGAACTTGGTACAAAACATGCAACTTTCAAAAACGCAAGCGGTGCTGATGCACTTGGAAATAAAGTATCACCTTATGACATTGCTATTATTACGAAAGAAGCATTAAAATATCCGATTGTTTTAGAATATATGAATTCAACACGCACAACACTGCATACTTCAGAGCGCTCTCCCAAAATTGCAAACTATGGACGAGAAGAACTATATGACGATCCATATGCGATTGGAAGTAAAAGCGGTTTATCTGCACTCGGAAAATATACAGTCGTAACTGTTGATGAAAAAGACGGTAAACGTGTTATTAACGTCGTATTATCTTCTACTCGTACACAGCTATATCCTGATACGAAGAAAATGGCACATTACGCATTTCAACAATTAAAATAACCAAGGAGAATTTTCTCCTTGGTTATTTTTTAATCATACCTTTTAAAACGAATGCAACGTTTGCTGGGCGTTCTGCTAGACGGCGCATGAAATAACCATACCAGTCGTTTCCATAAGGCACGTAAACACGCATTTTATAACCTTCTTTTACTAGCTCAAGTTGACGCTCTGTACGAATACCAAATAACATTTGGAATTCAAATTGATCCCTTGAAATATTGTGTTCTTCGGCAAGTTTTTTCGTATATTCAATAATCGCTTCGTCATGTGAAGCAATTGCAGTGTAATTTCCATTTAATAAGTGCATTTTAATAATTTTTTTATAATTGTCATCTACATCTTTCTTGTCCGGGAACGCTACTTCTTCAGGTTCTTTATAAGCCCCTTTTACAAGACGTAAATTCGGATTATAAGCATTTAAATCTTCAATATCTTTTTCTGTACGATATAAGTACGCTTGAATAACAGTACCGATATTATCGTATTCAGATTTTAATTGTTTAAAGATATCAATTGTTTTTCCGCAACGCGTATAGTCTTCCATATCAATTGTAACAAACACACCATTTTCTTTTGCAGCTTCTAAAATGCGGCGCATATTATTCATTACAATCTCATCAGAGATATCTAATCCCATAGAAGTCATTTTTAAAGAAAGCTGCGAATCAAGACCTTCTCTTCCAATTGCACGAATCGCTTCAATCGATTGGGTAGCCATTTCATTTGCTTCGGCTTCATTATCAACGAATTCACCTAAATAATCGATTGTTACACAAAGACCTTGCTTGTTTAATTGTTGAATTGCCGCTGTCGCTAATTCAATCGTCTCCCCTGCGACGAAGCGACCTGCACCAAAGCGCAAACCGTACTTTTTAGCCAGTTTTGTTAGCGCTTTATTTTTTGACAAGAAAAGAAACGAATTTCGCATTAATTGTTCCATGTAATTCACCCCTATGACTGTACTTTATCTGTTTTTTACCCCTCTTCAAAATTATATCATTCTTTAAAATTATTTGATACAAATAATTATTTAGATAATTTATAAAATACTATAAAAATATTTAAAACCCTATATTCTCGCTTGTAAATATGAAGGAAATATTTTTCGACATTTAGAAAAAACAGGTTTACTAGGCAAAAAATAAGCATACTGAAAATATTCGACATGCTTATAAAACCCTTTATATTCCATGTAAGTTATATAAGGATATTAATAAAGAAAACTTGAGGTAACATTACCTCAAGCTTTCTCACTTCTCATTTCGCTTCTCATCATTTAACTTTTTAATATTCGTAATTAATTGTACCATCTCTTCTTTCGCGTCTGGATACGTCTCATTCCAATGCTTCACTAAAGCTGGCATCGTCTTAGCAATGTAAGAATAAAGTGCCCATTTTTGCACCTGCTCTTTTCGTTCTTCATTACTTTCTCCTAGCAATAGCTCTGTATACTTTTCTAAAAGTCCATCAAATTGCTCATTAAACTTCTCACTCATCTCATTTCCTCCTATATGTAACACTATAAAAAAAGCAGCGAATATCGCTGCTTTTTCTTATAATTTTGATCGAACAGAGTTTAACTTCTTCTCCATCGTGCTTACTTTATCACGACGATCATCGATACGAATTGTTGTCGCAACGCGCTGTGCACCTTTCGTATACGGTACTTCATGCATTTGTTGAATTACTTCTAATAAAACAGGAAGATCTCCTTCAATTACTGTATTCATCGGTGTTAATTGATACTTCACGCGATCAGCATTTTTCTCTAACACTTTTTGTACTTCTGCAACATATTCACTAACACTTGGATTACCTGTTCCTACTGGAATAATCGATACATCAACAATTGCCATCGTAGTCTTCCTCCTATAATTGCTTCTTATATATCCATTGTCTATTTTACCGAAATCCTCATCATTTTACTAATTTGTTATTCCTCTACTTTAAACTGCTCAACTAATCTTTCTAAGTCTCTCATATGCTCTGTCAAACTTTCCATCGTATGAGCTACTTTTTCTAAATGATTCACTTGCGATTCAGTTGCAGCATTTACCTCTTCAGAAACAGCTGCACTTTCTTGACTCGTACCAGCAATTGTTTGCATTACCTCTGTAATTTCTCCCTGCTCGTGACCTATATTATTTACCTCTTCTACAATTTTTTCAACTGAGGTACTAATCGTATTTACAACTGACATAATCGTGCGGAATTCCGTTTCTGCCTCTGTCGTCACTTGATTTTGTATATCCGCAATATCTTTCAATTTACTTACGACTTCTACAACTCGTTTTACTTCTAATTGTACATCATCAATCATCGATGCAATCTCTCCGGTTGCCTCTTTTGATTGTTCAGCTAATTTTCGAACCTCTTCCGCAACAACAGCAAAGCCCTTACCTTGCTCACCTGCACGTGCCGCTTCAATCGAAGCATTTAGAGCAAGTAAATTCGTTTGATCCGAAATACCTTTTATAAGCTCTACAACATTTTGAATCGATCCGACTCTTTGCTCTAACTTACCGGATGCTTCCTCTGTATGAACAACAATCGAAGATGATTCTCCTTTTGTACGAACTAAATTCCGCATCGTATTTAATCCTTGCTTAGATGCCTCTTCTGCTTTGCCAGCCACTCCTTTTATTTCACCAACGGAGCTATTCATTTGTTCCACTGACTGCGCCATATTCTCAAGCTGCGCTGAAACTTCATCTACACTATTAGCAAGAGTAGATGCTCCCCCGCTCACATCATCCATTGCACCTGATACTTCTCTACTAGCTGCTACCGTTTCATTCGTTAAATAATGTAAGTTATTCGTTGATTGTTGCACTGTCGATACACTATTTTTAATTTTACTTACCATTTCATTCATTTGCTCCACCATATGATTAAAGTGAGTCGTAAGCGTACCAACCTCATCTTTACTTGTCACTTTCATTTGCAGTGTTAAATCACCTTCCGCTACTTTATGAACGTGATTCGTTAACAATTGTAACGGTCTTGCTAATCTTCTTGAGAATAAATATGAAGCTAATATTCCAATCAATAAACTTATGCATGCCATTATAATAACTGTATTTCTTGTTTCTACGAGTAAGCTATCAATTGACTCTTTCGGATATACAATCCCAATTTTCCATTTCATCTTATCAAATAACTGACTATAGGCTACTACATCTTTCCCACCTAATGTCGCCACCGCAAATTTCGTTTCATCTTTATGTAAGCTTTTAACGAGTGGTTCTTTTGAAACATCTTTTCCTACTTTTTCTGGATACACAATGGCAATATTTTTATCATTTACAATAAACATTTCTCCGCCATTATTATATTGAATATTATGGAGTAGCTTTTGAATCGTCCCTAATGATACATCCATTGCTACAACCCCTAACACAGAACCATCTTGTCCGACAATGGCTTTTGAAACTCCAATACTTAACTTACCTGTCGCGATTTCATATTGTGGTTGTCCCCAAATAATCGATTTTGTATCTGCTTCTGATGTTTTATACCAAGGACGACTTGTTGGATCATATCCTTCAGGTACTTTTCCTCCGTCAGCAAGATTTGCGCTTAACGTTTTTTTATCTTTCGTCCCAATATATACATCTAAAATATCAGGATGATTCTTTTTAAATCTTGAAAATTCTTTTAAAATAAAACTCTCCTCTTCTGGAGTAACCCCATCTTGTAACATGTTTTGAATATCATCATGACTTCCATAATGGCCCATATCTTCTTCAATCCGCTGCATAAATGCAGTTAACTGCTCTGTTACAAGATCCATCGTATTTTGAGAATACTGATCAAGGGAACGAGTCTCCTTCTCTTTCTGTAACTGATACACAGCTGTACCTAATATTACAAACATCATAGAAATAAGCACCGAAAATACTACCGCAATTTTTAAACGTAAACTTCTTAACATCTTCCCCCAAGCATCCCCTTCTCGATGAAATTTAATCATATTAATCACTATATTAAGTATAATAGATAAATAGGAAAGCTCAATCTATATAGTTTAAAAATTTGAAATTTGTTCTCATTCCAATCAGCTTAGTTATTATCGTAGTACTTGTGTAAAAACAAATAGTTCATTATCCTTAACATATAATCTCATTCGTTCGGAGGGAACTATGTTACAAAAATTCGGTTTCTCACAATATGAAAGCCAAGCTTATGAAGTTGTCGTATCAAGCAATGAACCATTAGATGCAACAACCATTGTTAAACATTCAGGTGTTCCAAAAGCAAAAATATATGAAGTGTTAGCACGCCTAATTGATAAAGGGATGGTAATGGATTCTGTTTCAGAAAAGAAAAAATTGTATACAGCATTACCACTCAAGCTAGCAATTGAAAAGTTAACGACAGAATTCCAATCTAATATTAAAGAACTTGAAAATAATATTTCTAAAAAATCATTTACAGATGACCGTGTTTGGAGTTTAAAAATGCAGTCTTCTATTAAAGTACAAAGTAGGCAACTTGTAGAGGATGCGAAAGAATCCATACGCATCTCCGCATGGAATGATACCCTTTTAGAATATCTTCCTTTACTAGAACAAAAGGCAAAACAAGGTGTCCAGATCGAGGCCCTCATAGTTGGAAAAGTAGAAACAGACTTAGAAAACATACATTTTCTAATCCCAACTGAAGAGCCTAACGCATTAGAGCGCTACTTACTGCTCATCGTTGACGGTCGCGAAATTTTATTTGCTGGTGTAGAACAAGAATCATGGCAAGCGATGAAAACAATGTCGCAGCCTTTCGTGAAATTTTTTACGGAATTCTTCTATCATGACGTTGCACTTGCGAAGATTACAGAGAAGCACCATGATCTCTTTATGGAAGATGAGGAAATTAAGAGTTTGTTGATGAAGTTGAGGTATTAACAAGGGGCGAGCTAACAGTAACTACATAGTTAGCAGAACAACAATTAACAAGTCTCGAATTTGATTTATACTTACTTCAATATATAAAAAAGGAGTCTAGTTATTCACCTAGACTCCTTTTCATTTTGCTCTTTTATCTCCATCAACAGCTCAATGATTTTCTCATTTTGCTCAACTTGTTTCTCAGAATTTTGATAGATGAAACGAACCCATCTAAATAAAAAAATTACAAGAAAGAATGGTACAACAGTAAATAGAAAGCCAATTATCGAAAAGTTTGAATCCATATATCATCACCTCGTTACCTACATCCTTCTACTAAATCCTTTAATTTTTTATAAATAAAAAAGAACCTATCAAACGATAGATTCTTCTTTCCCAAACTGAGTAGAACGCCCTCTCGTAATAGAGAAAATCGCACAAAGCAGTGCCAATATTATAAAACCGCCGCCTACCCACGCATTATTTATAACAGATGATTTCTCAATAACAACTCCGCCTACTGTTGAACCGAGCGCAATACCTAAGTGAAGTGCGGAGTTATTTAAGCCTTGCTGGATACCAGCTGATTCCGGTGCAATTTCAATTAAATAATTTTGCTGTGCGGGTGAAATCGCCCAGCTCAGCATACTCCAAATTCCCATCATAATAATAAATAGTGGGAATGAGAATGTCATCATCGGCAACATGAATATTGCACAGGCAAATACGATAATGACGGAAATAATACTTTTCTTCGATCCCCATTTATCAGCAAGCCATCCACCGAAGCCACCGCCGATTACTGCTGCGATTCCGAAAATAAAGTAAAACACACTAATCCAGTTTGCTTCAACATGCATGACATCTTTTAAGAAAGGTGTTAAATATGCATATAGTGTTAAATGCCCCGTTAAAAATAAAAATGATGTTAACTGTGCACTTACAATTTTTTTATCTTTTAAAGTAGCGATTTGTTCTTTTATTGATAATACTGATGTCGCTGGTACTTTCGTTAAGAACAACGAAATACAAGCAATTGCCATAACAGTTAATATCAAAATTAACACAAATGGTGCACGCCATCCGTATGCATTTCCGAGTACAAGACCGAGCGGTACTCCAAGTACGAGCGAGCCACTAATCCCCATGAAAATGATTCCAATTGCACGCGCACGAAAATGCGGTTCTACTACACTAGATGCAAGTGTTACCGACAGTGCAATAATAAGCGAACCACCAGCTGCACAAATGACCCTTGAGAACATTAACATTCCGTAATTCACACTACATGCTGAAATGATATTTCCAATTAAGAAAATCGATAATGCCCCAATGTATAATGTTTTTCTTTCAAACTTCCCTGTTAATGCTAATAAAACTGGACCTGACAAAGCAAATACTACCGAATATACGGTTATAAGCTGACCAGCCGCGCTAATAGATACCCCTAAATCATTGGCAACTAAATCGAGCGTCCCTCCTATAATTAGCTCAACCGTTCCGACTACGAAAGCCGCGATAGCTAAAATATACACACGAAAATTCAAGACTTTCCCCACACTTTCTTTTAGGTTACTACGGCTATAGTAACCTAAAAGAAAAATGGACGCAAGTATAATTTTTTCACAATAAAAAGGCAGGCGTATTATACGCCTGCCTTTCAATCATTAAACTCCAGTTTCTTTTTTCTTATTTAAGTACCAATATACCGGAAGTCCAGTAAAGACAATTCCAATTGATAAGAAACAGCTTACCGGATCGTTAATAATCGCACTACCAATTACAAAGAGCGAACCTAAAATCGCAACGATCGGTACAATTGGGAATAGCGGTACACTATATGCACGCTCTTTATTCTTATTACGTTTTCGTAAAATGAAGACACCAATAAACGTCATTACATAGAAAATATAAATAATGAATACGGAAATCTCAGATAGCTTATTCGGATCACTAATAATCATTAAAATAATTCCTAAAATGATTTCAGCAGTAATCGCATTTGCTGGTGTTTTGAATCTCGGACTTTCTTTTGCGATAAACTTAGAAAACGGAAGTTGGCCACGCTCTGCCATCGACATCGGAATCCGTGGGAACGTTAAAATCTTTCCATTTAAACAGCCGAAAATAGAAATAATAATACCGATACTAATAATTTTCCCGCCATATTCTCCAAGTAACATGCCCGCAGCTGTCGCTGTTGCGTTTTCTCCAAGGTCTACAATTTTCGCTGCTGGTAATACATTTAATAACGCTAAGTTAATTAATACGTAGGCAGCTGTTACAATTAAAATCCCAACCGTCATTGCTTTCGGTAATAACTTTGTTGGATTCTTCATTTCTCCGCCAATAGAAGCAAGTAAAATCCAGCCATCATAAGCAAATAAAGTTGCTAAAATTGCCATCCCAATACTTTGATTTTCTGATATCGGTACAACTACGTTGAAGATATCACTATTCCCTTTCCAAAAACCTAACACAACAATTAATACAATCGGAATCATCTTCCCAATTGTCGTGATTGTTTGAACGATACCTCCGTATTTTGTTCCCATACTATTTACAACGCCTAGGAACACAACTGTTCCAATTGCGATTGGTAAATTCCATACTTTATCTAAATAGAAAAAATTAATCATTAAAGAACTAAAGTACAAACCTAATGTTCCAATAATAGCTGGTCCATAAACAATCGTTTGCATCCAACCTGATAAATAACCCCAAAAGCTTCCGTAAATCTCCTCTAAATACGTATACAACCCACCATTTTTCGGAATTTGCGCTCCAATTTCGGCTACTGTTAAACCACTTGCTAACGTCAACAAACCACCAATTACCCAAGCAAGAATAGCCATATTAGAACTCCCTGAGTAATCTAATACGCTCCCTGGTTTCATAAACACACCAGACCCAATAATAGTTCCTACTACGATAGAAAGTGCTACTGTTAAACCAATTTTATTTTTCTCATCATGATGCATGCTGCGTATCCTCCTTCCAATTCTAGTGTGATGCAAAAATGAAATAAAAAAACACTCCTCCCTAAAAAAGGGACGAGTGTTATATTCGTGGTTCCACCCTTGTTTCAATTGGTAAAGTTACACACTTCACCAATTTCTCAAGTCTAAATAACGGTTTTTGCCGGCAAGCAATTACTAGGTATCCGTTCACTGCTGCAGTTCAGAGGTGGTAATCAATTTCCCCGTATTAGGAAGCTCACAGCCAAAGGCTTCCCTCTCTGAGAATCGTAAAAAACTGATCATGTCCTCATCATCACTTCTTGATGTCGAATTTTGTAGTTATTGTTCATTATATTGAATTGTTAGAAAAAATCAATATATATTTTATATAACATAAGAAATATTTCTCTCCTTATATTATAACAGAAGATACTACATTTCTCTAATCTGCTCTTCCGTGAACGACATGAGATGGTACATAAAAATATATCGGCGATTTTCAAAACACATCGATTATCCAACAAAAAACGACAATAATAAGAGGAGGCTGTTCCAAAGACAGCCCCCTCGCATATGTACCTTTCGGTTGCCCACACGAAAGATACAACATAGTTCAATTATTTATCTTCGTTTTTCATAAAAAACTTATGATGTGGCAGATCAACATTCAATGCCGCTAGTTGTTTCTTTTCATTTTCTAGAATCGCTTTCGCTTTTTCTTTTGTTGCTGCATCTAAGTTCGCAAAGATGTCTTCATGCTTCTCTTTCTCAGGAAGTTTCACACCTAATTTTGTTAATTCCTCTTTCGCTTGCTCACGAGTTAATTTCCCGGATTTTTCTTGCTCTAAAATTGACTTCGCTTTTGCTTTTGTCGCCTCATCTAATCCTGCAAACATGTCCTTGTGCTTATCCTTCTCCGGGAATTTCACACCTAGTTTTGTCAATTCCTCTTTTGCCTGTTCACGAGTTAATTTCCCGGATTTTTCTTGCTCTAAAATTGACTTCGCTTTTGCTTTTGTTGCTTCATCTAATCCTGCAAACATGTCCTTGTGATTACCCTTCTCTGGGGATTTCACACCTAGCTTTGTCAATTCCTCTTTTGCCTGTTCACGAGTTAGTTTCCCGGATTTTTCTTGTTCTAAAATTGACTTCGCTTTTGCTTTTGTCGCTTCATCTAATCCTGCAAACATGTCCTTGTGATTACCCTTTTCTGGGGATTTCACACCTAGTTTTGTCAATTCCTCTTTTGCCTGTTCACGAGTTAGTTTCCCGGATTTTTCTTGCTCTAAAATTGATTTTGCTTTTTCTTTTGTCGCTTCATCTAATCCCGCAAACATGTCCTTGTGCTTATCCTTCTCCGGGAATTTCACACCTAGTCCCTCTAATTGTTTCTTTGTATCATCCATAATTGTTTTCACTTTTTGTTTCGTTGCCTCATCTAAATTCTTCTTCGCAGTTCCTTTTGTAACTTGCTCAGCTGCTGGGGTATTAGTTGCTGCAAACGCCGGTACACCAACTCCTCCTATAATTCCAAATGATAGAGCACCTGCAATTGCTAAATACCCAACTTTTTTCTTCTTCATAGGAAATTTCCTCCTTCATATTTCTAAAGCATGTACACTTTCGTATACAATGCCAATAGTAATGTTGATTTCTTAAAATTTCCTTAACGACTAAAAAAAAATACACCGCTCATCACGAGCGGCGTATTTCTAAGCTTTTTGTAATTGTAATTCTTCACGTTCCATTACTTTTCTTAATACAATTGTTTGTGTCATTGTAAATAAGTTACCTGTAATCCAATACAACACAAGTCCTGACGGTGCCGCAAATCCCATAAATAAAATCATTGCCGGCATCATAATTTGCTGTATTTTCAGCATTTGTACTTGCTCTCCAGGCGTTATATTAGATTGAAACACCTTCATCTGGATAAATGTTGTGAACGCTGCAATAATCGGTAATATATGATATGGATCTGCATGTCCTAAGTTCACCCATAAAAACGAAGATGTACGAATCTCTTCAGTTCGGCTAATCGCATAATACAAAGCAGAGAAAATTGGCATTTGTATAAAGATTGGCCAGCACCCAGCTAACGGATTCCAACCGCCTGATTTCATTAGTTCTGACATTTCTTTTTGATACTGCTTTTGTTTTTCAAGATCTTTGCTTACATCACCGTATTTTTTCTTTAGCTTCTGCAATTCAGGTTGCATTTTTTTCATTTTTGCTTGACTGCGATATTGTGAAACAGCTAATGGAATCATTGCTGAACGAATAACGAGCGTCATGACAATGATAGCAATCCCGAAGCTAGCCCCAGGTATATGATGAGCAACAAATTGAATCATAAACGAGATTGGATATACAAAATAATGGTTCCAAATCCCCGTACTATGTGAATCAATTGTGCCTGCATTACTGCAGCCAGATAAAACAAAAACAAGTAATAATGATAAACTAATGAGCGCAGCTCGGTATGATTTTAACATGTTCATTCCTCCAATGTTTCGTAATTAATTAGCGAAACATTGGTGTATACGGACCTACCTCGTCACTCTCTCCACTCGATTCTTGTCTGCGAACAGAACGAATCATTCCATATTTATAAAAAATAGAAAACAGCGGTACATTTCCTATACCTTCTTCACATGTATCAACTAGTTTAAAAGCTCTCTGTCTACCACTCGATGCTTGCTGGCGTACGAAACGAGAAACGTTAGCAAGAAAAAAGACTTCTAATAAACAAAGTGCCGTCGTTACAAACGATATATATAGAATTGCATCCTGCAATAAAAATTCCATCGCTTCACATCCTTAATAAAGTCATTTTAGCACATTCAACAAACATTCTCTATTTCCTTTTATTTTCAAAAAAGAATTTTGCATATTTTCTCAAAAAAACTATGCTAGAAAATCAATGTATTCGCTTTCTTTAGTATATTCACACACATCTTTGAATAGGTTTAATTTATTAGAAATTTATAAAATTTTTGCATTATAATAAAACTATTGCCAGTTTTTGAAAAAAGCTTTATTCTCTTCTTGTAATCAAAAATGAATATGGAGATGAAACATACTATGGGTCAACTAGGAGACGCCGATTACGTTCCCGACACCGCCTTTTTATCCTTCCCAGCAGCTAAAACATTTCACCTAGAATTTATAATACAGTTGATTGTTATTTTTATAGCTTCTATTTTGTATGCAATTTCTATGAATATGTTTTTTATCCCGCATAATATGATTAGCGGTGGATTCGCTGGCGTAGGGATGATTATCGGTTATTTAATGCACTACAATATCGGTGCACTTATCTTTTTACTAAACATTCCTCTTCTTATTTTAAGTTACTTTTACTTAGGAAAGAAGACAACCTTTTTAACAGCATACTTTGTAGCTATATCATCTTTAGCGATGAATATTATCCCGGTACATCAAGTTTCAGACGATATTTTATTATCTTCTGTATTCGGTGGTGTCATCTGCGGCGCGTCCTCAGGAATTATATTCCGATTTGCTTCTTCAACAGGTGGTTTTGATGTTGTTGGATTGATTGTAGCGAAACATCGCGATGTTTCAATTGGAGCAATCATCTTTGGATTCAACTTAATTTTACTTGTTGCAGCAGGATTTATTTTCGGATGGGATATTACACTTTATACGTTAATTAGCCGGTTTGTAGTCAGCAAAGTAATTGATGCTGTGCATACGAAACATATTAAATTAACGATAATGACAGTTACAGAAAAAGGCGAGGAAATAAAAAGCGCACTACTACATCGCGGCATACGTGGCGTAACAATGGTAGATGCTGTCGGCGGCTATACAAACCATAAGAAAAAAATGATTTACACTGTCGTAACTCGCTACGAGTTAGGCGAAATGAAACGTATCATTCGCCAAGTAGACAATCGAGCATTTATGAATATTACTGAAACCGTTGAAATTGTTGGACGTTTCAAACGTATATAAAAAGGCGCAAGGAACTACAATTCCTTGCGCTTTTTATTTTTTACACTTGTTACAAAATCAGATAATTCTATTATTATGCGCTCAAATATGTTATAATACAAAAAAGCACGTATAGACTTTGGGAGTTTCTCTTTAGAAACGCGAAGCCAGGTATACACAAATCAACATAGTTACTCTTCAATATCCTTTTAACAATTCACTTCAATATACTATACCTACCTTGTTAACTTCCAAATCATCTTATTACATAGGGAGATGAACATATGAATCAATATATACGATATACAATAGCTATCTTGTTTGCCATCATCGGCGGCGTAATCTGCTTCTGGACAAACACTCAGCTTGGAGAGAATATCATCTTTAATGGAATCGAAACACTTGTAAGCGCTTCAATTTTAGGTGGATACATTTTCTTCCTCTTCAATCCAGAAGAAAATGCTCAAAAAACAATGTTATTAACAATGATCGGAATCGTTGGCGGATGTATTTCCTACTCAATGACAAACTATACATTACCACTTCAATTAAGCTCAGCTTTCTTCCACGGTCTTTGGACTTGGTTTATTGCATTCTGCCTAGCAGACGTATTCAACCTACTACAAGATCACGAAGAAGAAAATGGTCAACAAATTGAAAGTAACTCGTAAGCTGGAAGATATTCTTCCAGCTTTTTTAGATTGGTTTGCATACCCCACTTAGTATTTACCGAAATATATCAACGATTTTTTCATTATATCGATGCTTAACTCCTATCTATATACCCCCGCTTGGAATTCGAAACGAAACATGTGCCCCGCCTCGCACCTTGCTATTTTCTACCTGTATTTTACCGCCATGCTTCTCAACAATTGTCTTGGCAATATATAACCCAAGTCCAAAGTGCTCCTTACTTCCTGAGCGTGACTGATCTCCCTGATAAAAACGTTGCAATACTTTTTTCAAATCTCCTTCTTGGAAACCAGGTCCTGAATCATATACATGAAAATCTATTGTGTCATGCCAAGCACATACTTTAACGAGCATCTTCCCTGACACCGGCGTAAACCGAACTGAATTCATTACGATATTATCCATTACTTGACTGATCCGCTCTTGGTCAAATACTAAACTCTGTATATCCTCATTATTTTCAAAGGTAACATCCCACTCAATCTCTTTTTTCCTAGCTATACATTCATATTCTTCTAGTTTTTTTAGAAAGAATGGATTTATATGCACTTTATTTAAACGTAATTGAAACGAGAAACTTTCTAACTCATTTACTGTTTGAAACTCCTCAAGAAGTTTTGTCATTCTGTTTGTGTTTCGTTCAATCGTTTGTAAATACCGATGCAACAAGTCTTCATTTTTCCATAAGCCACTTTGCAAGCCTTCTGTATGACCTTGCACAATCGTTAGCGGCGTTTTCAAATCGTGAGAAATTGCTCTAATGTATTCTCTTCTTTCTTCTTCTAACTCCCACTGCCGTGACAAACTAGTAGCTAATGCTGCACGCATATCTTCAAATGAACCGACTAATTCACCAATCTCATTTTGTGCGTTGTATTCTAAATGAAAATCTAGATCCTGCTCTTGAATTCTTTTTGAAGCCTCTGATAATTCAGCAAGTGGTTTCTTTATTCTTTTCCCCATTCGGTTTGAAACGATGTAGGATAAAATTGTAATGTATATAAAGGGTGAGGCTAAAAATAAGATTACCAACAAGAAATCAATCGACGAGGCGGTTGACAGCGCCAAATGATAATTAAGCCCTATTGCTCCCTGTAGCTCTCCATCCTTATCCACTAAAGGCAGATATGTCGTAACTTCATTATCATCATCTTCCTCATGAATATTCGTATTAATAACACTCAAAATCGGTCTCTCATTTGTTATCAATTTTGTTTTATATGTACCATAAGAAATATCTCCTTGCCTATTAACAATTTGATATTGAATGCCCTCTCTAGGGACAACTTTCTCTAATTCATTTCGCTCTTTCTCATTTAACAATAGCGTGCCTTTATCTTTTACGTATTCTTTTATCATAGGAATTTTCTGCTCATAATAATTTGCAGGAAATACTTTCCCACTCTTCGTTAGCCAATACCAACCACTAGCCGCCGTTAAAACTGTCAGTATTAAACTACCAATTAAAACTATTAAAAAACCAATTACTAGCTGTTGTTTAATTCGTAGCCTTTGCATCAATTCTGTACACTCCACTTATATCCGATTCCCCATACAGTTTGAATATATGTATACTCTCTGTCATATACACCAAGCTTTGTTCTAATTTTCTTGATATGCTCAACTACAGTAGAAACATCACTTTCACTATCATATCCCCAAATCTTTTCAAACAGCTGCTCTTTCGTCAAAACTTGGCCGGTATGAAGTGCTAACATTTTCACGACTTCATACTCCTTTTTTGTAAAGTGAATTTTTTCTTTGCCTAATATTATTTCATAACTCTGCAAATCTATTACTAAATCGCCATAACGCAGAAAATTCTTTTGCCCCATCATTTTCAATTCTGTCGTACGGCGTAAATTGGCAACAATTCTCGCTTTCAACTCTTTTAAACTAAACGGCTTATTAATATAATCGTCTCCACCAATCAATAAACCTTCTATACGAGACTGCTCACTACTATCTGCACTTAAAAATAATATAGGGCATGTATAGAACTCTCTCATCTTCTCGCACACTTTAAATCCATTCATATCCGGCAACATAACATCTAAAATAATGAGATCCACGCTACTATCCAATTTTTCCAAAGCCTCTTCACCACTTAATGCACTTCTTACTTCATACCCTTCCATGACAAGACTATCTTTAATAAATGTAAGAATATCCGGTTCATCATCTACAAGTAATACTTTGCCCGCCACGGTAATTCCCTCCTAATTAAATACATCTTTTTTACGCCAGCTAAACATAGCTGCTATTGCACATCCTCCTAAAATTGTACCATTTATTAGGTAAAATGTTACTTTCCCCTCACTTAATATTCTTAGAATTGATTCGCTTCCAATTACAAAATAACTTATTTCTTCATTCACATACAAACCAGCTACTAGTAAACCAACTATCACAAAATACGTAATAATAGCGTTTTGAAACCAAAGACTTACAAAGCTACTCAACATTAATAAAGTGCTTGCGATAAACCATAATATTAAATAATATTTTAGAGTATATAAAATAGAGGCACCTGTCCCATAAATGACTTGTTTATCCAAAAAGAATGTCTCCTCTGCATGCCTTATAAAAAATGTTCCATATACATAACTCTCTATAAATGCTATTAACAAAAACAAACTTACGATACTCATTTGAGTAATCCATTTTGCCAATAATAATTCCCATCTACTTACCGGACGGATCATGATAAGACGATATGCGCCAGATGAAATTTCACTATTAAAGCTATCAATAAATAAAATCGGAAAAATTAATAAGAATAGAGTAAAATACCATTCTCTTGTAACCGCGACAGGAAAGTTCAAATTACTTAAGATTGCTTCCGTCCCTTTTGTATCGTAAATAGCAACTCCAAAAGTATGAACCCATACACTGTGCAAAATAAGTAGCAGGCCAAAAATAACAATTAATACTTTCGTCTTCTTCCTATCAAAAATCCGTTCAAATTCACTTATAAGTATTTGTCCCATTCTTCACACCTCACACAAAATTATCTTTTTTTCCTATCCAATAAACTGTTACAGTGTTACAAACAACAATGTATATAAGTAAAATTACAGATCCAAAAAAGATCATTCGTGAACTACCAGATAAAGATATAGCAATTCCTTCATGTTGTAATTTAATTAAAGAAGAATAATTAATATAAAGAAAAGCCGGTGATTTCCCTATCACTAACGCCATCGCTGGGTATCCAAAAGAAAATATAATGAATCCCATACCAAGAAGGGTTGCACTTGTTGTCGATTTACTTATAACCGATAGCATAATTAATATGCTAGCCATCGCTATTAAGGTAAGATAAGCAATTCCATAATAAGAAATACAGTATAAGAAAACGCCAAGTGCATTCATTTTTTCCGTATGATAAAACAAAAGAATGCTCGGTTCATGCTCAAAGAAAATGTAGCCAATACAATAACTACAAATAAAATAGGCACCTATAAATAGCAAACTTACTGCTAATACCGTAATTATTTTCGCAATAAGAACCTCAGAATACGTGTATGACCTTTGGATTATCATCCGAATTTGACCGCTATGATATTCTTGAGCAAACACAAGGACAATCAAAACGAGTAAAACGAGATTACATATACTCATAAGCATTTCAGATAATGCAAGTACTGGGAATGAATTCGCATATGTATAATCAACTGCTATCCTTTCTACCTCTTGATTATGTTTCAAATAATACTTCGCAGCCCCAAGTAACATTACCGGTATCATCAAAAAACAAAGCCATGTTACTTTCTTCGCCCAAAGCCGCTCCCATTCAGAGCGTACTAGCCTCATCATGAACTCATCATCTCCACGAAAATATCCTCTAACTCTTTATTTTCACCTTGCAGCTCTTCTGTCGTTCCACGCCAAATAAGTGATCCTTCCCGAATCATGACCCACGAGTCACACATAAGTTCCAATTCACGAATTAAATGACTAGAAATAAAAAAAGTAATTCCCTTCTCACGCTGTAAGTCGAGTACAATTTTACGAAGTTGCTTAATTCCAACTGGATCTAATCCATTAGACGGTTCATCCAAAATGATAAAATCTGGCTCCCCAAGAAGTGCCTGTGCAATCCCTAAACGCTGTTTCATCCCTAACGAATACGTACCAACTTTATCGTCCGCACGATTTTCTAAACCAACGATTTCTAACACTTGCTGCACTTTTTTTTCAAGAACTTCTCCACCAGTATTTAACGTAATCCTACCTAAATTCCGTAAATTTTTTCGCCCTGACATATAAGGAAAGAAAATTGGAGCTTCTACAATTGCCCCTACATACTGAAGAGCTTCTTTCCTATTTTTTTGTACGCTCTTTCCATTAATGAAAACCTCTCCTTCATTTGGCCGAATCAGTCCCATAATGGTCCGAATAAGTGTCGTCTTTCCTGAACCATTTGGCCCAACAAAACCACAAATTTCATTTTTATAAACCGAAAAAGACATATGACTTAGCAACGTTCTTCCCTTCACCCTCTTCGTCACATCTCTTACTTCTAAAACCGCTTTTTTCATCCTTACCGCCTCCTTACTACAAGAATAGAAGGTAAAAATAAACAATTTATAAACAAATAAAAAGAAGTTACCCCACGGCAACTTCTTTTCCACATACCCCACTTAGTATTTACCGAAATATATCAACGATTTTTCAAATATATCGATCATTTCTCCACTTATATCAACGATTTTTTCATTATATCGATGCTTCGATACAGGATATCGATTTACCGACACTCTTCGACATCCTAAACACACAACATACCCTATCCCCCAAGTAACTTACTGCCGAACTCTACGATTAAAAAGATAACTAATAGGATCGCGAGTATCTTTAATGCTACATATGCTACTTTAAAAACAGCATAAATAAGCAAGACTATCAAAATAATCGTTAAAATTTCCATATTTACTTCCTCCAAGCTTTGCTCTTCTTATCTCATTTTACTCGCCTCAGACTTTTTATGGAACGGCATAAGATGACATATAAAAAATAGGATACCTTATCCATCGTAAGATACCCTTTCCTTCAACTGCTCGAACCATTCTCGCTCTAGTCGCCAAAAGCCCATTTCACTCTTTTCACTATTCTTCAATTCTTTATCCGCTTCTTTCATATAAATGCAGCAAGCTTCCACATTATTCTCTAAATATTTAAGAATTGCTTGTGTACGGTAATATCCATGTAAATCCAGTCTTGTAATTGCCTTTGCGTGTTCCTTCGCCTCTTGCAGAGAAAGGCTTTCCTTCTGATAAAGTACTCTATATAAAAGATACCAACTATGAAAACTGCCAACGAAATATTTATTTTCTTTCGTTACAGGTAGTTGAACAATTTGTTCTAAATACGGTATCGCTCTTTCCATTCCCTCTTGATCAGATCGAGCAAAAAAGATGAGCATGAGTCCACTCATGATATCTCTTATATCTTTATCCTCTTTTAATTTTTCTTCGCTTATTTCTATTAAACTCTCATCCCAATCTTTCGGCCTTTTGCAGCTTAATAACTCGCCCGATACTTGAATGTTATATAAATGTTGCTTAGCCTTTTCATCATCTTTAATTAAAATGAGAAATTGCATGCCATCGCTTAATAGCGTTCCCTTTACTGGAATTGCTGTGACGACAAAGATTGCAAGGTGTAACACAGAAAAGTATAAAAGCATGTGGTAATAACTCACCATATATATGTAACCTGATACAATGCCGAATACGAAACTCGTTAATGGTCCACTTAAAGTCATCCATGCCCATTTTCTTGAAAGGTTCGGTGTGTATGGAGAAGGCGGCACCAGCATTGCAACGCCTCCAACATACATCCACATTTTATTTTCTCTAATTCGTATTTTTCCCTTTTCTTTTTGGACAGTAATGGGGCCTACTGTCATAAATTTAAATTCTAAACCACCTATCAAACCAAATATTACATGCCCTAATTCATGGATAGCTAACACTAACAATGCAATTCCAAAAAACGTCCATATTTCAATGACTTGCTGTACTTTTTCTATTCGAATAAATCCATATAAAACGGAGCAAACAAGGGCAACAAACATTGAAAAGGCAGGTCTTCTTAAAATGTCCAACGTTTTTCTCCCCCTTCGCTTTACTCTCCATCTCCATCTTCCCCCTCCACTAATGTAAATATCTCCTCTACCGGCGCCCTAAAAATCTGTGCGATTTTTAGCGATAACACAATAGATGGCGCATAATCTCCGCGCTCAATTAAACTAATGGTTTGCCGTGATGAGCCAATCGCTTTCCCTAAATCCCCTTGTGATAAACGATGCTTTTCTCGAAATTCCCTCACTCGATTTCGAAGCTTCATGTCTTACCTCTTTTTCATTTATCCAATTAAAATTGTAAATAATATCCTTATTTTCTTCAATAATAATTGTCATTTTGACGTTAATAATCGACAACACAACTTCTATATTATTACATCCATACCCTATATAATGAACATGGAATATTAAACATGCGAGGTGACATATGAATAAAACATCTATCTTTTCTTATATTCTCACTAAACTTACAGCAGCTTGCTTATTATCTTTATTACTTACTAGTCTCACACTCTCCGGCGGTAGCGGGCTAACAAGATATAAATTTTTGACCGGATTACATGAACTACTCTTTACTTTATCTACACTTGTTATTGTTTCTTATGCAATCCTTTGTTCCGTTTTCATTGATAAAGTAAAATTTAAAAATCATAGCACCTTAAAAAAAGTATGTCTTTACATTCTTTGCGGTTATTTATTCTTTCTTCCATTCCTAATTTTTAAAGAAACAAATTTTCTCTTTGTACTTTTTGCAGGATCTATCGGAGCAATTTTTTCTGTTTTTTTCTATCTATGCACACTTATAACGAAAAAATTTATATGGATTGGATATATCATTCCTATTGTTATCTTGATTACACTCATCACTATTAACTTCGTTGATGTCACACAGAAGGAGCAATGGACCGAGAAAAGAACCCAAAACTCTTTCGAAGCATCTTTTCAACATTTCAGTGGTGAACATAAAATCCCAATTGAACTAAAACGGGGTGATATATTAGAATTTACCATTGAATCACCATCTGAAAATCCGAATGCCTACATGGGAGACATAAAAATGTCTAGTGAATTCCAAGAGGAAGAAAACTATTTAGCTTCAAACGGTCCTAATACGTACCAATTCGCGGCAATTAAAACAGGAACTTATTACATTATAGTTAGTGGAAATAAGTTAAAAGGAAAGTTGAAAGTAGATTGGAACATAAAATAAAAAGGCAGTGCCCAAAAGCACTGCCTTCCTAAATTCTGACATAGAATGGATTCCATATTAACTTGCGTTTTGTACGAATACTCGTTTTAGCTGTTTGCGGAAACGAACGCCTAGCGTGATTGCTATAATAACAACTACTCCAAAGATGATTTTGCCGATATGCTCTTCCAGTGCTCCGAAAATATCATGTAAGTTACCACCTAACCAGTAGCCACCGATTAAGAAGAATGATACCCAGAATAAAGCGCCGGAATAAATTGTGATTGCAAAGCGCCGGAATGGTAGGTTAATAATTCCTGCGAAGTATCCTGTAAAGTGGCGTACGCCTGGAATGAAGAAGCCGATAAAGATAAGAAAATATCCATACTTATCAAACCACATTCTCGTTAAATCAATTTTTCTTTGTGTTAAAAATACGTATTTCCCATATTTTTGAACGAAAGGCATACCTAATTTATTTCCTAAAAAGTATTGAATTGTCATTCCTACACTTGTCCCAATAAAGGATAGGATAATTAAAATCGGTAAACTTAAATCACCCTTCTGTGCTAAAAATCCCGCATATGCTAATGTTGGCTCTCCCGGAAAAGGAAGCGCAATATATTCTAACAGCAAGCCTACAAGTACTACATAATACCCGTATTGCTGAAATAATTCATGAACCCATTCCATGTCATCTCTCCTTCCATTCACGTACAACTTCTTACTATTATTGTATAAAAAAATTGTCGAAATAACTATCACAATAGCTTACATTTTTATTACATTTTTGTAAGGCTAACACTAAAATTTCCTGTTCTCTATTTGCTTATATCCATTATCATTTTAAAACAAGCTAACAACTATCTATCGTACTAATAAAATCCATTAATATACATTTTTTATCCAGTTTTTAACACTCGAAAATCACCTTATTTTGTTCTCTATAAAAAACCATCACAAACTCATATGAACTTCATATTAGCTTCATATACGTATTGTAAGATTATATCGGAATTTGTTGAAAAATTTAACCAATATATGACTAAACATTAAATTGAATAAATATAAGTCGCTTTTCGAAATTGAAAAAAGGGTGAATAAGAAATGGAAGCTTATAAAATGCATGATTTTATTAATACAAATGTTGAATCTCATCAAAATGAAACCGTTTTTAATTTACACATATGTGAAACAAACGAGTTTGACGTAAGTTTAACAAAATCCACAACGCTATCTTTTATCGTTTCTAAAAAGAATATTAAGATTGTCACGAAAAAATGGACTAATTCTAATCAAGAAAGCATGATTGGAAAAAGCTATATCCTTCCAACGAAAGCGTTTCATTATTTCTTACCTATCATTTCTGAAACAGAAGATGAAATGAATATTCAAGTACAGAGCTTCGGACTACACGGTGAACTTTTACTAAATGAAAGATTGCTCATCGATAAAAACAACAAACACAATACAAAAATTACTACATTTTTTGAAGCATTAAATGAAAACGTCCATCAAGCATTACGTGGATTACAAATTCATTGTATGTAATACTACTAAAATAGTAAAAGGAGAATATAATGAAAAAATTATTATTAAGTGCGCTATTATCATTAGGATTTTTAACTCTTCCATTCACTACTGCAGAGGCAGCTACAACGAAAGATCAGCTTATCGTAAACACGCAGATAAATAAAATGGATTATTATCAAGATGGAAAATTCATAAAAAGTTTCACTGTCGCTACTGGAAAAGCAGCAACCCCTACACCTAAAGGTACTTTTCAAATCGTAAATAAAATTAAAAACCGTCCTTATTATACAGGGAAAATTAAAGGTGGCGATCCACGTAATCCCCTTGGTGACCGTTGGCTCGGATTAAATATGGCAGGAACTTACGGAACAACTTATGCGATTCATGGAACTAACAATAATCAAGCAATTGGAAAAGCAACAACACTTGGTTGTATTCGTATGTATAACAATGATGTACGCTGGTTATTTGAGCGTATTCAGGAACAAGCTACTGTCACTGTAAACTAACCTAAGAACAAGATTTACGTGTAGCCAAGAATTTTATGTCTTGGCTTATTTTATTTATTCATTTACAGTAGCAAAACAACTGTATTTACATATATAATGAAAATATATTGTGTTCAACAACATCGAAACATTGATAAACATAGATATTAAAATTATACAGTTATAATGTTTTATAAATTTTACAATACATACTATAATAGAATTACTGTAATTCTGAACTATTCAGTGACACTAAACAATTCCCCTTGCTACTTTCATGATTATTTTATAGCGGGGGCTTATTATATGTATAAACAATCTGAGTCATCCAAAAAATGATGAATTCGAATATTGCAGTAAAAAGCGTTATTTAGGAGGTGTTACTATGACGCATATACTGGTGATTGAAGACAACCCAGATATACAAGAACTTATTCGTGAATTTCTAATGGCACAAAACTTTACTGTTGATGTAGTTGGTGCTGGAACAGAAGGCATTCTTCTTTTCCAAAAAAACTCATACGATCTTGTCCTCCTCGATGTAATGTTACCAGATATAGATGGCTATAGTATTTGTAAAATTATGCGAGGACAGTCTGATGTACCAATCATTATGTTAACAGGCTTACATAATGAAGAAAGTGAAATTAAAGGATTTGAGTTAGGTATTGATGACTATATTACGAAACCGTTCCATTACGCGGTATTTATTAAACGCGTAGAAGCTGTATTAAGAAGGACAACAACGAAGGAAGCTGAAACCGCAACTATACTACAATTCCATGAATTGATGTTAAATTCTACAGCATACGCAGCTTATGTTCATGGTAATCAAATTGAATTAACAACAAAAGAATTTGAAATTATATATACTTTGCTACAAAATCGTGGAAAAGTATTATCAAGAAGTGATTTGTTGAATAAGGTATGGGGCTATGAACACTATGGTGATGTAAGAGTAATAGATACACATATTAAAAACTTAAGAAAAAAATTAGGAATTAATTATATTAAAACGGTGAAAGGCATTGGCTACAAAATCGAAGCGTAGCAAAGACAACATCACCAAGAATATTTTCATCAAAACCTTATTGTTTTGTATCCTTTTATCACTTTGCCTTTATCAAATTATTTATTTTTTAGCCTTAAACTACGATAAAGGGCATTATACGAAAAATCCTGAAACGCAAAATGTAGAACATGCGGAGTCAGATAAGAAAAACGATCAAAGTAAAAAGGAACAAAATAAAGCTGTATCAGAGAGTAGCATCTCGAATTTTCAGCCCTCTAGTATAGACTATAAAACACTCTCTACAGCCATCAATCATATTTTGCAGCCTAGCCAAACTGCAAAAGCAAACGCGAAAGAAAATACGCAAAATATTTCGGGGGAAAGTAACAAAACGGATTCACCTACTGGACTTGAAAAAAACGCCACTAGCAATAATGTCTTACATACGCAAAATGCAACGAATAAAACAAGTGAATCGCAAGATAATCCAAGTTTAGCAGATGCTCTGCACCAATTAGCTCCGCATATTGGTGCAACAATGCTTGCATTATCTTTACTCGGTTCTTTAGTTTACGCAAAATTAATTGCCAAACCTTTCCAATATATGAGTGATACTTTAAAGGACATTATGAAGCTGGACTTTTCAGATAAACAATCACTTAACAAAAATGCGGATCAAACAGATTTTAATTTGCAAGTAGCCGCTTCACAGGTCCCACATATTGTGAAGAATTTACATGAAACAAATAAAGATTTACGAAATGAACTCAAGAAAGAACAACAATTAGAACAATCTCGGAAAGAATTTATGTCTATGGTGTCCCATGAATTAAAAACACCAATCGCAGCTGTTATGGGACAACTAGATGGCATGATTCACGGAATCGGTGCTTACAAAGATAGAGACAAATACTTAAAGCGATCCTACGAGATGATGCAAGATATTAACGTATTAACGGAAAAAATGTCAGAATTATCCAAAATACAAAACCCTCAATTTAAACCGAATTTAGAAGTTATTTCACTATCTAATATCATTGAGGACGTGATGAAAAAAGTAGATTACTTTATATCTGTAAAGCAATTAAATGTTCAATCTAATATTAAACAAGACGTACAAATTTTAGCTGATCCTAAATTTATTCAAACCGCTATTTTTAACATTATTTCAAATGCAATTCATTATACAATCGATCATCAGCATGTATATATAAAGCTGTATGAAAAACCAAACGGTTACGCATTAGAAGTATTAAATACAGGTTCACAAATCGACGAAGACAAACTCGCTCATTTATTTGAGCCTTTCTATCGTGCTAACCCTGGAAACAATGGTTTAGTACAAGGTAGCGGTCTTGGCTTATATATTGTAAAACAAATACTAGATAAACATCAGTTTCCTTATGGAATACAAAACACACCTCAAGGTGTAAAATGCTCGATTGTTTTTCCAAAAGCAATGTAAACTACTATAATTTCATACCCCAAACTCATACTTCGTATGAGTGGCGGAATTTTGTAGAGTGTCTTACTCTGTTTCGTTCGCCCGTTGTCCTTATTTGGATGGCGGGCGTTTTTTATTATTTATAAGGAGGATATTCATGGGAAAATTCAAGTATTCATTACTCGTTTTATTCGGAGCTTGTAGCTACGGCGTACTTTCTACTATTTTTAAGCTCGGTTTTATGGATGGCTTTTCAGCCCATCAGCTATTAGGTGGACAATATGTCTTCGGATGGATCGGACTTCTTCTGCTCGTTCTTTTCTTTTCACGCCATAAAGTAACAAAAAAGCAATTCTTTTCATTACTAACAGTCGGAACAACGATGAGTATGACTGGGATTTTCTATGCTATTTCTGTAGAAGAACTACCAGCCTCTATCGCTGTCGTCTTACTCTTCCAGTTCACATGGATTGGTGTCGTTATCGAAGCTATTGCAAATCGAACATTTCCAAGCCGCGAAAAAGTTATATCTATCATTATTTTATTTACTGGTACATTGTTTGCGGGTGGTGTCTTTGACGGTCTCGGACAAAGTTTTCCCACGAAAGGTATTATCTTTGGATTATTAGCTGCTGTCTCCTTTTCATTCTATGTGTTTGCAAGTGGACGCGTTGCTACAGATGTTCCGCCTTATACGAAAAGCTTTCTTATGACAACAAGTGCTACTCTTATCGTATGCCTATTCTTCCCGCCAACCTTTTTAACAGATGGTGCTTTACAAGCCGGTCTATGGAAATACGCTTTCTTCCTCGGATTATTCGGCGTTGTTGTACCTGTCATTTGTTTTTCTATTGGTGTGCCAAAAGTCGGCACAGGACTCGGTACGATACTAGGAGCAGCTGAATTACCAACAGCTATTATTGCTTCTATTACACTTGTACATGAAGTTGTAACGCTCATGCAGTGGATTGGGATTATTTTCATATTGCTTGGTATTTTTACACCTCAGCTGCTTACGGCTAGGACAGGAAAAAAACATAGTAGTGTGCATAATGCATAACACAAGACCTTTCATTTACTTGAAAGGTCTTTTCCTTATATTTCACTTTACCGCTCCATATAACTTCTCTACCTCATGCTCAATTTGTTTTACATCGATTCGCTCAAATAATGGCTGTACATTATCAATTCGGTTTGGCAACGTATTTTGTGGTTCCCAACTTTGTTTAACAATCGACAATGTGTTTCTAACTCTTTCACTGGAAAACGGTAAAAATGGTTCAAGGAGATTTGCAAAATTAGCGATAAGGTAAACACAATTATAAATTGTTTCCTCACATGAAACTGGGTCGTCTTCTCTTTGTTTCCACGGCTGCTTTTCATCAAAGTATTTATTTGCAAAGCGTACTGCATCAAATATTGTTTCTAGCGCCACCTTAAATTTAGTTTGTTCAATCGCATCTCCTACACTTTTATATAATCCTTCAACCGTATCTTTCAGCTCTGTATTAATACTCCCCTTTGGTACAATGCCATCATAATACTTTTCAATGAACTTTAACGTCCGATTCACAAAGTTCCCGTATGCACCTAATAATTCACTATTATGACTGTAAATGAATTCACGCCATGAAAAATCAGTATCACGATTTTCTGGTGCATTTACTGTTAAAAAGTAACGAATAGAATCTGGATTATAGCGTTCCAATATATCAGGTACCCATACTGCCCAGTTTTTACTTGTAGATAACTTCCTTTTTTCTACTGTTAAATACTCATTCGAAACGATATGACGAGGGATCGCTTCTTCTCCTGTTCCAAGTAATACCGCCGGCCAAATGATTGAATGAAACGGAATATTATCCTTTCCGTGCACATAATATGTTTTCACATCTCTATCCCAAAACTCTTGATCATCTTTCCCTGTTTCTTCAGCCCAATGTTTACTCGCTGAATAATATCCTGTCACCGCTTCAATCCATACGTAAATTTTCTTATCCTCATATCCTTCCACTGGAATTGGTACCCCGATTGGTAAATCACGTGATACTGCCCTGTCTTGTAAGCCTTCCTTTAAATATCTCTCTGTTAATTGAATTGCATTGTCGCGCCATGTTCCTTTCTGCTTTGCAATTTCTACAGCCGCTTTAATTTGCTGCTGGAACTTATGCAATGCAAAATAGAAATGCTCGGTTTCCTGTACTGATGGCGTACTACCGCATAACTTACATTTCTTTTCTAACAAATCGAGTGGATCTAAAATAGCGGAACAAGCATCGCATTGATCCCCCCTCGCCCCTTCATGACAATGCGGACAAATACCTTCCACATAACGATCAGGTAGAAATTGCGTACACGTTTCACAATAAGCTTGTTCGACTATTTTTTTATAAATATGATCTTCTTCTAATAGTCGCAAAAAAACTTTTTGAACAGTTTCATGATGGTGCTCACTATCTGTACGTGTATAGCAATCATACGTAAAACCAAGATTATGAAAACATCGCTCGAATTCTTCATGATATTGATCAGCTATTTTCTTTACTGTAACCCCTTCTTGTTTTGCTCTAATTGCAATCGGTGTTCCATTACAATCACTTCCTGAAACATACAACACACTCTCACCTTTAGCCCGGTAATAACGAGCTAAAATATCTCCTGGCAATAAAGCTGCAATATGCCCAAGATGTAACGAACCATTTGCATACGGCCAAGCGCCTCCAATAAAAATACTCATCTTACATTCCTCCTTAAAAATATAAAAAGCCCCGCCCCTATCTTAAAAAAGATAAGGGCGGGGCTGTATAAACAGTCGCGGTACCACCTTATTTCGTCAGTCATTCACATAACTAACCTTAACAAGTACGGAGCTATATGCTCTTATACTGTGGTTTTGATAACGAGTACCAACTCTCGTCGCCGCCTACTATTATCATTTGATAAGTTCAGGACGAAGCTCAAAGGCCATTGTTCAAATGAATATTCTTGCTTCTTCTCAGCTACCGAAGCTCTCTGGAAAGAATGGTTTCATTCTACTTTTCCTTTTCAACGCTCTTATGTATAACACGTATTTTACGACTAAAGAACAGAAAAATCAAACTTTTATTCAAAAAGAACAGGAAATCTCATTCTCCCACCGAATAAATATACGTTCACAAAAGGAGTGATAAGCTTGAATCAAAAGCAACTAAGTACTATTAATGAAAAAAGCTGGAATGCAGCTGCCTATGAAGCTTGGACAAATCGCCACGGTGCACCGGCAGAATATGCAAAAAAGCTCATGCAAGATCCTGTTCATGAAGTAGCTTATTATTTACCTTACATACACTCTCCAAAAGGGAAGCGTATTATTAATTTACTCGGATCAAAAGGAAATAAAGCAGTTGCTCTTGCCCTTTTAGGGGCGGATGTAACAGTTGTAGATATTTCAGCAAGCAATGAAAAATATGCAACTGAATTAGCAAAAGCTGCTGGAGTCTCTATTCAGTATATCGTTTCCGACGTACTAGATTTAAATCTATCCCAATCATTTGATATCGTATTACTGGAACTTGGCGTACTCCATTACTTTTTAGACTTAAAGCCACTCTTTCATATAATCTCTAACTTATTAAAACAAGATGGGACATTTATACTGCGCGACTATCATCCTGTTTATACAAAATTATTAGGAGTAGATCATCCAGCATTTCGAGCAAATGGAAATTATTTTGATGAGGAACTTATTGAAGATGACGTGGCTTATAGTACTCTCCTTACGGAATCACAGAAAGAAGCTTTACCGAGAACAAAGATTAGGCGCTGGACACTTGGAGAAATTATTACGGCAATGGCAGAAACAAATTTCAAAGTTGAAAAGCTAATTGAAGAACATGGACCTCATCAAAGATGGGTCTTCCCTCCTACTGCACCCGAAGGAATTGAAGAACGTATACCAGGTCTATATACATTAATTGCGACAACATGCAAAAAAGGATCCCTTCACGGATAGGATCCTTTTTTTTGCATGCTTACGCATATAAGTTGAGGTTGGAGATTACCATAATTCTGTAGAATAGGACACAAGATATTTCAACATTCGTCTCTGACTTACGTCGTCAAAAAGGGGTATGACCAACATAACGAAGAGTAATGTTTCGGTTGATAGTGATAATCGTTATCAACTAATTAGAAGTATACATGATGTTATTTCGAATTACAATAGTATTTCTTATTTTTATTTAAGAATTTTTGATATATAAATGTATACATTTTAAGAACATTTACTCATACTCATCTGCCTCTTTCCATTACCTGCTATAATTTTCATTGAACAGATTAATAACTTCATTCAGCTGGTGACCAAGTAAGTGTAATGAAAGACATTGCTACAAAGTCATCAGAAATGAAAACTGCAGTACAAGAACTTGAAGGTCTCGTTTCTCATTTCAAAACAAATGCATAAAAATAAAAAAGGGGGATTTCTCATTTTAGCCCCTCTTTTTTTACTTTTAAATATATCTTTCTCTCTCCCCCTCTGTCTGCTATAATGCCTAGAGGAAAGAAGAAAGCTTTGTTCCTTTAGGAGTGAAGCTTTCTTTTAACTTTTAATATGAATTAATCCTAATACTAAGATTTTAAAATGAGGCTTTTTTATCATATGAGTTTTATGAGCATTAGAAAAAAACTGCTGTTCATGATGGGAACGGTTTGCGCTTTATTTGGCATCGCCTTAGCTTTTATTCTATTCTTTGCTATTGATCAAACTCGTAAAGCTGAAGCACTGCAAAAAGAAATTTCCCCCCTTGCAACAGAATTAAAAGAGCGTGGAGACGCTTATCAAGTTCAACTTTCTGCTTTAAGAGGTTATTTACTGCAACACGATCAGGTCGAATTAGACAAGTTTCATGAAATGAGTAAGCTTCTTGAAGATAAGAAAGCACAACTTCTTTCTAACCCTAACGTATCCCAATCCGTGAAAGATACAATGGAATTAGGCTCTACTTGGAGAAAATTTATTGAAGAAAAAGTTTTCTCTCTTGCAAAAGAACAAAAGTGGGACGAAGCATTACAAGTCGCTTCTTCAGAAAATGGCACTGTTTATAAAGTTATTGGTGATTTTACAAACTATTGCAACGAACAAGCTAAGTTACGTGAACAATCCATTGAAAAAATTGATCAATCAGCACTACTCATTGAATACGTTATATTCTTATCACTTGTTATATGTATTGTCGTTGCAATTATTCTTGCATGGTGGTTCTCTGGTAAGCTTGTAAAACCAATTCAGCAAATTGATACTAAACTAAAAGAATTATCCTCTCAAGAGGGTGACCTAACAGCTCGCCTACAAGTAAATAGCAATGATGAAATCGGTGCAATTGCAACATCATTTAATAAAATGTTAGAAAATCTGCAACATATCATTAATCGTGTTCAAAAAACTTCTGTGGAAGTACAAAACGCTTCTGAAAATATGTTAGAAAAGACCAATACATCGCTTGATGCGACAATAAAAGTTCAAAACTCGATGTCTAATTTAAATGCAAGCATTCAATCGCAAACTTCTAGTATGGAAGAAAGCTCGACTGCAATGGATGATATGTCAATAAGTGTTCAACGTATTGCAGAATCCGCTTCGTCTGTAGCCGAACTAGCTGTAGTCACATCTGAACATGCTAACGACGGAAGTACTGTAATCCAAAAATCTATTTCACAAATGACAACGATACACGAAGCCGTAAATGCTACATCCGAAGTAGTCGAACGTCTAATCACTCATACGAAATATATTGATACAGCTGTACAATCTATTTCTAATATCGCTGAGCAAACAAATCTACTTGCTTTAAATGCTTCTATTGAAGCGGCTCGTGCCGGCGAACAAGGGAAGGGATTTGCTGTCGTAGCAGATGAAGTTCGTAAACTTGCTGAACAATCAAAAACAGCTGCAACAGATATTAACCAATTGCTGCATCAAATTCAAAATGACACAGAAACTGCTAGCTCTATGATGTCTCAAGGTCGTTCCGAAGCATTTGAAGGTATTAACGTCATTCGCGAGGCCGGCTCTTCTTTCACAACAATCGTTGATCAAGTGAATAAAGTGTCCACTCAAATTCAAGACATATCAGCAACTGCTGAAGAGATGGCTGCAAGTGCTGAAGAAATGAATGCTTCACTCAATAACATTGCTTCAATTTCTAATGAAGTATCAAGTGAAACGGCCGCAACAGCGCAATCGGCTGAACAGAAAGTCGTTGTTATGAATGAAATGGCTCTAACTGCAAAACAAATGAAACAAACGGTTGAAGAATTAGATCAACTTGTATCTCACTTTAAAACTGAATAGCTTTTCAAAAAAATTCCTCTTCCAAGGAGGAATTTTTTTTGAGCTCATTCCCTGCACATTGCACGTATTTCCGTTATAATGAGAATCTATATCATTAATGTGTAGGAGGTGCTACTCATGTCACAAGAAGCATTTGAAAATAAATTGTATGCAAATTTAGAGGCTGTTATTGATCCAGAGCTAGGTGTTGATATTATCAATCTTGGATTAGTTTATGACGTTACAGCCGATGAAAATAATAATGTTGTCATTACAATGACGATGACTTCTATCGGTTGTCCAATGGCTGGCCAAATCGTATCAGACGTTAAAAAGGTATTATCAACGAACGTACCTGAAGTAAATGAAATAGAAGTAAACGTTGTATGGAATCCACCGTGGACGAAAGAACGTATGTCACGCATGGCAAAAATCGCATTAGGTATCCGTGATTAAATAAAGAAAAGACCTGACAATCCAGTCAGGTCTTTTTTCTCTTATTATTTTACTCCTACAGCGTCATAAGCTTTCGTTACAGCTTGTACAGCTTTAGAGTTTTTACCATATAAATCTTCTGCTGATTGAAGTGCAGCTTGACGCATCATTTTAAAGTCAGAGTTTGCAGTTAAATATTTAGTAAGAGCACGGTAATAAATTTTCTCTGTCGCTTCACGGCCCACTCCAGTTACTTTCACACCGTAATGATCTCCGCCGTCAGATACTAAGTATGCAGCTTTATTGTTAATACTACTGTTAATGTGAACGCCGCCATTATCAGCTGTTCCAGTATAGCGTTTATTGTAATGATCTGGGTAACCTTCACCTGGTTTTAATGGATTTGGAATAGATGCTGGATCTTTCAGAGAACGAAGCGCATCACCAGGTTTTCCAGGTGTATAAATATCCGCACCTAAATCCCAGCTCTTCTTCTCAACCATGACACCCATAATATCAGATAACGATTCATTTAACGCACCTGACTCATTTTTGTAAACAAGATTTGCTGTATGTTCAGTTACAGCATGCGTTAACTCATGGCCAATAACGTCTAGGCCAGCTGATAATGGAATAAATGTCTTTCCATCACCATCACCATACATCATTTGCACACCGTTCCAAGCCGCATTATTCCATGCTGTACCTACGTGAACAGTAGAAATAAGTTTTGCACCTTTATCATCGAAGGAATTACGATTAAATGTCTTTTTATAGTAATCGTATACTTTTCCTGCGTTCACATGTGCATCAACAGCCGCTTTATCTTCGAAGAACTTAGATTTACTTTCAACTTCTTCTCCTGTATATCCAAGCCATTGTGAGAATAAATTAAACCAGTTTTCGTCCATATTCTCTGCATCAAATGTATGGATACCTTGTCCTCGTTTACCATCAAATAAGTTGAACGCTCCTGTTTTCGTATCTTGAGCGATTTCAAATGATTGTCTACCGCCTAATACGCCATAACCAAATCCAGTAATTTGATCTACAGCATTATATTTCTCAATAATATTTCCATTTGTCGCATCAACAAAATAATGCCAATATCCTGGAGCTGGTTTTGAAACTGACGCTTTAACAAGGTATGCAAGATAGTACTTTCCATCTTTTTCATACACAAATAAATCTTTTTTCACACCATCATAATTATTTACTTTACCAATTTCTTTCTCAATATCAGCCTTTGCAATCGTTTCTGCTTGCTCATCAGTAATACTTGCTGCCGCTGGAATATTTTTATCTTCTAAATTCGGAATAACTTGTCCGAAAAATGCTTTTACATTATTCTCTTTATCAAGAGTAACAGTTTGATCTGATCCATACACAGGGACATTATTATGCTTTTCAACTAACTTCACATGTGTCGTACCTGATTCATCGTCTTTTTCTTCCCCAACGACATTGAAATGTTTTTCAATATTTCCTGCTAATTTAAACATATCCTTTTTGCTCTCTAAATATTGAAATACTGTCTCTTTTTTATCTAGCCCTTCTGGTGCTTTCCATTCTTCACCTATGTAAGCTGGTGTTTTAAACTCTTGGTGATACTGGATTTTTTGCTCTTCTGCTTTCGTCGTAGTTGCTCCAAATGCCCCAAACCCACTTGCGATAACAGTTAACGCTAATGCTGATGAAATTACTTGCTTTTTCAATCTAACACTCCCCATTCCCCTAAAAGTTTTTGACACCTTTATAAAATTCTGAATAGTCCTCCTGATACCTGTTTCCAAAATTTGAGAAAGTTTTTTCTGATAATTCAACCCATAAAAAGAGGACATCTTTTTTCGATGTCCTCTTTCCTCTAACTTTTCATCCCGTTATTTATATGCTGAAAAAACCCTACTGATTAAAGTTTCACTTTATTGTATCTTCATTTCAATTGCTAAATAATGAGACTTCTCTTTCGCTTGAATGTGAATATCCTCTTCTACAGCCTCCGCTGCATCACGCATTACAAGTGTTTCACCGTTTACAACACTGCTACCTTCAATTTGTACAAGGTACAATTGACGTCCTTCTGTAACAGGAAAATGAATTTCTTTTCCAGCTTCTAACGATAAAGAATATAAATTCGCATCTTGATGAATTTGAATTGGTGCATCGCCTTCCAATGGAGATACCATGTGGAACCATTCGTTTTCGCGCTTGCTCCAATCAAATTTAAACTCACCATAGTTTGGCTTATGACCAGCGCGGTCTGGCAAAATCCAAATTTGTAATAGACGTAATGTTTCATTTCCTAAATTATGCTCACTATGAAATACGCCAGTACCTGCACTCATATATTGAACATGTCCACGCTCAATTGTTCCGCGGTTTCCCATACTATCTTCATGCGTTAAAGCACCGTCTACAACGTACGAAATAATCTCCATATCGCGGTGCGGATGCATATCAAAACCAGTTTGTGCCGCTACTAGATCATCGTTAATCACACGCAATGCTCCAAAGCTCATGTTATCTGGATTATAGTAATTAGCAAAGGAAAAATGAAAATGTGTATTTAACCAGCCGTGATTTGCTCTTCCCATATTTTTATGATCAACTTTTCTAAACATATCCTTCACCTCATATTATCTCGAATTCAAGATTTATTTTTAAATTTTTTCTTACTGTAATTTTTTTAGTAATTTTAATAATTGATTTTGTTCTTCTATATTTAAATTATGAAACTGCTCCGCTTGGAACGTTTCTTGAGGTGGGACGATTTCCTCATATAAAGCTCTTCCCTTTTCTGTTAACGAAATATATTTCGTAGTACCTTCTTGTTCACGCCCAATCCACTCCAGCTGCTCCATTTTATTTAAAAGCTGAGTGACATTTCCTTTCGTAACAAATAGCTTATTTCCAAGTTCTTGCTGCGTTAAACGATCGTGGCCTCCAATTTGAACTAATACATCAAACTGAGCAGCAGATACATTCCACTTTTTCAAATGCTGATTTGTCTCACGAATACTTCTATTATAAAAGCGTGATAAACGAAACCATAATAGTAACCCTAGTCTATCTTCTGTTTTCATTCCATCACCTCGCTCGTTTGATATTATTAGTTTAGAACTAAACTTTATAAAAGTCAAATACTTATTTTTAGTAAGCAGAAAAGAAAGCACAGCACTATTTCTCCACTATGCTTTACATCAATTTTCTATTTTTATATTCATCTACTTTCCTCTCCGCGAACTTCCTCGCATCTTTCTCAATCCATCTCTCTTCGTACGATTCACTTCCAACATACAATACATCCCTCTTATGCTGCATCGCATGGCGAAATTCATGCAAAAGTGTTTTAAGCACTTGCTCATACTCTTCCCACATACAAACGAAAATTAATTGTTTTTCCTTATGATAAAAACCACCTACTGGGAATAAAAACTCCTCTTCTTCTTCCCCTAGTGCTAAAAGCACATTATTTGCATCACACGTATCACAAAAAATAACTGGCGTTTTACTTACTTCAATAAGAGAAAACAAATCATTTCTAATCCTTTTGACATCCCAAGGAAGCTCCGAATCCAACACATACCAATTCTCAACTTGTTGATATACATTTTGAAACTGGAGTTCCATTTCTCTATATTCCCCTTCCCAAACTCCCTTTTCTTATATATATGCCACAATATGGTAAATATTAAACATATCCCTCTCTAACCAATGTGGCGTCATATCTATTTCTTGTAAAAAAGGAATCTATTTATCAATAGATTCCTTCACGATAATGATTTTTATAAAATCCGATCTTATATGTCAATTTTTCAAAGCAAAGCTTTATACATAATATATTCCTATTTGTTACTCTGTTTTCGTACTTTTTTCAACACGAAATAACAAATGCCAAACCCTATAGCCGCAAGTGCAAAATATTTAACATAAGGGCCAGCCACTTTATTGATACTTTCCCATTCTTCACCTAATTTTAGGCCTAAATACACAAATACAATTGACCACGGAATAACAGCAAGTGTAGTCAGCGTAATAAATTTAACATGCGACATTTTCGCAATACCTGCTGGTATCGAAATAGCATGACGTACAACAGGAATAAAACGCGCTGTAAAGATAACACCAGTTCCATAACGATTAAACCACGCTTCCGCATAATCAATATGTTTCTTTTGAATTAAAATATATTTCCCATAGCGTTCCAGAACTGGTCTTCCCCCGTAACGGCCGATCCAATAAATAAATAGTTGCGCGATTACACCGCCAATTGTACCGAATGCAACAGCACCCCAAAATGTAATGCTTCCTGTTGATACTAAATACCCTGCATACGATAACACTATTTCACTTGGGATAACTTCCAGCATTAATCCAAGCATAATTCCCCAATAACCGAGTCCTTCTAGAAAAACTAAAACTGAATGAATTAAATCTCCTAACATCTTTTGCCTCTCTCTTTACTGTTTTAATTATCCAAAATAAAAGTACAAGAAGTGAATATCTTGTACTTTTGTTTTTTCTAAGTTTAGGTAGTCTTTGTATTCCACTTAAAGATTTTATTCAAGAACTTATATATATTATTTGATTCCTTAGTAAGAAGCGGTCCTAAAATGGATAGGATGAGCACATATAGCGCAGAGAATGGCTTCAATACTGACATTAAACCACCCGCAATACCAATGTTGGCCATGATGATAGAGAATTCTCCTCTTGAAACAATTGTTAGACCAATATTTGTCGATGCTTTATGAGATAATCCAGCTTGTCTTCCTGCAATCATTCCCGCTACAAAGTTACCGATTATTGTAAGGAGTACAGCACCTAACGTTAGCCATATTGCTCCGCCTAATGAGAACGGATCTATACTTAACCCGAAACTGAAGAAGAAAATAGCTCCGAAAAAGTCTCTAAATGGAACAACAAGATGTTCGATTCGATCACTATGCTCTGTCTCAGAGAAAACTAGTCCTAAAAGAAGTGCCCCGATTGCTTCTGCAACGTGAATTGTTTCTGAAAAACCTGCAATAAAGAATAACGAAGCAAATACTACAATAATAAAGATTTCATCTGAACTAATATTCAACAGTTTATTTAATAACGGCGTAGCCTTTCTAGCTACAATAAAGAATAGAAGCATATATCCTAAAGCAATTCCAATTGAAGTGAGAGCACCTAAGAATGAAGCGTGATCCCCAAGGACTAAGCCAGAAACTACCGATAAATATACAGCAAGGAATATATCTTCAAACATAATAATTCCTAAAATTAGTTCGGTTTCATTATTACCAGTTCTTCTTAAATCCACTAACACTTTAGCAACGATAGCGCTAGAAGAAATCGTAATAATACCCGCAATAATTAAGATTTCTAATAAAGGGAACCCCATTAAAAATCCATATAATAACCCAAGTGAGAAGTTGATCAAAATATAGATTGTTCCACCGATAGCAATAGAACGTCCAGATTTAATTAGTTTTTTCATCGAAAATTCTAATCCTAGATAGAAAAGAAGGAACAGAACGCCAATCCTTCCAAGGAAGGAAATCACACTTGCACTTTCAATAAATTTGAGATCGATAACACCTATTGTCGGCGCGTGCGGCCCTACTAACATTCCGAGCACAATTAGAAAAGGAATTACTGAGAATTTAAACTTTCCAGCAATCACCGCAGCAATTGCAACTAATATTAACGCTGTACCAACTTCAAAAATTAAAGTATCCATCTAGTCAGTCCCCCTATTTGAAAGTAATTCATTAATAATTTTTTTAATTTCTTCTCTCTCACCTGAAACTACAAGCATATCTCCTTCTTCAATTACCGTTTCTGGTCCTGGATTAAATAGCTTTTTCATATTCTTTTTCATAACTGCAATTATCGTTACGCTATATGTTTTTCTTATTTCAAGATCACCAATTGTTTTTCCGATTGCTGGAGCTGCATTCTCCACTTTGAACCACTCAATCGCTAAACCTTCAAAAACCATCTCAACATTTTCTAATGCTCGAGGTTTATACACCATTCCGCCTAATATTGCTGCAATTTGTCTTGCCTCTGAGTCACGCAGTGAAATACTTGAGATACTTTCTTCATGATCTGAATCAAAATGATACATTTCTCTACGCCCATCATCATGAATGACAATCACCATCTTTTCGTTACCTTTCGTAACGATTTGAAACTTATACCCAATACCCGGAAGTTCACTTTCTCTAATATTCATATTTAGCTCCTCCACAACAATTTTTATTTGAATTTTCTGTTTTTCTGTCTTTTATTCATCCAATCAATTTTAGAAATTCTAACCATTCAGGGTACCTGTGATTTGGAAATCTTTTATTGTAATAATAAGTGGCCCCTAAAAAGATACTTAAAGATGTAATGATAAAAAATACATTACTTCTCATTTTCAAATTCTCAAGACTTACTTTCAATAAAGATTCTTCTTTCAAATTATCCCCTCTTTTTCGCTTTAAATTTAGTTTTTTAAAATGTAAATAATTCTAAAAATATTACGATGTAACTTAATCATAACATAAAACGTATTTAAGTAACATGTTTTTTTAGAAAATTTGATTCTGGTATATTTTTTGCATATAATTTTCTTATTATGAAAAAAAGGAAGTGTATTATATGGTTGATATCTTTAGCAGATTCCTTGAGGTGACGAATAATATTTTGTGGTCATATATTCTTATTGCAATGTTAATCGGCTTCGGTCTTTATTTCTCTATTAAATTGAAATTTGTCCAAATTACGCATTTCGGTGAGATGGTCAGTTTAATTAGTAAAGGATTCAGTCAAAAAGAAAAGAAAAAAGATAGCATCTCCCCATTCCAAGCATTTTGCTTAAGTGCAGCGGCACGCATCGGTATCGGGAACTTAGCTGGTGTAGCATTAGCAATTTCCATGGGTGGACCAGGCGCAGTATTTTGGATGTGGTTTATCGCTATTCTCGGAGCAGCTACTAGTTTTGTGGAATGTACGCTTGCCCAAATTTATAAAGTAAAAGATGGAAGCAGATTCCGTGGTGGACCAGCATATTACATGGAAAAAGGGTTAAACAAACGCTGGATGGGTGTCTGGTTTTCACTTCTCATTACAGTTGCGTACGGATTAATTTTCAATTCAGTACAAGCAAATACAGTAACAATAGCGTTTGAAAATGCTTTTGGACTAGGGCGAACTATCGTAGGAGCTCTATTAGCTTTATTAGTTGCAGTTATTATTTTTGGCGGTGTGAAGAGCATTTCACGTATTACAGAAATGATTGTTCCTCCAATGGCAATCGTTTATATTGGTGTGGCTATTTTTGTCGTTATTAAAAACTTCAATATGTTACCAAGCATTTTTCTAGAAATATTTAACGGTGCATTCGGTTTAGACCAAGCCATCGCTGGTGGTATTGGAGCAGCAATCAAGTTCGGAATTCAGCGCGGTTTATTCGCGACAGAAGCAGGTATGGGTAGCTCTCCTAATGCAGCTGCAACATCAGATGTATCTCACCCTGCAAAACAAGGACTTGTTCAAGCATTAGGTGTTTTCGTAGACACATTCTTAGTATGTACATCAACAGCATTTATCGTATTATGTTCTGGACTTTACAAAGGATCAAATTTACAAGGAATTGAATTAACACAGCAAGCATTAAGTTCACAAATCGGACCGTGGGCAAGCACTTTCTTAGCGATTATTATTTTCCTATTTGCTTTCAGTTCCTTACTAGGAAACTACTATTATGGTGAAACAAATATCGCATTCATTAAAGAAAGCAAAACATGGTTAATGATTTATCGCGTTGCAGTTGTCGGAATGGTGTTCTTCGGATCAATCGCTGCCCTTCAAACAGTTTGGAGTTTAGCTGATTTATTTATGGGGCTAATGGTATTCACAAACTTAATTGCCATCTCATTCCTTAGCAAGTTCGCCTACGCAGCATTAGTAGACTATATTAAGCAAAAGAAACAAGGAAAAGATCCTGTTTTCTATGCAAGTTCTATCCCTGACTTAAAAAATACGGAGTGCTGGGATGGACAGGATATAGAAGAGAAACAGCAGGCTGTATAACAAATAAAAGCGGAAGCGGCTCGTTCAGAATGTAAGGAGGATGGAGCTTTTGACGTAGAGGCGCCCTTTGCCTCGCAGGAAAAAGCGAAGCCACCGAACATTCTAGCCGCTGGAGCTGGATATCAACTAAAAGCGGAGGTGACTTGCTCAGAACAGGAGGGCATTGGAGCTCCTGACGAAGAGGCGCTTTTTGCCTCACAGGAAGGCGCGAAATGACCGACTGTTCTAGTCACCGGAGCTGGATACTAAATAAAAATCCCTATTACTTCACAGTAATAGGGATTTTTATTTACAACAGTTCATAATTTGTTCAAATTAATTCCAGCAAAAGGGTTGATTTATACAAATTACTAGATTATAATAATTATAAATTAGTAATCGATATAACATAACAACTCAAAAGGAGATTGATCATAATGAATAAACAAGTAATCGAAGTATTAAACAAACAGGTAGCAAACTGGAGCGTTTTATTTACAAAACTACACAACTTCCATTGGTACGTAAAAGGACCTCAATTCTTCACACTACATGAGAAATTTGAAGAGCTTTACACAGAATCAGCTACTCACATCGATGAAATTGCAGAACGTATTTTAGCAATTGGTGGCAAACCAGTAGCAACAATGAAAGAATACTTAGAACTATCTTCTATTCAAGAAGCAGCTTACGGAGAAACTGCAGAAGGGATGGTCGAAGCAATCATGAAAGACTACGAAATGATGCTAGGCGAATTGAAAAAAGGTATGGAAATTGCACAAGACTCTGACGATGAAATGACATCGGACTTACTACTTGGCATCTACACAGAACTAGAAAAACACGCTTGGATGCTACGTGCATTCTTGAATCAATAATAACTTAAAAGCGGAAGCGGCTCGTTCAGAATGTGAGAAGGATGGAGTTTTTGACGTAGAGGCGCTCTTTGCCTCGCAGGAAAAAGCGAAGCCACCGAACATTCTAGCCGCTGGAGCTGGATAATAACTTAAAGTGGAAGCGGCTCGTTCAGAGTCGCTTCTTTTTATGCAGTGCTCAAACATGATGGTACATGGAATTATATCGGCGATTTTTCAAATATATCGACTTTGCGACAAATAGTGACAATGTTAGTACCCCCTCCTCTACTTTTATCAATATATTACAATCCCTTTTATGTTAAAATATAGAAAACACCCTTTAGTAAACAGATCCAAAAAGCTTTTCCAAATTCATCATTTACTACTTAAATGGCGGGAGTGGTTCAGTTGAAAGACTACTTAATTCGGGCATTTTTCGCGTTAATAACAGTTGGGATTCTCTTACTTATAGCTAATATTTTCAACATACATGTCGAGGTTAAAGACTATCCTTTCCTCATTGTTGCAGCAATTGGTGGCGGTTGGGGTGGCTGGTACCTGTATAAAAAACAAAGTAATCAAAGTGATAAAGGCATTCCAAAGTAATATGGAATGCCTTCCTTGTTATTTCCGTCTATAGTAAATAGTAAAATTTAGACCGCTAATAAAAATAATCCCAATAAACATATAAAACGATTCTGGATCTCCGCCTAGATTATACTCATCAACGATAAACCCAGACATAAAAAGTGTTATCGCCGAAACACCGATACACAATATAGAAATAAACCAAAGCGAAAACTCATTAATCAGCTCTTTCTTCTGTCTTAAAACAATTAGCATAGCAAGAATAGACGCTGCTAAAATGCTTTTAAAAACCGGACGTAAGTACACAAACTCTTCCATCTATGTCCCCTTCCATAAAACATTGTACTCCAACACTAACATATTTAACCAAATTAAAAACACATGCCTTTTTACGATAAAACAGACATGTGTTTCTATAAAAATGTACTATGATAGTTGCTTCCACTTCGTCCCCAAAACAGGACGCTCGTAATTTTGTATCTTATAAATTAATTCGTCTGCCGTCTCAGCTGAAACGATTAACTCTTTATTTGACGGATTCATAAAGCCCTCTTCAGCTGCACGATCAATCATTTGTAAAATTGGTCCGTAAAAATCTTTAATGTTTAATAAACCAACCGGCTTATTATGTATACCAATTTGTGACCAACACACAACTTCAAATAGCTCTTCAAACGTTCCATATCCGCCCGGTAATGCAATGAAAGCATCTGCAAGCTCTGCCATTTTCGCCTTACGCTCATGCATCGTTTCTACTTCAATTAATTCTGTTAATCCTGTATGAACAATTTCACCGCGGAATAAACCACGCGGCATAACACCCGTTACGCGTCCACCTAAGCGAAGAACTTCGTTTGCTACTTCTCCCATTAATCCAACGCATGAACCACCGTATACAAGCTCATAATCATTCTCAACAAACATTTTCCCTAATTGAATTGCCTGCTCTTTAAATTCTGGTCTTTCCCCTAAATTTGAACCTGCAAACACACAAATCTTTCTCATTCCTACACCCCGAAACTATATATTGTCATGATACAATGAATATTGTACAACATATTGAAGGGATGAGGAAGAAATGGATATTGTTGCATTTCAAAGATGGGTTGAGGAATTTTACGAAAAACGGAGCTGGTCTCAGTATAACTCCTTTATTCGCTTAAATTTCTTAACTGAAGAAGTTGGGGAAGTTTCACGCGTTGTGCGCGCAATTGAAATTGGTCGTGATCGTCCTGATGAACAAACGAAAGGACAAGAGGAATTACGGTTAGAATTAAAAGAAGAACTTGGGGATGTTCTTGCGAATCTTATTATTCTCTCGCAAAAATATGATTTAGATTTGCAAGACATTATGGAAGCACACGTCACAAAGCTTTCGAAAAGGTTCGAAGTGACTAAATGAGAATATTATCAATTATGATATAATAACTTTGTCACGATACAAAGGAGGAGTTTTATTATGTTATCAAAAAAATTACATGATGCACTAAATGAACAAATGAACTTTGAATTCTACTCTGCCCACGCTTACATGGCAATGGCTGCTTACTGTACAGCCGAGAGCTATGATGGCTTCGCTAACTTTTTCCTTGTACAAGCTGAAGAAGAGCGTTTCCACGCAATGAAGCTTTACAACTATATTAATGACCGCGGCGAGCGCGCTATTATTACTGGGTTTGATAATCCTAATAATGAATATGAATCTGTATTGAACGCTTTTGAAGTCGCACTTGAGCACGAGCGTGAAGTAACGAAACGCATTTATAACTTATCTGATATCGCTTGGGATGAGCGCGAACACGCAACAATTACGTTCTTAAAATGGTTCGTTGACGAGCAAGTAGAAGAAGAAGCTTCATTCGATAGCATCATTCAAAAATTAAAGCGTATTACAAACGATTCAAATGCACTATTTATGCTAGATGCTGAATTAGAGAAGCGTACATTTACGCCTCCGGCTGAATAACAAAAAAAGCAATGAGCCCGCGCTCATTGCTTTTCTTAATTTATTAAAGCATAACCCCAACGATAATCGCTGATAATATACTTACTAACGTTGCACCGTATACAAGTTTTAATCCGAAAGAAGATACAACGTTTGCTTGTTTTCCATCGATACTCTTCGTTGCACCTGCGATAATTCCGATAGATGAGAAGTTCGCAAATGATACAAGGAAGATTGATAAAATACCTACTGTACGAGCTGATAAGTCGCCAGCTACTTTTCCTAAATCAAGCATCGCAACAAATTCGTTTGTTACTAATTTCGTTGCCATAATTTGTCCTGCTTGTAGCATCTCTGATGTTGGAATACCCATTATGAATGCTAATGGTGAGAAGATATATCCTAAAATGCTTTGGAATGTGATTCCGAAAATTGAATCGAATACACCGTTAATTGCTGTAATTAATGCTACGAAACCGATTAACATCGCCGCTACTGTTACAGCGATAGAGAAACCAAGCATAATATATTCGCCTAACATTTCAAAGAATGTTTGTTTCTTATCTTCTTGTAATTCTAAAATATCGTCTTCTTCTTTTACGTCATATGGATTAATGATGTGAACGATAATGAATCCACTAAATAAGTTTAGTACAAGTGCTGTTACTACATATTTTGGATCAATCATTTTCATGTAAGAACCGACGATTGACATCGATACTGTTGACATTGAAGATGCACATAGTGTGTATAAACGATTTTTCGGTAATTTGCTTAGTTGGTCTTTTACTGTAATGAATACTTCACCTTGACCAACAATTGCAGCCGCTACTGCATTATATGATTCTAATTTTCCTAAACCGTTAATTTTACTTAATACGAAACCGACTGCACGAATGATAATCGGTAAAATTTTAATATGTTGTAAAATCCCGATTAATACTGCTAAGAAAATAATCGGTAATAATACTGTTAAGAAGAATGGTGCTTGTCCATCGTTTGCTAGACCACCAAATACGAAATTAACCCCAGCTTCCGCAAATTTTAAAATAGCGCCAAATCCATCTGCAATCCCTTTTACTAATACAAATCCGATCTTTGTATTTAGTAAGAAATACGCAAGTACCAATTGAATAACAAGCATAACTGCAATTGGTTTATATTTAATTTTCTTACGATCTGAACTGATAAGGAAACCTAGTACAAACACTACAAGTAAACCGACTAGAAACATTACTAGTTTCATATGTGAATCCTCCACTTCTCCCACGAGTTATTGGTCGTATAACGTATAACGAATGACGTCTGACCATTGATGTTAAAAAAATTTTAAACCCCTAAATACTATTCAACTGTCACCTAAAATCAGTAAGCGTTTACATAAATTGCAATTTATAAAAGGTAGCCTCTTCTCTCCTACCGTATTGAAAGTCTGAAATTGATACCACCTACAAATCAAATTGTAAGCGTTATCTAGACGAAATGCAATATAAATTTTAAAAGATTTTTATATGTTAATATATTCCTAACTAATTGGTTTTTTTATGTAAAATTACCATAAAACAATAGCCCTAACTATGAGCTAGGGCTATCCTTTTTTATAACATAACACCAACGATAATCGCTGATAAAAGACTTACTAGTGTCGCACCGTATACAAGTCGTAATCCAAATGATGAAACAACGTTTGATTGGTTTTCATCAATTCCTTTCGTTGCACCTGCAATAATTCCGATAGATGAAAAGTTCGCAAATGATACAAGGAATACAGAAAGAATACCGACTGTACGAGCTGATAAATCACCAGCTACTTTTCCTAGATCAAGCATCGCAACAAATTCGTTCGATACTAATTTCGTTGCCATAATTTGTCCCGCTGTTACCATTTCTGATTGCGGGATACCCATTACGAACGCTAATGGTGAGAAGATATATCCTAAAATAGCTTGGAATGTAATACCGAACACTGAATCAAACAAGCTATTGATTGCTGTAATTAATGCTACGAAACCAAGTAACATTGCTGCTACCGTAATCGCAATCGTGAAACCAAGCATAATATATTCGCTCAGCATTTCAAAGAATGATTGCTTTTTCTTATTTTCTAACTTTAGTGTATCCTCTTCTTCCGTAATATCGTACGGATTAATAATATGAATAATAATGAAACCACTAAATAAATTTAATACAAGTGCTGTTACTACATATTTCGGCTCAATCATTTTCATATAAGAACCAACGATTGACATCGATACTGTCGACATCGAAGATGCACATAGTGTATATAAACGATGTTTCGGGATTTTACTTAATTGATCTTTTACTGTAATGAATACTTCTGCTTGTCCAACAATTGCAGCCGCTACTGCATTATATGATTCTAGTTTTCCTAGACCATTTACTTTACTTAACAAAGTACCAATAGCACGAATAAATATCGGTAAAATTTTAAAATGCTGCAGAATTCCGATTAATACCGCAAAGAATACGATTGGTAATAATGCCGTTAAGAAGAATGAAACTTCTCCTTTATTAACAAGACCTCCAAATACGAAAACGATTCCAGATTCCGCATATCCAAGAAGCGCCCCAAATCCATCCGAAATTCCTTTTACTAAAATATAACCAACTTGTGTATTTAATAAGAAATACGTTAACGCTAACTGAATAACAAGCATAACCATGATTGGTTTATACTTAATCTTCTTTCGATCCGCACTTATAAGAAAACCGAGTACAAATACAACGAGTAATCCTACAAGAAACATAACAAACTTCATTAATAAAATCCTCCATTTAACTCTTCTTTAATGTTGAACGTCTGACAACTCGAAATAAGAAATAATCCGAACTTTCCATTTATCCTCTCAAACCATTAGTCGGATATGAAAGACCATAAAATCTCTTGTCCCAAAGCCATTTTCCATTCTAACACAAATTACAACTCACATCCTCATATTTCTCTAAAAAAATTACATTTCATTATAAAACCCTCATTAATGTTCGTCTTTTACCTCTACACTCCGTTTATTGCCATAAAAAAAACGAGCATCAAATTTCTTTGATACTCGCCTTTTTATTATACTGCTTTTTCTTTATCTGCTACTGCTGGCTTGTCCCAGCACTCTGTATTATTCAAACCAGGAATAGATTCCGCATAAAAGACTGGATCTTTCCCTTGTTTCTTTTGCTTTACGTAATCTGATAATGCAGCGAAAGCGAATTTAGAAAGGAATACAATTGCAACTAAGTTAATAATAGCCATAATACCCATGAATAAATCTGCTAAATCCCAAACAATTTGAATTGTTGCTACAGAACCTAACACAACCATACCAAGTACAGCAATACGATATGCTGTTAATAAAACTTTACTTCCATTTAAGAATTCAATATTTGTTTCACCATAATAGTAGTTACCTACTAATGAACTGAATGCAAACAAGAAGATTGCAACTGCTACAAATATAGAAGCCCACGGTCCGATATGTTGACTTAATGCTTGCTGTGTTAATTGAATTCCATTTAAATCAGCCGCATTATGCACATCTGATAATAAAATAATAAATGCTGTACAACTACAAATTAATAATGTATCTGTAAATACCCCTAAAGTTTGAATGAAACCTTGTTTAACTGGGTGCGTTACGTTTGCAGTCGCAGCTGCATTCGGCGCACTACCCATACCTGCTTCATTTGAGAATAATCCACGTTTTACCCCTAGTAAAATCGCAGCTCCTAATCCTCCACCTACTACTTCTTTAATTCCGAAAGCATGTAAGAAAATTTCTTTAAATACATACGGAATTGCCGTAATGTTTGTTACAACAACGAACAATGCAACTGCTACATATATAATTGCCATTACTGGAACAATCATTTCAACTGCACGAGCAATTCGCTTAACCCCACCGAAAATAATGATTGCAAGTAAACCAGCCATAACAACACCAACAAGTCTGCTATCTGTTTTAAATGCACCATCAAAAGCTGCTGCTACAGTATTAGACTGTACAGCGTTAAAAATCAATCCGAAACTTACTGTTATTAAAACAGAGAAAATAGCTCCAAGCCAGCGCTTATTTAATCCCTTTTCCATATAATACGCTGGACCACCTCGGAATGCATTCCCATCTTTTACTTTATAAATTTGCGCTAATGTGCTCTCTACAAATGCAGAAGCACCCCCAATTACAGCGATTAACCACATCCAAAATACAGCTCCTGGACCACCCGCTGAGATTGCAATAGCTACACCAGCTAAGTTACCAGTACCTACACGAGAAGCTGTGCTCATACAAAATGCTTGGAATGAAGATACGCCACTTTTTTCTTTTTGCGCTTTTCTTGTTTTCGAACTCGCTCCATCCCCAAGTAAGCGAATCATTTCACCGAAGTAACGAACTTGGACAAATTTCACACGAAATGAAAAGTAGAGCCCTAACCCAATTAACATCGCAATAATGATATATGACCAAAGAATATTATTTACATCCCCAATTACCTTAGCTAAAAAGTCCATAATTGTACTCCCCTCTTCTACCAATAAGAAAATTATATTCTAAAAACTTTTAGCAATCAAGGATTTTCGACAAAAATGTAAGGTTTTATCACACAATGATGTTAACTTTCCTAACATATGTATTTTTGTAAAAGCTATAATAATGTTCATCTTTTACCCTTTACATCATTTATTACAACAAAAAAGGCGAGCATCGATTTTCTCCCGATGCTCGCCTTTTTATTATACTGCTTTTTCTTTATCCGTTACCGCTGGTTTATCCCAACACTCTGTGTTCGTTAAACCAGGAATAGAATCTGCACTGAAAACTGGATCTTTCCCTTGTTTCTTTTGCCTTACATAGTCTGCTAATGCAGCATACGCAAATCGTCCAAGAAGTGTAATCGCAATTAAGTTTGTGATTACCATTAGACCCATGAATAAATCCGCCATATTCCATACGACTTGAAGCGTCGCAACAGAACCGAATAATACCATTCCCACTACCGCAATACGATAAATCGTTAACCAAGTTTTGCTTTGTTTAATGAATTCAATATTCGTTTCACCATAATAGTAGTTTCCTAGAAGTGAACTGAAAGCAAATAAGAAAATAATAATCGCTAAAAAGCTACTTGCCCATGAGCCAATTTGTGAACTTAATGCATTTTGTGTTAATTCAATACCTTCTAAATTTGTCGCTTTATACGCACCAGAACATAATACGATAAATGCTGTTGATGTACATACTAAGAACGTATCTACTAAAACACCGATCGTTTGAATAAAACCTTGTTTCGCTGGATGCGTTACATCAGCGGTTGCTGCTGCGTTCGGTGCACTACCCATACCTGCTTCGTTTGCAAATAATCCGCGCTGGATACCATATTTCATCGCAGCACCGATACCGCCACCTACAGCTGAATCTAAACCGAATGCACCTTTAAAGATTTCTGTAAACACATCTGGTAGTAAATAGAAGTTTTTAATAACAACGAAAATAGCTACTGCAATATAAATAATTGCCATCGGCGGAACGATCATTTCTGACATACGCGCAATACTTTTCACACCACCAAAAATAATAACCGCGACTAATGCTGCAAGTACAATCCCTACAATATAACGCTCAACACCGAAAGCATTTTTAAATGCTAATGTCACTGTATTTGCTTGTACTGAGTTAAAAATTAAACCGTAACTAATTGTGATTAGAATAGAGAACCAAATCCCCATCCAACGTTTATTTAAACCTTTTTCCATATAATAAGCAGGACCACCACGGAATCCACTGCCATCTTTTATTTTATAAATTTGCGCAAGCGTACTTTCTACGAAACTTGAAGACGCCCCGATAATCGCAATAACCCACATCCAAAATACAGCTCCAGGTCCTCCCATTGAAATAGCTAGTGCTACACCAGCTAAGTTCCCGATACCAATACGAGCTGCTGAACTCATACAAAAAGCTTGGAATGACGATACACTGCCCTTTTTACGTGACTTTCCAGTTAATCCATCACTCATTAGTCGAACCATTTCCCCTAAATGAGTAATTTGTACGAATTTCAATTTAATAGAAAAATAAAGCCCTAAACCAATTAACATTGCAATAAGAATATATGACCAAAGAATTGTATTCGTTGATGAAACGAATTGTTCTAAAATATTCATACAATTAACCCCTCCTTTTCTCCATAAATCGAATTATATTCAAAAAATATTCAAAAATCAACATTTTTCGACACTTTATGACTTCCAAATATTAGGTTGCCCAGCAGGGTTATTTTGTTTTTATGACTTTACTTTTACTAGCTGCACATACTAAAACAAAAAATAAATTCATAAACACCCCCATTGACAAAAACGCCAACCTGTAACTATAATTGTTACATCGAGTTGTAACAAACACAATTACAATACGTTTATTCGTTTTCGGATATACACTTTAACAAAACACTTTGGAGGGATTTATTATGAAAATCGGAATTATCGGAGCAAGCGGAAAAGCAGGAAGTCGTATTTTAAAAGAAGCATTAGATCGCGGACATGAAGTAACTGCCATCGTAAGAAGCGCTGCAAAAATTACAGAAGACAATGTAAAAGTTTTAGAGAAAGATGTATTCAACCTTACATCTAATGACCTACAAGCATTCGATGTTGTTGTAAATGCATTCGGTGCTCCAGCGGGTGAAGAGCACCTTCACGTAGATGCAGGAAACGTACTAATTGAAGCACTAAAAGGTGCACCAAATACAAAATTACTTGTAGTGGGCGGAGCTGGAAGCCTATTTGTAGACGAAGAGAAAACAACACGTGTATTCGACACACCAGGATTCCCAAAAGAATACCTAGCAACTGCTCAAAACCAAGGTAAAAACTTAGAAATCTTACAACAAACAAACGATATTACTTGGACATTCATCAGCCCTTCTGCGCTATTTGCACTAGGAAAACGCACTGGTTCTTACAAAGCTGGTAAAGACAACCTTCTTGTGAACTCAAAAGGTGATAGCTACGTAAGTTACGAAGACTTCGCAGTAGCAGCACTTGATGAAATCGAAAATCCAAAACATATAAATGAACGCTTCACAGTTGTTTCTGAAGCTGAGTAATAAAAAAGCTCGTAAACATTATGTTTACGAGCCTTTTTTATTTCTTTTAAGCTTTTACCTCTTGTATACCCTCTGTTAAACCTTGCTCTGTAATTTTAAAGAACTTTTCTTCTGTCTTCTTAACATCATCTTGTATTACATCATTAATTATATTTCCCTAATATAATTAATGATGTGTGCATAAGAAAAAGCATTGGCAAATGCCAATGCTTTTTCCTTTATCTTTTATGTTGATTCGGTTTATTTGGTTTATGTGGCCCTTCAGCCTTCTTCCAACTTACCGCTAACTCTGGACTCGTTTTTTCTTCACTACGCTCAAGTAACACAACTGCATTTTGAATCGTCGGCGTTCCTTTATGCGCAATTCCTTGTAATTTCGTTAAATTTCCTGATACTTTAAAGCTAAATCCACCCGATGGCGTTTGTTTCGGAATTAAAATGCGGAATTTCTCTCCTACATTAAATTCAGTTTTCACTTCACCTTTTTCATTTACGAACTTCGCGCCTTCTGGTGCACCTGTTGCTTGTACTTTATACGTTCCGCTTTTTGCGTTTGTTTGCACTGTATATAAACCAGTTTCAAAAAACTCATCTTTCAATACTGCTTCTTGTTCTTCTGTAGGATTTACACTCATCGTAATTTCTTGTAGTTCCTCACTAGCGCTTGCTCTTGCAACTATATCTTTCGTTACTTTTTCTACATTTTTATTACGAAAATCTAAATCGTTAATATCAATTTGTTTTAACGCATTCCACACCGCAAGCTGCGTTGCGTAATGTGCATCTCTCCAATCAGAAACACCTAATTCTTGCGGACTCTTCTGTGGATATCCGTTTAATAATACGCGGTACACTTCAATATCCACTTTCCCCATTTCCGGTAAATCTTGACCACTTGGAGATTTCAAATCAACATTTAAGCAAAAAGCAATTTTACCATCTGCAGTTTTAATAAGTTCTGTTCGAATTGGCTTCTTCTTTGACCTACTATAACTCCAATCCATTTCATACTTTGTATGATCCATAACTTCTGCGGATGCTTTTTGAAGTGGGAATAATAAGTTCGTAAATACAAATAAAACACTCAAAAAAGCAGCCATTAGCTTGAACGATCGTTTTATATTCATGTCTACAACCCCTTATAAAATAACAAATTTACTACTGTTTATTATTTAGTTAGAACATTTTTTTATGCATAAGCAAAACAAAAAAAAAGAGTGCTAACTGTTTGCACTCTTTCTCTCCACTATAAATTTAGAAATCAAAGTTATCAGGGTCTGGACCAACACGGTGATTTTCGTTTAACGCATCGATTTTTTCCATATCTTCTTTCGTTAATTCGAAGTTAAATATATCAGCATTTGCAATAATACGATGTTCTTTCGTTGATTTTGGAATTGTTACAACTTCGTTTTGCAGATCCCATCGTAAAATAACTTGAGCTGTTGTCTTACCATATTTATTAGCAATTTCTTGTAATGTTTCATTATCTAATAGTTGACCTTGCATAAGCGGTGACCATGCTTCCAGTTGAATACCTTGCTCTTTACAGAAAGCTTGCAGTTCCTTTTGCGTTAAACGCGGATGATATTCGACTTGATTAATCATCGGTTTAATTTCTGCACCTTCCATTACATCCTTCAGGTGATGGATTTGGAAGTTACTTACACCAATTGCACGTACACGCTCTTCTTTATAAAGTGTTTCTAAAGCTCTCCACGAATCTTTATATTTCCCTTCAACAGGCCAATGAACAAGATATAAATCTAAATAATCTAGCTCTAATTTTTTTAAGCTCTCTTCATATGCAGCAAGTGTTGTTTCATACCCTTGATCTGCATTCCATACTTTTGACGTAATGAATAAATCTTCTCGCGAAATTCCTGCTTCTTTTATACCAGCGCGAATGCCTTCTCCAACCGCTTTTTCATTTCCATAAATCGCAGCCGTATCAATACTACGGTATCCTGCTTTAATTGCCAATTTAACAGCCTCTACCAGTTCCGGTCCATCTTCTACTTTAAATACACCTAAACCGAACCAAGGCATTTCTACACCGTTATGCAATACTGTTTTACTTTGTAAATTTTTCATTATACTCTTCTCTCCCTTATTTCACTTGATCTCTTTTTTCTAAGCTCATACTCCATGCTGTTAAAATAACAGCGCCTACTACCATAATGCCGCCTACCCAAGCTGTATGAATTAGCCCTAACGAGTTCGTTACAATGCCCCCTAAATAAGCACCGAGGGCAATCCCTGCGTTAAACGCTGCAATGTTAATTGCTGATGCAACATCAACGGCACTCGGCACGAAACGTTCAGCCAATATAACGACATACACTTGTAGCCCGGGAACGTTCATAAATGCGAATAGTCCCATGAAAATAATTGTAATAAGCCCAGCTACTTGAAATGGCGCTGTAAATGTTAGTACGAATAATACAATTGCTTGAATGAAAAACATATAAAATAATGCGCGAATTGGATTATGATTTGATAACTTCCCGCCAATCATATTTCCAATCGCAATTGCGATTCCATACACTAACAAAATAATTGTAACGGTACTTACTTTAAACCCTGTCACTTCTTGTAATAGCGGAGATAAATACGTAAATGTTACAAACGTTCCCCCGTATCCTAATGCAGTAATGATGAAAACAAGTAATAGTCTTCCATTCGTGATTAGTTTGAGTTGATCACGAAATGATACAGACGTACCTTTTTTTAAATTAGACGGAATTAGCACGCTATTTGCGACTAAGGCAACAATTCCAATTAATACAATCACCATAAACGATGCTCTCCAGCCAAATTGTTGACCAATAAATGTTCCAATAGGGACACCTGTAATAGTCGCAACGGTTAAACCTGTAAACATAAAAGCAATTGCGCTAGCACGTTTATTTTCTGGGACGAGTGCAGCTGCAATCGTTGAACCAATTGACATAAAAACACCATGTGCAAATGCAGAGACAACCCTTGCTATAAGTAAAACAGTAAAACTCGTTGCTACCGCTGCAATTCCATTACCAATAATGAAAACAATCATAATCCACATTAATAACGTCTTTCTCGACATAGTAGCTGTTAACGCCGTTAACACAGGAGCGCCAAACGCTACTCCTAATGCATATAAAGAAACGGTTAAGCCCGCTGTTGTAACAGAAACATGTAAATCCTCTGAAATAGACGGTAATAAACCAACGCTAATAAACTCGGTTGTACCAATCCCAAACGCACTAATTGCTAGCGCTAATAAAGCTAACATACTTCTTCGATTCGTCTGAACAGCCGAAGAAGATACTGTATATGAATTCAATTGAACTCCTCCTTAATTCAAGAAATCCAATCATAATAGTATGATAAAAAGGCCTTTTTATCTTCTACAAAAATAACTTTATTGCTTATAAATACTATTATGATTCGTTTCATTCTCTTTTTGAAGAACGCACTTTAAAGTACGATAGGTACCAAAAAGTAACATAGGCACTTTTTAGTACCGTACTACTCATTTCCCTCTTACGTATGCTATTATGAAACATATTCAACACGATAAAAAGTACGCACTTTAAAGTGCCATAGGCACTAAAAAGTAACATTTAAGTTTATTTAGCTTCTTTTATTGAAGAACTGAAATCTATGTTCATCAAAGGAGATTTTTATATGAAGAAATATAATATTCCTGTGGAGGCAACTTTAGAGGTTATCGGCGGAAAATGGAAAGTCGTTATTCTTTGCCACTTAACGAAAGGTACAAAGAGAACGAGTGAACTAAAACGTTTAATGCCTGGTATTACACAAAAAATGTTAACACAGCAACTACGTGAATTAGAAGAAGATGGCGTTATTCACAGAAAGGTATATAATCAAGTACCACCAAAAGTAGAATATTCCCTCACTGACTACGGGTGGTCTTTAGAATCGATTCTTGATTCTCTTTGTACTTGGGGCGAATGCCATCTTGAAAAAAGCGGCAACACATCCATGTTAATTACAGAGGGTGAACAATAAGAAAAAAAGGAAAAAAAGAACAA
>NZ_LDUK01000047.1:0-347 GCF_001043575.1 Bacillus sp. LK2
CCTTTCTATGGAGAATTGATGAACACTGTTCATCAATATAAGTTTCCGTGTTTCGTTTTCGTTTAGTTTTGAGAGTTCAATAAAAGTATTGACTCTTAAATGTGAATATGATATAAGTATTTTCTGCAATTTGTATGGGCCTATAGCTCAGCTGGTTAGAGCGCACGCCTGATAAGCGTGAGGTCGATGGTTCGAGTCCATTTAGGCCCACCATACATTTTACGGGGCCTTAGCTCAGCTGGGAGAGCGCCTGCCTTGCACGCAGGAGGTCAGCGGTTCGATCCCGCTAGGCTCCACCAAAAAGCTATTTTATATAGCAAATGGTATGTTCTTTGAAAACTAGATAA
>NZ_LDUK01000048.1:0-114326 GCF_001043575.1 Bacillus sp. LK2
GCACTTCTTACTCGTAAACTTGTCGCATTGATTATTCCAATTTCTTGCGTTCCATTTGTAATGTTTTCCGCTGGCTTTTCTTCTTGTTTTCCTGCTTCTAATTTTACAAATTCTAACGATACGTAACCTTCTTTTCCTTGGTAGCTGATTTTTGCCCAGCCGTTTGCTTTTCCTAATACCGTTACTTTTTCATTTTTTTGAACATAACCAATCATTGAACTACCTAAAACTGGACTATTACGTACATTCAAACGAGTCGCCGTAACGATTCCCTCTTCTTTTTGTCCATTATTAATTGTTGGTTGTTGTTGCTCAGCACCTGGGGTTTTACCCGACAATTTCAAAAATTGTAATGAAACATACCCCTCTTTTCCATCATGAGAGATTTTAGCCCATTCTTTTTCCTGACTTAAAACTTGTACAGTTGTTCCTTGTTTTACTGTTCCTACAACTTTACCTTGAGTTGTAGGTTGTTCACGTATATTTAAGTTTGTTGCATTTACTGTCGCTAGATTATCACTTTCTGCAAAGGCATGAGTCGAAACAAAAGATGCTGCTGTTGCTAGAAATGTACCTGTTATGATTTGTTTTGTTATTTGCTTCATAATTTTTATAAGAATATAAGCAATCCTATATTCTTCAGCCCCCCTTTTTTTATCCGTCTTACTATTAATCTTAACATATCATTCCGGAATATTTATTTTGAATATTAGAATATGAACATAAAAATTATGAACTTCTTTTTCTATATATTGTTTTTTGTGTAAAATCCTTTTCCCTATGAAATATTACAAAAGGATGTATTAATGGAGATTTCAACATTCCTAATTGGTATGGTACTATTTATTCGTCGCAAAAATGCAAAATAAAAAAGCAACATCCTTCCATCTAAAAAATACACGATACAAATTATAAAACTAAAATAAAAGGACTTTGGATTGAAATTTATTATTCAATCCAAAGTCCTTTTTATCATCTCTATGCAAGAATATTAATACGCTTTTCCCCAATACACCATGTGCTTAGCTTCTTTACCACAGCAAATACATTCTTCCGCTAAGCTTTCTTGTTCGAACGGAATACAACGTGAAGATACTCCAACTTCTTCTTTTAATTTTTCTTCACAAGCTAGTTCTCCGCACCACATCGCTTTAATAAAGCCTTGCTTTTCATCAGCTGCTTTTTTCATCTCTTCGAAATTCGTCACACTATAAGTATTCTCATCTCGAAATGCTTTTGCTTTATTAAATAAAGAATGATGAATCTCCTCCAGTAATGATGGAATACGTTCTTCTAATTGATCCATTGATATAAACTCTTTTTCTTTCGTATCTCGCCTTACAAGTACTACTTGATTCTTTTCAATATCCTTTGGACCAACCTCTAATCTAATTGGAGTACCCTTCATTTCATACTCATTAAATTTCCAGCCAGGTGTTTTATTGCTAGCATCTATTTTTACACGTGCAACCTTCTGAATACGACCTTGTAACTCTGTTGCTTTTTCTAACACACCTTCTTTATGCTGAGCAATAGGAACGATAACAACTTGTAATGGTGCCACTTTCGGTGGCATTACAAGTCCATTATTATCACTATGAACCATAATAAGTCCACCTATCATTCTTGTTGATACACCCCAAGATGTTTGATGTACGTATTGCCACTTACCGTTACGGTCTAAAAACTTAATATCAAATGCTTCAGAGAAGTTCGTTCCAAAATTATGAGATGTTCCTGTCTGAAGCGCTTTTCCATCATGCATTAAACTTTCAATCGTATAGGTTGCCTTCGCTCCTGCAAACTTTTCTTTTTCTGTTTTTTGCCCTTTAATAACTGGAATTGCTAAATACTCTTCACAAAAAGCAGCATATAAATTTAAAATATTTAATGTTTCAGTTTGAGATTCTTCTGCTGTTTCATGAATGGTATGACCTTCTTGCCATAAAAATTCAGTTGTACGAAGGAATGGTCTCGTCGTCTTCTCCCAACGAACTACTGAACACCACTGGTTATATAACTTTGGTAAATCATTATATGATTGAACAATTTTTGAAAAATGCTCACAAAATAGAGTTTCAGATGTAGGACGTACACAAAGTCTTTCCGCTAATTTCTCATCCCCACCATGAGTAACCCATGCCACTTCAGGAGCAAATCCTTCAACATGATCTTTCTCCTTTTGTAATAAACTCTCTGGAATAAACATTGGCATATACACATTTTCATGACCAGATGCTTTTAATTTTTCATCCATCACTTTCTGCATATTTTCCCATAATGCATAACCGTATGGACGTAAAATCATACAACCTTTCACACTTGAATAATCAACAAGCTCTGCTTTTTTCACAATATCGGTATACCACTGAGCAAAGTCATCTTCCATTTTCGTAATAGCCTGTACTTGTTCTTTTGCCATAGTCACTCTTCCTCCTTTAGAAAATAAAAAAAGCCCGCGTCCCCAAATAGGGACCGAGCTTTGTCGGCGTTACCACCCTGATTCATACACAAAAAATTGAGTATGCTCTCTTTTTGATAACGGGAATTCCCCGCTGCATATGCAGAACTCAAAGGTAGGTTCCATATCGCCTTTTTAAGAATCTTCCAGCCAAAAGGATTCTCTCTCTACAAAAAAGGTAAGACATGTACTAGTCCTTTTTCATCGTTATAACGAAATAAATTTGTTGAATATCATAATATAAATTTTATTGCAAAACAAGAGTAAATTTTCTTATTTTTATACATTCTTTTCAGTTATTGTTATTTTATACATAACTTTTCCGAACGATTTTTACAAGTTGATGAGCAACCATGCCAATAAGTGTACCAATTAAAACGAAGAAACAAATAAATCCGTATCCCATTCCTTCCCATCCACCGATAACGATCATTGTAACAGGAAAGAAAGCTAAACAAAGAAGTATTAAAATAAGTGAAAATATAATATCAAACTGTTTGTCTGGAAAACGTTTCTTTAGTAAATAAGAAATTGCAAATACAAGGAAAATTGTGATTCCACCAATGATATAAAAGGTACCAAAGCCATCCAGCCAATCCATAGTATTCCCTCCTTACATTCATTCCCTTATAATCATTATATGTTTAACTTTTCTGAAAATAAACAATAAATTTTATTCAAAAACATATTTTTATCACCAGGTATTAATAGTAATATATAAGAATAGGTTTTATATAATCAGGAGGTCTACTTTATGGATAAAGCATTAACAAATCACGTCATCATATTATCTTTTGACTGTTTATCAGCTTTAGATCTTCCGATATTACAAAAACTCCCTAATTTCCAATCTTTAATGAAAAAGGGCGCTGTTGCGGAAAAAGTAGAGCCGATTTATCCTTCTGTAACATATCCGAGTCATACAACAATTATAACCGGTAATTATCCTAATAAACATGGCGTTGTCAGTAATACATTACTTCAACCAGGACGTGAGTCACCAGATTGGCATTGGTATCGAAAGTCCATTAAAGGAACAACTTTATACGATGAAGCACGTAAAGCAAATTTAACGACAGCAGCCCTACTATGGCCTGTTACTGGAAGAGCAAATATTGATTACAATTTACCAGAAATCTTTCCAAATAGACCATGGCAAAATCAAATTTTAGTTTCATTATTTAGCGGTAGTCCTCTATATCAATTAGATTTAAATCGTCGTTTTGGCCATATACGAAATGGATTGTCACAGCCTGAGCTTGATGATTTCGTCCTTGCTTCCGCTGTCCATACAATTCAGACGAAAAAAACCTAATGTTATGTTTGTACATTTTACTGATTTAGACACGCAAAGACATTATCATGGTTTTGAGTCTAAAGAAACACTAGCTGCAGTCCATAGGCACGACGAACGTCTAGGAAAAATTATTCATGCATTAAAAGAAAGTAGTATATACGAAGAAAGTACAATTATTGCACTTGGCGATCATAGCGCTTTAAGTGAAAACAAAGCAATCCAATTAAATGTCCTATTCCGTCAAAAAGGGCTTATATCCGTAAACAAAAATGGAAAAGTACAAGATTGGAAAGCTTATTGCCAAAGCTGTGACGGATCTGCATACGTACATGTAAAAGATAAAAATGATACTGAAACGATTAAAGAGATTCAACTTCTTCTCGAAGAACTTCTTCAGAATAAACAAAACGGAATTGAATTTATTCTACACGATGAAGATGCAAAAGAACGCGGTGCTGATGGTAATTGCTTATTTATGCTAGAAGCCATGGAAGGGTATTACTTCATTGAGAATCATATAGGTGATTTCATAAAAGAGATTACTAGAAAAGATGTTACTTCTAGTAAAAAATATACATTTGGAACACACGGATACTCCCCAACAAAACCTAACTATGAAACAATTTTTATGGCTGCTGGGAAAGGTATTCAAAGTGGCGTTACAATCCCGTATATGAGACTTATTGATGAAGGCCCCACTATCGCTAGGTTACTCGGTTTGCACTTAGGTGAAACAGACGGAGCAATTGTAGAGGATTTACTTCAATTGTAAAGAACTGTGTATATATGTAAAAGTTATGTAAAAATCATCCTTATTTCTCTTTTTACAATTTTTATTTTTGTACACTGTTAGTAGAACAAATTTAAGGGGGAACATTATATGAAAAGAATGTCCAGGCAAGAAAAAAGCTGGATATTATATGATTGGGCAAACTCAGTATATTCGCTCGTCATTACAACTGCAGTATTTCCTATTTACTTTAAGGCAGCTGCAAAAGAAGCCGGACTATCTGGTGCAACTTCAACAGCTTATTGGGGATATGCAAACTCGTTTGCTACACTTTTAATTTCTATACTTGCTCCTATTCTCGGCACAGTTGCTGATTATAAAGGATTTAAAAAACGATTTTTCACATTCTTCTTTGGACTCGGTATCGTATTTACAAGTATGCTAGCAGTTGTTCCAACATCTCAGTGGTACTTATTACTAGGTTGCTATATGCTCGCATTAGTCGGCTTTGCTGGGGCAAATATTTTTTATGATGCATTTTTAGTAGATGTTACCTCTAAAGATAGAATGGACCGAATTTCTACGAGAGGTTTTGCATTAGGTTATATTGGGAGTACAATTCCTTTTATCGGTTGTATGGCTCTTATTATTCTTGCTCAAAAAGGAACTATCCCCTTATCGGTCGGCATTGCTAGTCAAATTTCCTTTGCAATAACAGCTCTTTGGTGGGGACTATTTACAATTCCAATGCTAAAAAATGTAGAGCAAACACACTATATTGAACGTCAGCCAAGACCAATTGCAATGAGCTTCAAGCGCCTTGCTAATACTTTTAAAAATATTAAAGAATATAAAACTGTATTTATGTTCCTAATAGCTTACTTTTTCTACATTGACGGGGTAGATACAATTATTACTATGTCTACCGCTTACGGAACAGATCTCGGTATTAGTGCAACTAATCTATTAATCATCTTATTTGTAACACAAATTGTCGCTTGTCCATTCGCTTTATTATACGGAAAATTATCGGAAACATTTACCGGTAAAAAAATGCTATATGTCGGTATTATTATTTATATCATTATCTGCACATATGCTTATTTCTTAAAAACGACACTTGATTTCTGGATCTTAGCAATGCTAGTTGCTACTTCTCAAGGCGGAATTCAAGCACTTAGCCGTTCATACTTCGCAAAACTAGTACCGAAAGAATCTGCAAATGAATTCTTCGGATTCTATAATATCTTCGGTAAATTCGCAGCAATTATGGGTCCGGTATTAGTTGGTGTCACAACACAATTAACAGGAAAAACTAACGCTGGTGTCCTTAGTGTTATTGTCCTATTTATTATCGGGGGATTCCTATTAACTAGAGTACCTGAAAATGATACGTCCGTTACGCCACCTAATCCTAAAACTAAAACAATATAAGAAAAAGATCCTCTTCACACAAGAAGAGGATCTTTTTCTTTATTTTTAACGATAACGCCTTACAATTAAAAACTCTATAGCTGGCTTTACAACTATAGCAGCGCATAACGCAAACAGAAGCGGTATGTTATGAAAATCAATCCATTTATTAAAACCTACCGATGCGAAAAACAAACCAAAAATTAATACAACTAGTACATAATATGTAACATTTGCACTTGTTTTCAATACATGTTTTTCTAAATCTTCGTTCTCCTCAGTTGCCCCTTCACCATTATACGATACCAAACTTTTAAACATATAATGTAATGCGATGCTACAAATAAATAGTGCATACCAGTTTACTTGAAGTTCAGTTAACCAATAGTAAAGTGCAAACGCTAGCGTACTTATAGCTACTAATGCCGTAACTAAAAGACTTATTTTCTCTTTCCCCAACAACTACTCCCCCTACTGCTTGTACAAAAATAGTTTATCAACAGTTGTTCCTAATACTTCGGCTAAACGGAATGCTAATGCTAAACTTGGGTCATATTTATTATTCTCAATTGCATTTATCGTCTGTCTTGAAACTTTACACATATCAGCTAATGCACCTTGTGAAATATTATTTTCAGTGCGTAATTCATAGATTTGATTTTTCACATTATTTCTCCTAACCTGTAAAATTATTTTTACAACATCAGTATATAGTTGGTACATTTCATTGTCAAAAGATTCCCATAGAAAAAGGGAGCAGCTCTGCTCCCTTACAATGGCTATTTCGAAACTACTGCATTCGTTAGTTCCTCTTGATTAACAATCTCTTCTTTATTCATCCTCATACGTAAGATTGGCAAAATTGCCAATAAAATAAGTGACATTGCTATACAGAATACAATAACTAGTGAAGTCATTTCCTTCAATCCTCCAGCTAGTGAAGTTCCAATTAACATAGCACCCATAAACAGTGGTAAAATTGTCCCATTTACTCTTCCAATCATATTTTCTGGTACAAGTTGAATCATAAGCGTCCCGACCACAATATTTACACAGGCTAAACAAATTCCTGTGCCAAATCGCATCAAACTAGTAATCCAAAACGATGTAGACAGTCCTTCTACCAAAAATGATATCGCTAATATACTCATGCCGAATACAAACATTTTTTTCGGATTTACTTTTGAAGTAAAAACTGCTGCAACAATACCACCGATTAACATACCTATTCCGTCAGCTGCAGCTAAATATTGAACTGCTTCCTTTTCCATGCCTAAACGTTCGATCACAAGGAATACCTCTAATGGATTCGTTAATCCAACTGCTAAACCAATAATTGTGAAAGTGATCGTAATCATGCGTAAATTTTTCGTATGAAGAACGTATTTCCATCCTTCTTTTATATCATTTTTTAATGAACCTCTCACCGCTTGCTCTTGTTCAACCCATTTTGGTAATAGCGAAAGAACAATAGCCGATAACAAAAATAAAATGATCAAGCTATATAGTGACGTAAATAAGCCAAGTTGTGTATACACAATTGAACCTACAACTGGTCCAAAAATCATAAATAATGACTGTAATGTTTGGTTAAATGCAATAGCACTTGCTACCTGTTCTTCCTTTACATAGCGCTTAAATATACGTGAAGATGACGGCTGAGAGAACTGACCTACAATTGCGGAAACGAGTGTTGCAAAAAATATTGCATGCCAGTAATCAATCTTTAACAACAAAACAATTCCTATAATAGACAGTACACTTAACACATCTCCAGCGACCATTGTTCTTTTCGGGTTCCAGCGATCTGCTAGCGCACCACCAATAAACGAGAAAATAAAAATAGGTGCATATTCCATAACTGATAATAGTGACACTGACATTGGATCATTATTCGTTCGCTCCATTATGAAATACAAAAGAGCCATATTTCTGATCCAAATTGCAAATTGCTGTAAAATATCAGATGCCATAACGAGCATAAATGCTCGATTTTTAAATAAAGCTTTCATTTTCACTCCTCCTTTTATAAACCGACCGTTCGGTCTAATTTGTTTTATAAGAAAAGCTGCTGATTTATTATTCAGCTGCCATCCCTTTTAACAATACATCTATTGCCCTTTTATAAATTCGTTTTAATTCGTTATTATCAAGCTCGTAGTAGAGCACTCCCAGCCCCGATAATAAGCCGTTTACAATATACATAAGATCACGAGTGTTATCTTCACGGAACTCTCCAGACTGTATACCTGTTTCAATTAATTTCTCAAAAATACCATATGATTCTCTAGTTAAAGCTAGCATTTCATCTAAAATCTCTTTGCTTACAACTTGACTCATAGAAAATTCCTCTATTGCATTAGAAATAGGTTGCTGTATATCCTCTACATGATATTCTGCGAAGCCATATAATTTCTCAGTACTAGTAATATACAACTTCTCTTTTTCATTCCATTTCTCAAGCCAATCATACGTATGCTGTTTCACTACAAATAAAAATAATTCTTCTTTACTTTTAAAGTGATAATAAATACTTCCCTTACTTCGCCCTGTAATCTCACAAATATCTTCCATAGATGTAGCTGCATAGCCTTTTTGTGAAAACAGACTCTCTGCTTTATATGCAATTTCTTTCTTTATCTCTTCTGCGCTTTTTCTCATTCTCACACCTCTTTAAACCGACCGTTCAGTCTAATAATAACAAATGAAAAACCTCTATCGCAAGAGGCTATATTCCTTATTTACGAAAACGTATTTTCAAACCAAACTCGAATCATGTGTATTGTTCCAAATTTAAACCCCAGTTTAACAAGAAATACGCCTCCAGCAACTAATAAAAATAATGCTACTTTCCCTTTGTTTTTCACTTTCGGTTCCCTTTTCATTTCCATTCCCCTTATAACATGTTTATAAAGTGAAACTTTAATCAAACGTTTGTTTAACTGTTTTTTATGTGTATGTAATTCCACTAATCAAACGTTTGTTTAAAAAGAAATACGCCCGTATAAGGCGTATTTCTCATCAATCACCACCGCCGCCTCCATCGCAGCTACCTCCACTATCTCCGCCAAAAGATCCTCCGCAATCATGTGAATGACCGCCATCATGTGAACTATTACTATCAGATCCAGCAAAGAAAAATGATGGTGATGAGGTGTTAGAAATATTATGTGCATTACTTTTTTTAGTAAGGTTTACTCTTCGATTATTTGATTTAACTGATGCTGCAATCATCCAAACTAAAACACAAAATAGCAACGCTGCAATAACAAACCCCATATAAAAACCTCCCTTATTTTTCTAACAATTGAAGTACTCTCTCTATATTTTCAAGTGAAATAAAGCGCGATTCACGAAGAATCTCCTTCCCCTCATGAAATAATAGAACTGTCGGCCCTGTAAATACTAAATATCGACCCGCAATCTCTTGCATGTCTTGTAGTAAAACCTCTACTTTCTTTACATAATCATAACCCTCTAATACATAATTTACTTTCCTTAACATAACATCACAAACACCACAATTTTCCGTTTTTATAAACAGAAGTACTAACTGCTGTTCTTCAATATATGTCGCTAATTCTTCTACCGTTTGAAAATGATTCATCTTATCCCTCTTAACGTAATTTGCGAAATACTTTATCTTGATACATACGAAATGCTGAATTGTCTTTAATTTTTCTCTTTTCCATTAACTGCTGAAAACGCAAAGTTTTTACTGTTAGTTCTTCTTGTAATTTTATTCTCTCAACCTCATCATAACAGCAAGCGATTAAATCCTCTATTTTTAATATATCTTTTTGCAATTCCATTTCTGGTGGAATCATACCCGCATTTTTCAATATTTTATAACTCATTCTTAATTCTGGAGGTACCATTGAAAGGTCTTCTAATTGTAGTGGTTTTCCTTTTCCCGGAATATTATTGAGATCTCCATTCCGTATTGCTTGACGAATTTTTTCTTCAGCAATATTCAAAAACACATCCACACTATTCCCTCCTTTACATATTTTTACTATTATTTTACATGAAATTTCAATTTTCTGCTACATTACGCAATAGCAAAGACACACAAGTTTTGGATTCTAAAATTAGTAGTAAAACAAATAATCGTTATGTAATTACTAATGTAGGATGGAGTGGCGAAATTCCTCCGGGTGGATTCGTTACAATCAGAGGCGCAGGAACAGGAAATCCTGCTGAACTTTTAAATGCAGTCATTAGTGAAAACTAAACGTAACCTTATTTAATTATTTCAATAAGGTTTGAATTTAGGTTTTAACGTTAATTCCTAAATTCAAACTTTTAATTTTATAAAAAGTAAAAAATAAACATTCTAATAATCTATTATATTTATATTTAGTTTATAATATGAAGTTTGTATGAAGCTCAGCTGAATTTTACATGAATTTCCTTTAATTACTATTGTCTTCCCATACTAATCACATTATCCTTTACATATAGGAATAATTTTTATTCCACTTCAAACTATCTATATATATATAAAGAAAGATAGTGGCCTATTAGGGAAAGGCATCTAGTATTATTATAAATATAATCGCAGAAAAAGCACGCTTATAAGCGCACCATAAGAGTGCTTCTTCATACAATTCTCATGTAAGAATTCTCGAAAATCATGTTAATTACAAAGAAAAGGCATTAGCTCATAAAAGCTAATGCCTTTTCTTTGTGATTATTTTTAAACGTTCCATTCTTCAATATTCCATACTTTTGTTATCCATGCTTTATAGAAAGAGGGCTCATGTGAAACAATTAAAACCGTACCTTTATATTGTTTTAACGCTTCCTGCAAAGCCATCTTAGTCTCTGTATCCAAATGGTTAGTTGGTTCATCTAAAATTAAAACATTGCTTTGAGTTACGATAAGTTCGCATAAGCGTACTTTCGTTTGTTCCCCTCCACTTAATAAATGGATAGGTTTTAAAACATGATCTTCTTTCAATCCGCACTTTGCTAATGCTTGTCGGATTTCTTTTCTTGTCATATCTGGTCTCCCTGCCCATACTCTTTCTAGTGCAGTTATTTCTGAAGCGAATTCCTCTTGTGCAAAATAAGCTGGTTTTACCCGTTCACCAATAAAAACTGAACCGCTTAACGGCTTTATTTGTCCTAGTAATGTTTTTAACACTGTTGTTTTTCCAACCCCATTATGACCAACAATTGCAATCTTTTCCCCTTTTTTTACTTGAAAATCCAATTCTGGAAATAACGGTTCACCATAACCAATTTTCAGTTTCTCTACCTGTAATATACGACTCACTGGCTCAGTATAAACATTAAAATCAAAACGCGCACGAGGTACATCGTTAACCTTTTCCACCTTTTGCATTTTCTCTAATACCTTCTCACGACTTTTTGCTTGTTTCGCTTTTCGAATTTTATTTTTTTGAATAAAGGTTTCTAAATGTGCAATTTCTTTTTGTTGTTTCGCATACGCCGCTTGTAATTGTTTCCTTTGTAATTGATAACTTTGCAAAAAGGCTTCATAATCTCCTACATAGCGCTTAACCTTTCGTTCTTCTAGATGATAAATAACATTCGTAATATTGTTCAAAAATGCCTCGTCGTGCGAAATGATAATATAAGCTTTTTCATACATTTTTAAATACGATTGCAACCATTCTATATGCGCTGTATCTAAATAGTTAGTTGGCTCATCTAATAATAAAACATCCGCTTTTTCTAAAAGGAGTTTTCCAAGTAATAACTTTGTCCGCTGACCACCACTTAACTTTGAAACATCCTTTTCCATCCCTATTTCAAACAAGCCTAAACCGGTTGCTACTTCTTCAATTTCTGTACGAATTTGATAGAAATTAGAACCTTCAAGTATCGTTTGTAGCTCGCCATACTTTACTAATAGTTTCCCTATCTCTTCCGTTATAGCCATCTCTTCTGTAATTTTTAACATTTCACATTCAATCGCATACAAACTAGAAAATGCACTTTGCAAGTATTCTTCAATTGTTATACCTTCTTGTAAATCCATATGTTGCTGTAAAAAGCCAACCTTCACATGTGGAAACCATTCAATTTTCCCATCATCATGTATAAGCTCTCCTGTTAAAAGGCGTAACAATGTTGATTTTCCAATTCCATTTTTCCCTACTAACCCAACATGTTCGCCCTTTAATAATCGAAAACATGTATTATATAAAATAGTTTTCTCACCATATGAATGGCTTACATTTTCTACTGTTAATATACTCATTTTATCTCTCTCCTCTACTTATAGTTCATAAGCTAAATAGAGAGAACAACAGTATAAAGCCTTATTTAGTTGTACATATAAAAATGGGTAAGGTGAATACACCTTACCCATTACAATTTATTATCGTAAAAAAGGATTAAGGTTCTTTACCTGCTGTCTTCAATTTAGCTTAATCTTTAAAAATGGGCAGACTTCTCCCGTATCAAGCTAAAACCATTTGAAGAACAGTCGATAAAGTCATTTTATCCTTTCACTCCTTTTACATTTGTTATATTACGAGTATAAACTACTCTGTTATATTCTATTCGCTATTTTTCCTTTTGTTCCTTCTTATTCATTTCATGTTCTGCAAAAAAGCCTCTTAACAGTAATTATACTAAAACTGTTAAGAGGCTTTTTCTATTTTTTCATATAAGGAGCCAATACTCTTAAAATTTCTTCCTTATCTTTCTTTAACTCCAGAGATGTTAACATATCCATTGTTCGCGGTCGAGGTAATTTCACTTGTACCTCTCCAACAATTGATGCCGGTCTTTGAGATAAAATAAATACGCGATCAGAAAGCAAAATTGCCTCATCTAAGTCATGTGTAACCATAACAATTGTCTGCTTTTCTTGATGCCAAGAATTTAAAAGCCAACTGTGTACTTCCATTTTTGTAAATGCATCTAATTTTCCAAAAGGCTCATCGAGTAGCATAATTGGCTTTTCACATAAATATGTGCGAAGGAAACTAATTCTTTGGCGCATTCCACCTGATAGCTCATCTGGGTAATGATTTGCATATTCATCTAGCTCAAACTGCTTTAATGCTTCCATTCCTTCTGTCAGCCTTTGTTTTTTAGGCTTCCCTTCGATTTCTAATGGAAGAACTATATTTTGCAAAGCAGATCGCCACGGTAGTAATAAATCTTGTTGTGGCATATAACTAACAACATCTTGTTTTTTTACATAATTCTCGTTATAAAACACTTCTCCGCTCGTTGGTTGTTCAACACTCGCAATCATATTTAATAATGTGCTTTTTCCACAACCACTTGGGCCCACAAAGGAGACAAACTCTCCCTCTTGTATGGAAGCACTAATATTTGCTAATACATTCTTTCCATCGAAAGCTTTTACAATATCTTTTATTTGTAATCCACTCATTTTTCACTTGGAAGGAATTCATTTGTAAAAGCATCTTTTACATCAATTTTCTTTTTAATAACTTTGTTGTCATATAAGAAATTCATGTAATTCGTCCAAATCTCTTCCTTCTGTACTCCCCACGCTTTTGCATCATCTTGATACTTTGTACTTAACCACTTTTGACTTTCTTGTACTAATTCTTTATTCACATCTGGAACAGCCTTAATTAAAATATCAGCAGCTTCTTTCGGTTCTTTAATTGCAAAATTATAACCTTCCGTCGTTGCAGTCATAAACTTTTTCACAAAATCTTTATCTTGCTTCGTATGTTTTTCACTTGTAATAATGACAGGACTATAGAAATCGAGCGCTGGATCTAAGTCTTTTACCATAATTGTATTTAACTCTTTTCCTTGACGCTTCGCTTCAATTCCATCCCATCCATAATAAATCCATTCAAAGTCTGCATCACGACCGATTGATTTAAAGAAATCTGTTTGTCCAAGAATAATTTTTTCAACTTTATTAAAATCAGCTTGATGTTTATCCATAATTGTCTTTAACGTCGCTTCTTCTGCTGGTCCTCCCCAGCCACCATAACGTTTACCTTCAAAATCTTTCGCTGAAGCAATATTATCTTTCTTTAACGATGCAAAAGCAGATGTATTATGTTGAATAATTGCACCGACCGACACAACAGGAATACCTTCAACGCGAGCCAATGTTACATTTTCTTGTGCACTTATCGCAAAATCAGCTTTTCCTGAAGCTATCATTTGTTCGGCCGTAACATTATCACCTGGTTGAATGATTTCTACATCTAACCCTTGTTTTTTATAATAATCTTTAGTCTTCGCCACATATAAACCAGTATGGTTTGTATTTGGGAACCAATCTAAAACGACTTTCACTTTCTTTTCTTTGCTTGTGCTCTCTTCTTTCTTCGCCGCATTACATCCGGCAACACCAACTGCTAATAATGCAGCTAACATAATTTTTAAACCTTTTTTCATTTTCTGCCGCCCTTTCTGTATATCCATGGTGCTGTTATTCTTGCCATAAATTCAACAATAAAGTACAGGAATAATGTCACCATGACGATAATCGCTGCAACACCAAATACTCGAGCAGTTAAAAAGGATTTTGTAGCTCTCGTAAGCATAACCCCTAACCCTTCACTTGCACCGAGCCATTCTCCGATAATTGCCCCCATTACGCTATATGTAACTGCAATTTTTAAACCTGAGAAAAAGTATGGGAGCACTGCTGGAAACTTTACTTTCTGGTAAACTTGCCATTTCGTCGCCTTCATTGTTTGTAACAGTTTCAGCATATTTTTATCTACCGTTTGGAAACCTTCTAAAATGCTAAGGGCAATTGGGAAGAAACAAACAAGAATAACAACCATTACTTTTGGCAACATTCCGTACCCAAACCAAATAATAAATAATGGAGCGAGCACAACGATTGGAATTGTTTGCGAAATAACTAGCAACGGATTCATTAAAATCCGAAATAACGGGATAACATCCATAATGATAGCAATACTCGTCCCAAGTATAATTGCAAAAAACAACCCAATTATTACTTCCTGTAACGTTTGCACTGTATTCGGTAATAGTAAATCTTTCATTCCAATTAACTCTTGCACAATTGCTGATGGCTTCGGTAAAATCCACGGCTCAATTTTAAATAATGAAACAGATCCTTCCCATATAGCAATGAGAAGGATAAGCCAAATTGTTGTAATTATTTTAGATCGCTTCTGGTTTTGCATATTCATCACGGTACTTCCAAACCTTTTCGTCAATCGTTACGCCCGTACTTGGACGATAGTGAATTTTAATAGAAGTGATAACTTCTTCTGCTCCAGCATCGACGCAAGCTTGTTGCGCACGTTTAATGACGTCAAGAAGTACATCTAATTCTCCTTCCAACGTTGTTTCCATTGCCCCTACTTCATAACGAACTCCCGACTGTTGTACAACTTCAATTGCTTTATCAACAACGGAATACACATCTTTGTTCTTCGCTTGTGGTACTACTGAAAATGAAATTGTAACTTGTTGTGACATAATAAAATCCCCCTTACAAAATATGTTTCCAAAAAAAAGAAAAGGCTTTCCTACCATGTAGGAAAGCCTTGTATACAAGTTATTCTATAATAACTTATGCTACATCACTTTAAAGTAACTCCCTACGCTGGCATTATCCAGATCAGGTTGAGGGTCGATGTATACTTACATCCTCTCAGCCAATTGGCTCCCCGGTTCTTAATTCGTTTTCATTGTAGCATGATTTATTTTATTGAACAAACAAAAGCATGTATAATCATTTCATTTAACTTTTGAATTCCCCAATTAACTCTTGTAACTCCTGTGAAAGCCAGCTTAAAGAACTAGCTAATTCAGCAATATCTTGTACAGACATTTCCTGTTCTTTCATACTTTCTTCAATATTACTACTACTATTCGCATACGTATTTGCGATAAGTGATAGTTCATTTACAACACGAACAATATTTTGGCTATTTTGCAATATATCACTTGAATTGCTAGAAACAACTCTAACTTGATTTGTAACAGATTGTGCTGACCTTGAAATTTGTTCAAAGAAAGCACCACTACTTTGAACAAGTTTAATTCCTGATTCTACTTCTTTTGAAGCTTTTTGCATTGAAACAACAGCTTCTTCCGTTTCAGCTTGTGTTTCCCCTATTAATTTCGCTATATCTTTTGCTGATGCTTCCGTCTGCTCTGCTAATTTACGCACTTCATCAGCAACAACGGCAAATCCCCTTCCGGTTTCCTCAGCACGTGAATCCTCAATAGAAGCATTTAAAGCTAGCGAATTAGTTTGATTTGAAATACCTGTAATTACAGTTACAATATCACTAATTTCTTTTGATCTTGTTTCCAAAGAATAAATGATAGAAGATAAATCTTGTACTGCATTTTGTATTATGTTCATTTGATTAATCGTCTGTTCAATAACACCATTTCCTTTTACTGAATGGTGCTCCATACCTTCAGACTCTTTCGCCATTTGTTTTGCAGCATTCGTTATCTCTTCCATCTTATCTTCCATTTCATATACAATACCTAAATACTGTGGTACTGCAGTTTCTTGTGACTGAGCGCCAGCTCTTAACTCAACCATAGAACTTACGATCTCTTGAACTGCCATGCTATTCTCTTTCGTACTCACTGACAATTCTTGTGAAGATGAGGAAACCTGTTCTGCTGTCTGCTTCACTTTATCTATAATTCCTTTAAACTTCTCGATGGTATTATTAAAATACGCATTAATAATACCAATATCATCTGGTCTCTCCTCTAATTTAATACTTAAATCACCTTCACCGACTTTGCGCAATCCTTCACGTAAATCTCGCAATGGAGCAAGTGCGTTACGTACAATTAAGAATTGAATAACAGTTGCAATTAAAACAGAAATACAAATAAACATTAAACCTTGTATAATGAATTTTTCCTTTGTACTAGGAACAATAGAGGCATCTACATCGGCTGCAACAATTGCCACAATATTATCTTCTCCATCTTTAATTGGCTCTAATATCGTTACCCATGATCCTAATTCGTCTTCATATACTTCTGTCATGTTTGCTTTTTTCGTGCTCATTACTTTATCATATGCTTTCATCCAACGATCTGGTTGTTTATAATAGTCTCCCGGCTTTACTTCAACAACATTTGCTAAACCTGTAGACAAACCGACGATTTGTAACTCACCTTTTTCATTTTTTTTCGCTCCAACAACATACGTTTGTCCAACACTGTTCAATTCTTTCGTTGATTCATCTAATTTCTCTGTTAATTTCTCTGTTAATTTCTCTCTTTTTTCTCTTTCTGCCGTTGGGTCTTTTGCAACATCTCTCAATATTTCTGCGTCTAATTTATGTAATACCGTATCTCCTGTTTCAAAAGAATGCCTTTCAAATATAGACATCATACTATTTTGAAACATATTAAAACTTAACGCCCCCATACTACCAACAAGCGTTAGAATAACGAGTACAGTTAACAATACATTCTTTTGAAGAAACGATAGCTTATGCCAATATTTTTTCATTCACATTACCTTCCTTAATTCAGTTAATACAAAATAATAATTTCAAAACACACCTTTAATTGATAACGATTCTCAAATAAAAACCAAAAAAAAAAGACCAATGAAAAAGCATTGGCCAAGACCAACCCTATCCGTCCGGTAACTGGCTAGCTTAGCCCTTCGACCTTAGCCCCTGTAGTTTTGCGTCCTCATGTTTCCATAAGTTTGCCTTTCTCGCTGAACGAGTTGAACGATATGGGAGTTCTATGAGAATTAAAATATCCTCTTCCAAATATTACAACATAAAAATTAAAGTGTCCACCCATTTAAAGATGTAAATATAAAGTTTTAATGTATTATTTTTTCGAAATAATTTAACAAAGTTCGTGAATGTTACATTTCTTGTGTTATATAATAAAAAACGTATATAACACAAGGATTATTTCGGATATTTATTTAATTTTCGCTCAAATTAAACTATTCGAATATATCTTAACTTACGAATTTCGGAGGTAGTTCATCATGTTTTGGCTACAATTTCTTACGTTACTACTCTGCATTTTTATTGGCGCACGTTTAGGCGGAGTTGGTCTAGGAGTAATGGGTGGCGTTGGTATGGCAATACTTGTTTTCGTCTTCCACTTACAACCTACAGCTCCTCCTATTGATGTAATGCTTATGATTTTAGCAGTAATTACAGCTGCCGGTGCTTTGCAAGCTGCTGGAGGAATGGATTATCTTGTCCATCTCGCTGAGAAAGCATTACGAAAAAACCCAAAGCGCATTACATTCTTTGCTCCTATTGTTACTTATTTATTCACACTATGCGCAGGAACTGGTCATGTCGCTTATTCTGTACTTCCTGTTATCGCCGAAGTATCTCGCGAATCAGGAATTAGACCTGAACGACCTATGTCAATTGCCGTTATCGCTTCCCAGCAGGCAATTACAGCTAGTCCAATATCGGCTGCAACAGTTGCACTTTTAGCAATGTTAGCCGACTATAAAATCACCTTGTTAGATATTTTGAAAGTCAGTATTCCTTCTACTTTCATCGCTTGTATGGTAGCTGCATTCGTTGCTAGTAAGATGGGAAAAGAATTAAATGAAGACCCTGAATACTTGAAGAGATTGAAAGAGGGAATGATTCCTAAGCTTGAAGAGAAAAAAGAGTTTGTAGGTACAAAAGGCGCAAAATTATCCGTTGTCCTTTTCCTAATCTCAACTTTCCTTGTTGTACTTCTCGGTTCATTTGAAACACTTCGTCCAGGATGGATGGTAGATGGAAAGTTAGTTCATCTTTCAATGCCAAACACAATTGAAATAGTTATGTTCACCGTGGCTGCTCTTATTATTATTATCTGTAAACCAAATGTGGAAAGCATTGTATCTGGTAACGTCTTTAAAGCAGGTACAACAGCAGTTGTTGCTATTTTTGGTATCGCTTGGATGGGAGATACGTTCTTCAACGGAAACTTAAATATGATTCAAGGATCAATTCAACACTTAGTGACTAGTGCACCATGGCTATTTGCTATCGCATTATTCATTCTATCTATTTTACTGTATAGCCAAGCAGCAACAGTTCGTGCTCTAATGCCACTTGGACTATCACTTGGTATTCCACCAGCTTTACTAATTGCAATGTTCCCTGCAGTAAATGGATACTTCTTCATTCCAAACTACGGGACAATCGTTGCTGCAATTAATTTTGATCGCACTGGTACAACAGGAATTGGTAAGTATGTTTTAAATCATAGCTTTATGATTCCTGGCCTGATCGCAACCTTTACTTCTATCGGAATTGGAATGCTCTTAATATCAATTATGTTTTAAAGAAAAAGCACAAACCTACAATTTTAAAAGGTTTGTGCTTTTTTAATCAAACGTTTGTTTAAATATTTTTAACTGTCCATTCTTCCATTATGTTCTTTAATATTTGTGTAAAGTCCTCTGGGAAAAGATGACCTAATCCTTCTCTCACAATTAATTTACAGTTCACATTATATTTCTCGAACATAGACATTAATTGAAGTGTATTTTCATAAAATGGATCTTTATCTCCCGTGACAATATATCCTTTCACATTCGTTATATCGTTCGATATGACCATACTTTCAATTGCCTCTACATCTCGAATAGCAGGTATAACAGCAATAAACTTTTGAGCCTCTAACATATTCTTTAACGCTAACTCAATTGCTATATTACCTCCTTGAGAAGCTCCCGCGATGATGATGTCTTCCAAGTTATATTTATTTGTAAAATCATTAAAACTTTTCATAACATCTTTTATAGCTATCTCATGATTATCCCAGCTATAAGAATTCATTCCATATATTTGTGAGGATTGAGAAAAGCCTAACATATACTCACGTAGTATTTTTTCTTCACACCAATACGGTGCAAAATCATTTATGTTTGATCCTCTCCAATGTAAAGAAAATATACCTGCCAGCGCTTTTTCATTTCCATAAGTAAATAACTTCGGATGAGCTGTTAACTGCTGTTTCTTAAAAATTTCTTCACATTTTTGCACTATCGTTTTAAAACCTATTTTATCTCGTAATCCCTTTAAATCCTCATCATATATGAGCGTATGTGGATTCCACCAAATTCCTTTTTGTAAGCTTCGTTTAAAATAACAATTGCCTCTTCATACTTACCTTCTACCGAAAATGCACATGCTTCCCAAAAGCTCGTTTTATCTATTCTTTCAGGAAACTCTCTTTTTGCTTCATCTATGCATCTATAAATAGCATCAAATTCCCCTTTTTCAAATAAACGAAACAATTCATTTTGCAACTCTACAAACCTTTTCCGTTTCAAAAAATCCCCTCCCCTTTTCTAAATTATACCATCAGAAAAATCAGAAAATAAAAAAGATCATGTAGCATATTCATACTACATGATCTTTTTTATAAGTTCTTATTTACTTCCTCATAAAAAGGCTTGTATAAATCATTTCAATCAATAACTTCTACAGCATACCCTTTCTTTTTTAAACCACTCAATACTTCTTCGATATGATTTCTATCTTTAGTTTCTAATGATAAGTGCAATTGCGCATATCCTGGAAATACCTTTGTACCAATTCGTTCTAAATATATATTTAATACATTCGCTTCAAAACTTGTTACAACCTCGAGTAAGTGTTGCAAATACCCTGGCTTATCTTTAATCGTTGTCGCAATATGAACGAAACGCCCTGCTTCAACCATTCCATGCTCAATAATACGTGAAATAAAGTTTACATCGACATTTCCACCGCTTAGTACGGATACGACCTTTTTTTCTCTTATTGGGATTTTTTGATAAAGCAAAGCAGCCAATGAACTCGCGCCGGACCCTTCGACCAACAATTTATTCCGCTCAAGAAGCATTAACATCGTCCGAGCGATTTCCATTTCATCTACACAAAACACATCATCCACATAACGTTGTACAAGTTCAAAAGTTAAATCTCCTGGCCTTTTAACTGCAATTCCATCTGCCATGGTTGGCGCCGAATCTACCGTTATTACTTTCTTTTCCTCAAGTGATTGTTTCATTCCTGGACAAGCAAGTGTCTGCACACCATATATTTTTACTGATGGTTTTTGTTCTTTAATTGCCATCGCAACTCCTGCAATTAATCCCCCGCCTCCAATAGGACAAATAACAGCTTCTACGTCTTCAAGCTGTTGTAATATTTCCAATCCGACTGTCCCTTGACCCGCAATTACTGCTTCATCATCAAATGGATGTACAAATTTTGCTCCTGTCTTCTCTTTTAAATCTAGTGCGTAAGCTAATGCATCGTCAAATACATCACCTTGTAATTCCACATGAGCACCATACCTTTTCGTCGCAAGCACCTTACTTAACGGCGCACCTTTTGGCATTACAATCGTGCAAGGAATACTGAGCATATTACTAGAATACGCAACCCCTTGTGCATGATTTCCAGCAGACGCCGCAACAACACCATTTTCTAAATCACCTTTCTCAAGAGAAACCATTTTATTATAAGAGCCACGTACTTTAAAGGAACCTGTCTTTTGTAAATTCTCAAGCTTTAAATAAACATCATTCTGTGATAATTCACTAAATGTGCTCGAATAATCTAGCGGTGTCATATGTACAATGCCCTTCATTTTCTCATAAGCAGTTATAATATCCTGGAATACAATCATACCTTCGCCTCCGAAACAATATATGTTTATACATACTAGTTTAAGCGGCATATTTTGTTTTATACGACAAAAGATCACGTAGCATTTTATGCCACATGATCTTCTCTTACAAACTCTTATTTACTTCATCAGCTAATTTCTTCGTACTTTCATACGCAGAATCAGCTAAGCTAATCGCAGAAATAACCGAAATACCGTCCGCACCGGCATCTATAACAGAAGCTGTATTTTCAATTGTAATTCCGCCAATACCAACAATCGGTATTGTAATCTCGTGTTCTCTAAAATACTTTAGCCCTTTCGTTCCTTGAACTGCTTTCGTATCTTTTTTCGTACTCGTTGGGAAAATAGGACCAACTCCTAAATAATCAGCTCCGTTTTCAATCGCCCAGCGTGCTTCTTCAATTGTATGTGTAGATACTCCAACAATTTTATCTCCCATTTTTTCACGAACAGATGTTATTCCTTCATCATCTTGTCCAACATGTACACCGTCTGCATCTAATGCAAGAGCTAATTCAACGTCATCATTCACAATAAACGGCACATTATACTCTTTGCAAAGTGTTTGTAGTTCTTTCGCAAAACGAATACGTTTCTCACCAGTTAAAGCCCCTTCTCCCTTTTCACGAAATTGAAAAAGTGTTATACCGCCTTCTAGTGCCTCTCTCAATACTTGCAGTGACTCCTTCGTACAATTGTTACTACCCATAATAAAATATACTGGTAGTAATTTAGACATTTCATCCATTGTAATACGCGACATCTATTTCCCCTCCTTACTGTACAAACTCAACCTTTCCATACTTCTCAATATCCTCTGAAGTTGTATTCGCTAATTGATTTAAAAACTCAATTTGGAAGCTACCAGGTCCTTTTTCTACCGTTTTGGCTGCTGCCAGTTCCGCAGCTACTCCATAAAATGTTAATGCTGCGACAGCTGCCTTCACATAATCTTTTTCAACTGCTGCAAATGCTCCTATTACAGAAGTCAATAAACAGCCTGTTCCAGTAACTTTCGTTAAAATGCTATGGCCATTTCGAATAAGAATAGTTCGCTCTCCATCGGTAACGATATCTTCTTGCCCAGTGATCACAGCAACTGTATTTAATTCATCCGCTGCCTGTTTTGCAATACTTACAACATTACCATTTCCAGTACCAGCGTCTACACCTTTGATTTCCCATTCTTCATTAATAACATTAGCTATTTCTGCTGCATTTCCACGAATTATCGCTAAATTTATTTCAGCTGGAATATGTCTCGCAACTTCTGTTCGATAAGAAGTTGCTCCTGCACCGACTGGATCAAACAATACCGGTACATCATTTGTATTTGCTGATTTACCAGCAAGTAACATCGCTTCTACCTCTTCAGGACGAAGTGTACCCATATTTAAAACAAGAGCTCCAGCAATGCTAGCCATTTCAGCTACTTCTTCTTTCGCATATGCCATTACAGGCGATGCTCCTAACGCTAACAAACCGTTTGCTGTAAAGTTTGTTACAACGACATTTGTAATATTATGCACGAGTGGATTAGACTCTCTTACCAGTTCCACTACTTTACTAATTTCTTGTACATTCATTCTTTTCATCTCCTAACTTTAATGATGGGAGATACACAAAAAGACACTTTGCGTATGCAAAGGGTCTGAACATGTGCTTTTACACTCTCCCTACGCTGGCATTATCCAACAGGTTCAAATGGTCAATGACGGGTTAGTCATACTCTCAGTTTGCATCCGCAAACTCCCATGTGCTTTTTTTATTCATCTACTTCAAAGTCTACTCTCATTCTAGTAAAATAACAAGTTCTTTACTTTCTTATACAGAAAGAGTGATAGGGAATCCTATCACTCTTTTCATACTATTATTTTATAGCTTTTGATACTTCTTTCACCATTGCTGATACAGACTCAAGTCCGCCACCAGATAAGTACCAGTAGTTTGCATCAAGGTAAACTACGTTTTTGTTTTTCACAGCGTTTGTTTTACTTACCAGTTCATTTTCAACAACTTGCTTAGCAGAAGATTTCCCGCCAGTTACTACGCCTCTATCAATTACAAATAAGTAATCAGGGTTCTTCTCAAGGATGTACTCAAATGAAACTTTATTACCATGTGTATCTGCTTTAATTTCTGGGTCAACAGGAGTTACGCCAAACACATCATGAATAATGCCGAAGCGAGATTGAGGGCCGTATGCACTTACTTGACCATCGTTCGCTAAAATAACTAAAGCTTTTTTATCGCTTTTCTTCGCTTTTTCATTTAATTCTGCCACGTCTTTTTCAACTGCTGCAATTTCTTTTTTCGCTTTATCTTCTTTACCGAAGATTTTTGCTAATGTTTCTGTGTTTTCTTTAAATGATTTCATGTATTCTTTTGTATCTTGTTCTACGTAAATTGTTGGAGCAATTTTTTCGAATTCTTTATATGAATCAGCTTGACGTCCAGAAATGATAATTAATTCCGGATTCATTTCATTGATTTTTTCGAAGTCTGGTTCTTTTAAACCACCAACGTTTTTATACTTTTTATCTTTATATTTAGAAAGGTATTCTGGTACACTTTTTTGCGGCACACCAGCCACGTCAACACCTAGTTTATCTAATGTATCTAATGAACCGAAGTCGAATACTACAACGTTTTTCGGATTCGTTTTAACTTTCGTTTCGCCTAATTTGTGCTTAATCGTAATTTCTTTTGATTTACTTTCACTTGCCTCGGTCTTCTTGTCAGTAGAAGCACCATTACTACATGCCACAGCGACAACAGCAAGCATGAAAGTTAATAATAGCATCGCTAATTTCTTCACTTCAATCACCTCAATAAAATTTTTAAAATTATTTAAATCGATAGCACATTTACACCATCAAAAATAACTTCCTCTTATGAAAAATAAATACAAATGTTGTTTCCAGATATCTCTTCTATATGGATGTCCATATCATAAATATCTTTTAAAACAGCTTTATCAATAATTTCGCTCGTTGGACCTTCTTTCATTACTTTTCCATCTTTCAAAGCAACGATATGATCGGAATAACAAGAAGCAAAATTAATATCATGAATTACGATAACAACCGTTTTTCCAAGCTCTTCAACAAGTCGTCTCAGTACTTTCATAATTTGTACAGAATGTTTCATATCTAGATTATTCAGTGGCTCGTCCAATAAAATGTATTCTGTATTTTGAGCAATAACCATTGCGATATACGCTCTTTGCCTCTGCCCACCACTGAGTTGGTCTAAATACTTATGCTGGATGTCCTCAAGTTCCATATAGCGAATAGCTTCCTCAATATGGCTCCAGTCTTCCTTTGTCAGATTACCTTGTGAATATGGAAATCTACCGAAACTAACTAATTCTCGAATGCTAAGCCTTAAATTAATATGATTCGTTTGCTTTAAAATTGAGATTTTCTTAGCAAGCTCATCGCTCTTCCATTCCCCAATTTCTTTATCTTCAATGTAGATTTCACCAGCATCTTTTTTTAATAACCTACTAATCATAGAAAGAACCGTACTTTTCCCTGCTCCATTTGGACCAATAAAAGATGTGATCTTTCCTTTTGCTATTTTAATAGAGACATCTTCAACAACATTTTTATTACCATATTGCTTTGATATGTTTCTTACTTCTACCATGACTTGCTCTCCTTTAATAGAAGATAAATGAAGTACACGCCACCAACAAAGTTAACAATGACACTTAAAGTCGTGTTAAATTCAAACACTCTTTCAACAATCAATTGTCCTCCTACTAAGGCGATAATACTAATAAGGATAGAACCTATTATTAAATATTTGTGTTTGTATGTATGCAAACATTCACGTGCAACGTTTACTACAAGCAGTCCTAAAAATGTAATGGGTCCTACTAACGCTGTGGAAATAGATACTAAAATTGCAATTACAATTAAAAGCTTCTTCACGACTTTGTCATAATCTACTCCTAAATTAATTGCCTCATCTCTTCCGAGTGATAGTACATCTAATAATTTCAGCTCTTTATACACATAAGCAATAACCAATACAATTCCAATGATAGATGTTACAAGTAGCTCTGTTTTTACATTATTTACACTTGCAAACATTTTCCCTTGTACAATTTGGAACTCATTTGGATCAATGAGCACTTGCATAAAGGACGATAAACTTTGGAAGAATGTACCGAATATTAATCCGATTAAAAGTAGGAAGTAAATATTATTCCCTTCTCTTTTAAACAGAAACTTATAAAGAAATAGTGAGAAAATCACCATTAAACTTACTGATATAAGGAAGTTTACGTTTGTGTTCATCATCGTGAAATGTTGTGATCCAAATACAAACACAACAAACGTTTGAATAAACATATAAAGTGAATCTAAACCGATAACACTCGGTGTTAAAATACGGTTATTACTAATCGTTTGGAAGATCATTGACGAAAATGCAATCGCTCCGCCTGTTATGATCATCGCTAACAATTTCTTACCTCTTCTCGGCAAGGCATAATCTAATGTGTTCATATTTAAGTTAATAAATAAAAATATCCCAATGGCTATAACTGATACAATGGCTAGTAATGCCAAAATCATCTTATAATTTCTTTGTTTTCTAAGCTGCATATGCGTTTCTCCTCATCAATAAATAAAGGAAAATTCCGCTTCCGATTACTCCTACTGTAAGACCAATAGAAATCTCGTACGGATAAATTACGACCCGGCCAAGTATATCGCAAGCTAGTACGAAAACTGCTCCTAACAAGGCAGTGTGCGGTAAGCTATTCTTCAAGTTATCTCCGCGATAAATAGAAACAATATTCGGAATAATAAGCCCTAAAAATGGAATCATTCCTACAGTCAAAACAACTAACGCGGAAATTAAAGAAACGATAACAAGTCCAATATTTAGTACTCGATTATAATTCATCCCTAAATTCGCAGCAAAGTCTTCTCCCATTCCAGCAACGGTAAAGCGATTTGCATATAAAAAGGCGATGATTACAAGCGGGATACTTAAATATAAAATCTCATATCTTCCTTTCATAATCATTGAAAAGTCACCTTGTAGCCAGGAATTGATATTTTGAATTAAGTCATATTTATATGCAAAGAATGTTGTAACGGAACTAATAATGTTCCCAAACATAATCCCTACAAGTGGAATAAATATCGCATCCTTAAACTTAATTCTCTTTAAAATTTGCATAAATAAAAATGTACCAGCTAATGCAAAGACAAATGCAACAAGCATTTTCTCAAGAGGACTCGCTGTCGTAAATAACATTAACGACACTAACACCCCAAGCTTCGCACTATCCATCGTACCCGCAGTTGTCGGAGATACAAATTTATTTCTGCTCAATTGCTGCATAATTAGGCCGCTTATACTTAAGCTCACACCAGCAACGATAATACTGATTAAACGTGGCAACCTACTAATGAATACAACTTGCATTTTATCTTGATCCCAATGCACAATATCCATGAGGCTTATATCTTTTACACCAATGAAAATAGAAGCAATCGATAAAACAATAAGCATAATAAACAAATATCTTTTTTTCATAGTTATTCATGGTGCAGATTATGTTCTGTCGCCATCATCTGATTTTAAACAGATTATAATCCTATCATTTTATCCCCCTCATCTATTTATAGAATGATAGAAATCATAACTCTTTTGGTAAAACCTTTTCTTGCCTTCTTATGGTTAAAATGAATTTCATTATCAATTAAGAACATAATTTATATGTATTAATCAACTTTCCCATATATTATTTTGACAATATTTTGGTAACCTCTCTTAATGATAATGAAATTCATTTACAATGTCAACGGATACACTCAAAAATCTGACATTTATATCAATCTTTTATTCATATACGTAAATTCCCCCTCATTCATTTAATCGGAAATATTTCAAACCTGTAGCATAACTGAATCCAGCAAAGATGTATGCTATATTTAACGTATGGAAATTTGAAAGGATGTTTTTAATATGGCAAAAAGTATTGTAATTGCTGAAAAGCCTTCTGTTGCACGTGATATCGCACGTGTACTGAAATGTGATAAAAAAGGAAACGGCTACCTTGAAGGTAGTAAATATATTGTTACTTGGGCTTTAGGCCATCTCGTTACATTAGCAGATCCAGAAAGCTATGATGTAAAATATAAAAAGTGGAATTTAGAAGATTTACCAATGCTACCTGAGCGTTTAAAACTAACGGTAATTAAACAAACAGGAAAACAATTTAACGCTGTGAAAAGCCAGCTACTTAGAAAAGATGTAAGTGAAATCATTATAGCTACAGACGCTGGCCGTGAAGGTGAATTAGTAGCGCGCTGGATTATCGATAAAGTTAAAATGAACAAACCGATTAAGCGTTTATGGATTTCATCGGTTACTGATAAAGCAATTAAAGATGGCTTCGCAAATTTAAAGCCTGGCAAAGCATATGACAATTTATACGCTTCAGCTGTCGCACGTTCAGAAGCTGACTGGTATATCGGTCTTAATGCGACTCGAGCTTTAACTACCCGCTTTAATGCCCAACTAAATTGTGGTCGTGTCCAAACACCTACTGTAGCCATTATTGCAGGCCGTGAAGACGAAATAAAGAATTTTAAAGCTCAAACTTACTACGGTATCGAAGCTCAAACAGAGGAGAGATTAAAGCTAACTTGGCAGGATATAAAAGGAAATAGTCGCAGCTTTAATAAAGAAAAAATTGATGCACTTGTGAATAAAATCAGTAAGCAAAATGCTACTGTTGTAGATATTGATAAGAAACAAAAGAAGTCGTTCGCTCCTGGTCTTTACGATTTAACTGAACTACAACGTGATGCGAATAAAATCTTTGGTTACTCTGCAAAAGAAACATTAAACATTATGCAAAAACTATATGAGCAACATAAAGTTTTAACGTATCCTCGTACAGATTCACGCTACATTTCATCTGATATCGTCGGAACGCTTCCAGAGCGTCTGAAGGCATGTGGCGTCGGAGAATACCGTCCTTTAGCGCATAAAGTATTGCAAAAACCTGTAAAATCTAATAAATCATTTGTTGATGATAGTAAAGTAAGCGATCATCATGCAATCATCCCAACAGAGAGCTATGTAAATTTCTCAGCTTTCACAGATAAAGAACGTAAAATTTATGATTTAGTTGTGAAACGTTTCTTAGCAGTTTTATTCCCAGCCTTTGAATATGAACAACTAACATTACGTACAAAAATTGGTGACGAAACGTTCATCGCACGCGGAAAAACAATTTTGCATGCTGGTTGGAAAGAAGTATATGAAAATCGATTTGAAGATGATGATGCAGTAGACGATTTGAAAGAACAAATCTTACCTCGCATTGAAAAAGGCGATACATTAAACATAAAACTAATTGTCCAAACATCAGGTCAAACGAAAGCACCTGCACGTTTTAATGAAGCAACGTTACTTTCAGCGATGGAAAACCCAACAAAATACATGGATACGCAAAACAAACAACTTGCTGATACATTAAAATCAACTGGTGGATTAGGTACTGTAGCTACACGTGCGGATATCATCGATAAGCTCTTCAATTCATTCTTAATTGAAAAACGTGGTAAAGATATTCACATTACATCAAAAGGGCGTCAGTTACTTGATTTAGTGCCAGAAGAACTAAAATCTCCTACACTAACTGGTGAATGGGAGCAAAAACTTGAAGCGATCGCAAAAGGTAAATTAAGAAAAGAAGTATTTATTTCAGAAATGAAAAACTATACGAAAGAAATTGTTGCTGAAATTAAATCGAGCGATAAAAAATATAAACACGACAATATCTCAACGAAGTCTTGTCCAGACTGCGGTAAACCAATGTTAGAAGTAAACGGTAAAAAAGGTAAAATGCTTGTATGCCAAGATCGCGAGTGTGGTCATCGTAAAAATGTATCCCGTACTACAAACGCACGCTGCCCTCAGTGTAAAAAGAAACTAGAACTACGTGGTGAAGGGTCTGGCCAAATTTTCGCATGTAAATGTGGCTATCGCGAAAAACTTTCTACGTTCCAAGAGAGACGTAAGAAAGAATCAGGCAACAAGGCTGATAAACGTGACGTCCAAAAATATATGAAACAACAGCAGAAAGAAGAAGAACCATTAAACAATCCATTCGCAGAAGCATTAAAGAAATTAAAATTTGATTAAACCTATTTTTCAATACAAAAAGGTTCCTACCACTCTCGGTAGGAACCTTTTATTTTTAATGAATAATTTTACTTCCTTTTGCGTTCTCAACAAACTTTTCACTTGATTTGTTAATTGGTGTTTTTAGCAATATCGCAGCAACAACGATGACTACTACGAAAGCACTTAACACGAGTAAATCTCTAATTACTATATCCCAAAGCATTCCACCTACTGTTTCACGAATTGCACTAATTGCGTATGTGAATGGTAAGAACGGATAAATTGCTTGGAAGAACGGTGGTGTCATTTGAATTGGGAATGTTCCGCCCGATCCTGCTACTTGCAGTACAAGTAAAATGATCGCCATCGATTTCCCAACGTTTCCGAAAATAGAAACGAGTGAGTATACGATACAAACAAAGACTCCACCGATAAATAAACTAAATAACACAAACCAGAATTTATCGACTACGTACGTACCGAGTAAGAATATATCCCCCATCGATACGATAAATGCTTGTGAAAGCCCTATTGTTAAGAATGTTAATAGGCGTCCGAAGTATATTTCATGGCTCTTATAATTCGCGCCCTCTTCATGTACTTCTACTGTTAATAACGAAACCATTAATAGTGCACCAACCCATAGTGCAAGCACTGTATAGAATGGTGACATCGCTGAACCGTAGTTCGGCATCGCAAATAATTTATTCTCTTTTAAATTTACTGGATTTGCGAAGTAATCACTTTGCTTTTCAACATCATTTTTCAATAAGCGTATGATGTCTTTTATATCCTCTTCTGATTCAAAATCACGAATTTTATTTGCTAATTCTTTAATCTTTTTCTCAGTCTCCGGCATTTCAGCTTTAATGTCTGCTAATTTCTTTCTACCGTCTACTAAGCCTTTTGATGAATCTTCTAGTAATTTTTTAACATCTGGAAGCTTTTTGTTTGTCTCGTTTAAAATTTGGGATGTGTTTTTAGACATCTCTTTTGTACGAGCAATTGCTGTATTGAAATTAGGTACAATTTCTGAATCATACGTCGATAATACATCTGTTAATTGAGCTGATCCGCCCTTCGCAGCATTGTTAATACTTTCAATTACATCTTTTGTCGGTTTCTGTCCATTGTTAAGAAGTGTAATTCCCTTATTCGTTGCATCTACACCTTTTTGCAAACTACTTTTCGCTTTATTTAACTTTGCAATTCCATTATTAAGGTTTTTATCACTATTTACATCTGCTAAAACCTTATTTGTGCTTTCTAGAACTGGAATCATATCGTCAATTAAGCCGATGCCAGATTGGAATTGACCATTTAAACTGTTTAAGGCTGCTTTCGATCCTTCTAAACCGTTAACACCTTTATTCTGTACATCCTCCAGCGCTTTTTGGAAGCTAGATTTAGTACTCTCAAAACCATTTTTCGCTTTATCGTAATCTGCTTTTGCATTATCATATATTGCATTTGCATCAGCTTTAGCTTGATCAACTGTACTTACCGCTTTTTTATAATCTGCTACAAATGTTTCGTTGTAATCTTTTTCAGCTCGATCGATTAAAGCATTTGTTTCATTTAGTTTCTGATTGATTCCATCTCGCACATCTTGTTTTACTTCTTGACCTGTGCTAATTAAATCATTTAAACGTTTAAATCGATTATTTAAATCTTGTTGTCCATCTTTAATAGCTGTTAAATGCTCTTTTCTTGTTTTAAAGAAATTTTGCCCAAACTCAGTTTGAGCTCCTTGCTCTAAACGAGCCATAACATCAATTACATAAGATAGATTGTCAATATGTGTTTGAAGATTATTAGATATAGTCGAAATATTTTTCTTAGCTATCTCTGGATCAACGCTCCCATTTTGCAATCCATCCATAACACTTTGTGCATAAGCTGTTCCTGCACGTGCTGAACTTAAAACATTGTTTACTGTTTGATTAATATTTTGCGCTATATTTGTATAGCCATCATTATGCAACTTAGAAAGATCCGGTCTCGCTGGGAATTCAGGTAATCCATTCATTCCAGACAAATCAGGGATATTTAAATCCACACCTGGATTCATTAAAAAGTCAGTAAATGCAGCTGCACTATCCATAACACCTTTTGCTGCTACTAAATCATTTCTTATCGTCCCTGGAGCATTTTTTAACGTTTGATCTTGCCTTGCAAAGAACTTATCTAAATTCCCTAACGCTTCCTGCCCATCGTTAATAACACTTTCTACAACTGGTAACTCTTTCTGAGCTACTTTCACAACATCTTCCGCGCGAGTTGCATCATCTAACGCCTTATCCATGAGTGTATTCATTTCTGGGAACTGCGCTTCTAACTTAAATACAAGATCTTTTACTTTTTCAATACTCGGTAAGTTAGTTTCTAAATCGATTCCAAGGTCATTGAAAATTTCAAAAATCTCACCGTTTGCAGTTTTAACAAAGTTTTTACTAATTTCTTCAGTAAGACCTGATGCACCTTTAGCTGTAATCTTCGGTGCAATGGCATTCACCTTTTCATTTACGTAATACTCAATTTCCGGTTTCTCTGGATTTTCATTCAAGACTGTTGCAATCTTTTCAGAAAAATCTTTTGGAATAGTAATACTTGCGGAATAATCTCCACGCTCTACTCCATAAATTGCTTGCTTTTCATCGACAAACTTCCAACCAAAATTTTTGTCCTTCTTAAGTGAATCTACAATTTCTTTCCCGATGTTAATATCTTTCCCTCTTAAATTTGACCCAACATCTTGGTTAGAAACTGCAATCTGGATTCCTTTCGTATTTCCGTAAGGATCCCAAGAGGCTTTAATGTTAAACCATGCATATAACGATGGTAGAACCATCAAACCTAATACAATAACAATTGCAGCCCAATGTTTGGCTACATTCCGTAAATCTGTCTTATAAATACGCCAAATCTGTTTCATATAAGCTATCACCTAATTATATATTTTTCCTTCTTTAGAAAATGATACATACATTTTGCAATTATATCACTTTCTACATCGTGGATTAAACGAAAATGCACTATTTTTTCCCATAAAATATTTCACCTACTTCATTATATAACGAAGTAAAAAAAGTATGCATACAAAATGACCAAATTAGTTTTACATTCAATAATAACAAATATATAGGAAATGTCATAAAAAGTACAATTATTTTCTCTTGGAAATACTTGTATTCATCAAAAAAATCCTCACAGCTTTTTATTATCTGTGAGGATTTCTTCTATTATATATCTAATTGTACCTCTACACCGAAATGATCTGAAATTACATTTCGATTTGTACCATTAAAAATAGCTTTTGAAGAACTAACCGTTTTACTTTGGTTACATAATATTAGATCGATTCGTAAGTTTTGTTTATTTTCATCCCAACCAGCAATCTCACCTTGGACAGTTGTTCCTTCATCCTTCTCCATTGCTAGTTCATATGTGTCATATAAACCTTTTTTCATAATATACTCATAACCCTCTCCTTGCAGACGAGCATTGTTATTAAAATCACCCATTAAGAAGGAGAGTTCATTGCTATCTACACGCTCTATTAAACGATCGACCTGGCCTTTGAATGATTCTTCTTCATCATTCCACCAACCGAGATGACAAGAGTAAAACGTTATCTTCTTACCATTATAAGCAATTGTTGCACTTACAATTTTGCGTGTTTTCCAATACGCTGTATCCTTATTTTCTGAAATAAAGAACGTATCTTCTTTTACAACGTTATGCTTTGTTATAATTGCTAATCCTTCCTCGTACACATCATATCCAATATGAGAGAAGTCCCAAATAATATTGTACTCTTTTACATGTAAGGCTCTTAACTCTTCTAGTAGTAATAGTCCAAAATTATCTTTTTTCTTGTTACCGCATACATTTTCAGCTTGTATAGATTGACTTACTTCTTGCAATGCGATCACATCATAATCTTCTTCTTGAATTACTTTGGCAAGATACTTTATTTTTTCAATTTGATTCTCTTCTTGCCAAGAGTGACAATTTAAAGTTAGCAATTTCATATTATTACGCACCTAACATATCTTGAATGTCTGACTTTAATACGTCAGCTTTCGGGCCATATACTGCTTGTACACCTTTATCTTTTACAATAAGTCCTAAAGCACCATTTTGTTTCCACTGTGCTTCTGGTGCAACCACATCTAAATTTTTTACTGTTACACGTAAACGTGTCATACAAGCATCTACGTCAGAAATATTATCTTTTCCGCCCAATAAATCAATAACTTTTGTTGCTAATGAACCATCTTGTACATTTCCTGTTCCTTCTGATGACTCATCTTCATTATCAATATAGTTACCTGCACGCCCTGGTGTTGGTAAATTGAATTTTTTAATTAAGAAGTTGAATAATGTAAAGTTAAGACCGAAGAACACTAATGAAACAATGACAAAGTTGATTAAATCTCTCGTTAAACCTGCATTGACCATCATTGGTGTACGTGTAATTAACTCAATAAATCCAAATGCATGAACACGTAAATTAATTAAATCTGCTAATGCGAATGCAAGTCCTGTTGTAATTGCATACACAACATATAATACTGGCGCAATAAACATGAACATGAATTCAATTGGTTCTGTAACACCTGTTAAGAATACTGCTAATGCTGCTGATAAGAACATCGGTTTATACTTTGCACGCTTATCTTTATCAACGTTACGGAACATTGCAAACGCAATACCCATTAATGCTGCTGTTGAACCGATAACTTGCCCAGCTTTGAAACGAGCTGGCACAACATTATTTAATAAATCATTATACGCTTTCGTGTCTCCATTTGCTAACAAGTTATTTAAATCTGTAATCCATGCAAGCCATAATGGATCCTGTCCTGCTACAACTTGTCCAACTTTTGAACCAGTTAACATCGTATATGTTCCGCCTAGCTCTGTGTAGTTCATCGGAATTGTTAACATATGATGTAATCCAAACGGTAATAATAAGCGTTCTAACGTTCCATATACAAATGGTGCAACAACTGGTGCACTATCTTTAGATGCTGCAATCCAGCGACCAAATTCATTTAATCCACTTTGGATAAATGGCCATAAAAGTGATAATATAATCGCAGTAACTGTAGACCAAACAATTACAACGAATGGTACGAAGCGTTTTCCATTAAAGAATGCTAATGCCTGTGGTAGTTTATTATAGTTATAGTATTTGTTGTATAAAGTAGCTCCTAAGAAACCAGTAATAATCCCTACGAAAACTCCCATGTTTAATGCTGGTGCACCAAGTACAGAAGTGAAATAATCTTTTACAAGTAAATCTCCTGCTAATACCGAAGAAACTGTCGCTTTTGAATCCGTTAACATTTGAGGGTTTACACCAAATATAGCTCCTGTAATTCGGTTTGTTAAGACGAATGCTAATAGCGCTGCAAACGCACCACCTGCGCGATCCTTCGCCCAAGATCCCCCAATTGCTACTGCGAATAAAATGTGTAGATTTGTAATAATTGCCCAACCGATGTCTTCCATTACTCGAGCAATTGTATGAACTGCGTTAATATCCCCAGCAGACATCCCAATTAACTTACCGATGGAAATCATTAAGCCAGCTGCTGGCATTACAGCTACAACAACTAATAACGCTTTCCCGAACTTTTGCCAAAAATCAAAAGACGTAATTTTCATCTGTTCTTCCTCCCCTTTATTTATAACAACATAATGATTTGAATTATAATTTCTATTTCTCTTATGAAAACGATTCCTTGCATCCCTTCTTTTTTTGTTACGCAACCGTTTTCATAAATCTATTTTAATAAAAGCGTTTTCACATTGCAATAGAAATTTATTTTTTTTAATAAAAAAAGATGCTCAAAGAGCATCCTTTTTTATTATGAAATGCGATAAACCCTTGTTTCATAAGGTTTTAACGTAATTGTAGTTAATTGATCATGTTCGGCAACTTCATAGTTATTTAAGAGCAAACGTTTGCGTTCTAGTGCGAATGTACTCTCATTATATACAGCTTCCTGGTTCGAAATGTTACTAATTACAATTACTTTTTCACCCTGCAATGTACGAGTATATGCGTAAATTTGCGAATCATCTTCTAAAATTAAATCATACGTACCATAATTCAATACATCATGCTCTTTTTTCAAGGCAATCATTTTTTTATAGAAATTGAAAATAGAGTCCTCTTCATTTTTCTGCTTTTCAACATTAATTTCCTTGTAGTTTGGATTCATCCCAAACCAAGGTGTTCCTGTTGTGAAGCCAGCATTATTTTCAGCATTCCACTGCATAGGTGTACGTGAATTATCACGGCAAGAAGCCCATATAATTTCCATCATATCTTGATGAGATACTCCTTCTGCAATTTTCTCGCGATATAAATTTTTAATTGCTACATCATCATAATCTTCAATATTTTGGAACTGAACATTCGTCATACCAATTTCTTGTCCTTGATAAATAAACGGTGTACCGTGCATAAAGAAATACATCGCTCCTAAAGCTGTTGCACTTTCACGCCAGTATTCTTTATCATTTCCCCAAGTAGACACAATACGTGGCTTATCATGATTCTCAATGTATAAAGCATTCCAGCCCTTATTTTCTAAACCTTTTTGCCACTTTGTTAATACTTTTTTCAACTCAACAACATCAAGATCTTTCTTCTTTTCTGCATCCCATAAGCTTAAATGCTCAAATTGGAATACCATATTGAATTTACCGTTCTCTTCTCCAACCCAAAGATCAGCATCTTCAACTTTCACACCATTTGCTTCCCCAACAGTCATAATATCGTATTTAGCAAATGTGTTTTCTTTTAATTCTTCTAATAATGGCTGAATACCATTGACATTCATATGTTTGTCAAAAGAAGGCACATACTTTAACCCTTTTGGGTTTGGCATATCCTTTAAACCATCTTCTTTTTTTATGTGGCTAATCGCATCGACGCGGAAACCATCAATACCTTTATCAAGCCACCAATTAACAGTATCATATAAAACTTCACGAACTTCTTTATTCTCCCAGTTCAAATCTGGTTGTTTACGCGAGAATAAATGTAAATAATATTGCTCTGTCACTTCATCATATTCCCATGCAGAGCCATTAAAGATACTTTCCCAATTGTTTGGTTCCACGCCATCTTTACCATCACGCCAAATATACCAATCACGCTTCGGATTGTCTTTAGAAGAACGTGATTCAATAAACCACGGATGTTCATCACTTGTATGATTAATAACCAAATCAATAATAAGCTTCATATCACGCTTATGAACCTCATCTAGTAACGCATCAAAATCTTCCATCGCACCAAATTCATCCATAATATCTTGGTAATCACTAATATCATAACCATTATCATCATTAGGCGATTTATACATTGGACAAATCCAAATTACATCTATACCTAAATCTTTTAAATAATCCAGTTTTGCAATAATACCTTGTAAATCTCCAATACCATCGCCATTTGAATCCATAAAGCTACGTGGATAAATTTGATAAGCAACCGCTTCTTTCCACCATGTCTTATTCATAATCATTCTCTCCTTTTGCATCCCATTAAAATTTATGCAAACGTTTTCGTAACACTATCATAACAAAATATGAACAGTTTGCAACTGTTTTCATGAAACTCTATGTAGATTCCTTATTCTTATGCTTTATTTATTTCTCACAAAGGAAAATCTCATTCCTCACCTACTCTTGTCCACACACGTTACATACGCTTTTCATATATTAATAAAAAGCACTGTTTATTTTAGAAAGGAGTGATAAATTGAAACAAACAAAATTAACAGGTCGTATCATTATTCCCTCAGATCCTGACTACGACGTAGCCCGAATAAATTTAAATTTAAGTATTCCAAAACTCCCTTGTATTATTGTTTTTTGCCAAAATAAAAATGATGTGTGTAACGCCTTAAAATGGGCACGTGAACGTCATATACCGTTTCGCTTAAGAAGCGGACGTCATAGCTATGAAAATTTTTCTCTTTTAAATAGAGGACTTATTATTGATGTGAGTGAAATGCATCGCATTACTGTTAATACAGATAAATTAACAGCAACAATTGAAGCTGGTGCAAATCTTGGCACTGTTTATAAAGAGCTTTGGAATTATGGTGTTACAATACCGGCTGGTACAAGTGCAAGCGTTGGAATTGTTGGATTAACACTTGGCGGTGGCATCGGTATGCTTTCACGCTTATTTGGATTAACATGTGATCAATTAGTAGAAGTTGAAATGGTACAAGCGTGCGGAAAATTTGGCGCAAAACTCATTCGTGCAAACGAGCAAGAAAACTCTAACTTATTTTGGGCATGCTGTGGTGGTGGTGGTGGAAACTTCGGAATTGTTACATCCTTAACTTTTCGAGTACATCCTATAAAAAATGTATCAATCTTCTCAATTACATGGGAATGGCAAGACTTTATTGCTGCCTTTCAAGCTTGGCAAAACTGGGCGCCTTATATAGACGAACGTCTCACTTCATCAATTGAATTATTCGCAAAGCAACGAAATAAAATCGAAGCACAAGGTGAGTTTGTTGGCTCTCCCTCTGAACTCCATTCCTTATTATCTCCTCTTCTTGAAACTGGTAATCCTTCTCTATTTATAGATGAAGTCCCATATATAAAGGCTGTTCAATTCTTTAACAGCGGTAATATTCCTGAAAACTTTAAACGCTCTGGTTCCTACGTATATAAACCTATCCCTCTTAAAGGCATTCAAACCATGCAATATTTTCTTTCTCATGCACCAAATAAAGATGCGAGTATTTGGCATCAATCACTCGTAGGTGCTGTAGAAAATATTTCTCCTAATGAAACCGCTTATTTCCATCGCAAGGCAATCATTGCTCAAGAATATATTACTTCTTGGAAATGCGACGATGAAGAAAATCAAAATATACGCTGGGTTAAAGACTTACGAGAAAGTTTAGATCCTTATACACTAGGCGACTATGTCAATTGGCCCGATATCGACATTAAGAATTGGCAAACTAGTTATTATGGCTCTAACTTTCAAAGATTGCGTAAAGTGAAAACCTTATATGACCCTTGCAACGTTTTTCACTTTCAACAAAGCATTCCCCCTTTTCATATATAAAAAGGAAGAACAGAATGCTGTTCTTCCTTTTTACATTGAAAACCGTTCAATTGTTCGTTTCAAATCAGCTGCTTGCTTCTCTAAATCTTTTAATAATTGATCAATTACTACCATATTTTTAGACTGTTGTAGTGTCACACGTGCCACTTCTTGTGACCCAGCTGACGTTTCCTCAGCAATTGCTGCTACAGCCTTTGTTTGTGCTCCCGTTTGATGAATATGACTCACTTGTTCATTCATATAACTACTAATTTGCTTGGTTGCATCGGCGACTTCCATAATACTTGATGACATTTCTTTTAAAATTAATTCTGTAGCTTCTCCGCGTTTCGCCTCTTCTTTAGCTGTTTTCACTTGCTCGGTCATTTTCATGGCGACTTGTTGCACTTCTTCCTGCATATTCCGTAATAATTGCGATATGTTTCTGGCAGAATGATCACTTTCATCAGCAAGTTTGCGTACTTCTTCTGCTACAACTGCAAAGCCTTTTCCATGTTCTCCTGCACGAGCCGCCTCAATAGAAGCGTTTAATGCTAATAAATTTGTTTGGCTAGCAATCTCACTTACAACAGAAACTATTTGTTCCACTTGTTTCATTCTTTCTTCTAATTTCTGTACATTTTGCATCGAATCTTCATTTTCTTTCGCCAATGTTTGAATACCTTGAATTAAAGAAGTAAAGACACGAGTACTTTGCCCTAAAGCTTGAACCATTTCTGAGGACAATTGATCAGAGTGTTTCGCCTTTTCTTCCACTTCACTCGCAATAGAAGTCGTTGTATCAACAGTAGAAACAATCGCCTGAATCGATGCTGCGGATTGCTCAGCACCAGAAGAAATCTCTGCAAGGGTTTCAGACACACCTTGTGCTTGCTTAGTCGCTTCACCTGTTTGTTTTCTAATTTGCTGAACTTGATTATTTGTATACGAAAATGTAGTATCAATATTTTTTACCATGCCCCTTAAGTTTCCTAGCATCATATTAAATGCAACACTTAAAGATTTAATCTCATCATCTGTATTTGGCAATGGGACATCTTCACGAATATCACCATCAGCCGCTTTCCTTGCAGCTTCCTCTAACTTCCGAAGTGGTTTAATTAAGAATATTGCTGCCCCATATGCTAAAATTCCAGACCATACTACACCTAATAACATAACGATAATATTATAAACAGTTTGACTTACATAACTTTGAAAATAATCATATATAACGTAAATAAAAAATAAACTTGTTGAATATGTAATTAAAGCTAAAACTGTAGTAAATAGCATAAGCTGTATACGCAAGCCAAAGGAAAATGTTTTCCTTTCTTTTTCCATCTCTTCTTTCCCCCTTCTTATAAGCAATATAAGTACTACCTATATATTATTATCCATATTTTCGTTATAGAAAGATATAGGGATTTTAAAAATCATTATTTCCTTGAATATCAAATCCACCGAAAAAAATAAAGGATTCTGACAATTTATGACTAATAACAGAAATAAGGGGCAACATTTGTAAAATATATTTTTGACTGGAGGTTTTGTATGATTCAAGTTCAAAATCTAGTAAAATCATTTGGCTCACTTGATGTTTTAAAAGGAATTGATTTAGAAGTAAAAGAAAAAGAAGTTGTTGTTTTAATTGGTGCCAGTGGTTCCGGAAAAAGTACATTACTTCGCTGTCTTAACTTTTTAGAAATGTACGATGAAGGTGAAATTCACCTTCAGGGTGAACGAATTGATCCAAAGCATTCAAATTTAAACAAAGTCCGTGAAAATGTCGGTATGGTTTTTCAGCACTTTAACCTCTTTCCTCATATGACCTCACTAGAAAACATCATAGAAGCACCTATTCACGTTAAAAAATTGGAGACAGCAAATGCAAAGGAGATTGGGAATCAACTCCTACAAAAAGTCGGCCTACAGGATAAGGCTGACGTAACGCCCCACCTACTTTCAGGTGGCCAAAAACAGCGCATTGCGATAGCAAGAGCTCTTGCTATGAATCCTAAAATTATGCTATTTGATGAACCTACCTCAGCCTTAGACCCTGAACTTGTTGGAGAAGTATTGCAAGTTATGAAAGAACTTGCTGAAGAAGGAATGACCATGGTTATTGTTACTCATGAAATGAATTTTGCAAGAGATGTAGCTGATCGCGTCATCTTTATGGATGATGGGAAAATTGTAGAGGATGCTCCTCCAGCGCAATTCTTTTCAGCTCCATCACATGAACGGGCAAAGCAATTTTTACGTAACGTTTTATAATGTTACTTCTATTTCAAGCGTAAAGAAATACATTCATACGGCGCACAACTAATTGTCCAAATAAAATATCTCGATAACATACTTAAAACCATCCGTATGATCAATATATAGGAGGGGTTCTATGAAGAAGAAATTATTAACCATTGTTGCGAGTATTACATTATGTACATCCTTCATACTAGGAGCCTGTAGTAAGGAAAGTTCTACTACTTCATCAAACGGTGAAAAGGAATTTCGTTACGCGATGAGTGGCTTATACAAGCCTTTTAACTATAAAGAAAATGACGGGAAACTTGTCGGTTTTGATGTAGAAATAGGTGAAGCTCTCGCAAAAAAGATGGGAATGAAACCTGCTCCTGTTACAAATCCTTGGGAAACATTGATTCAAGGCCTACAATCAAAAAAATATGATGTGATATTAGGAAGTATGGCAATCACAGAAGAACGATTAAAAGCTGTCAATTTCTCAAATCCTTATTATCGCTCTGGTGCCCAAATTTTTGTATCTAAAAAGAATACATCTATCTCTTCTCCAGAGGACTTGAAGGGTAAGAAAATTGGTGTTGTAAAGGCTAGTACCTTTAAAAGTCTTGTTACAAAATATACAGATCAAATTACAGAGTACGATAGTGATATTACCGCACTTATGGACCTAGAGCCTGGGCGTGTTGACGCAGTAATCACTGACCAGATGGTTGGTTTACGTATGATAAAAGAAGGAAAATCTAATATAAAAGAAGCTGGAAAGCCATTAAATCTTGATGAAATGGGAATTGCTATTCGCAAGGATGATAAAGAAATGGTTGAGAAAGTAAATAAAGCTTTAGATGAAATCATTAAAGATGGTACGTATGAAAAGATCAGTAAAAAATGGTTTGGCCGTAATATTCTTGGGGAAGAGGCAAAAGCGAAGTAAGTTAGCTATTCAATGATTCCATAAATCATGCCCCACTTTTCATGTGGGGCATTTCATTCCCTACTAAAATCCATACAATATGAGGTGACACATATGTTTGAAATTTTTATTTCTACCTATCCTACACTCTTAAAGGCTACTATTGTCACATTACAATTAACATTAACATCCCTATTACTAGGTTCACTAATTGGATTACTATTCGCCTTCTTTCGAATCTCTAACAATAAGGTTTTAAATAGTATTGCTCATGTATACATCGCCATTATTCGTGGTACACCTTTAATTGTTCAAATCGCAATTCTCTATTTTGGGATTACATCTGTTGTTGTTTTCACCCCTTTTTGGGCAGGAGCAATTGCTTTAGCAATTCATAACGGTGCGTATATTACAGAAATTTTCCGCGGATCAATTCAATCCGTTGACCGGGGACAATTGGAAGCTGCTCGCTCTTTAGGCATGCCTTATCCTTTAGCGATGCGCCGTATTATCTTACCGCAAGCATTTCGCCTATCTCTTCCTCCTCTAGGGAATCAATTTATTATTGGATTGAAAGATTCTTCCCTTGTTGCTTACGTAGGGATGTCCGAATTATGGGGATCAGGTTTATCGATTGCCGCAGGTAACTTCCAACAATTAGATACATATATCATTGTTGGTGTATACTATCTCGCACTTGTTCTTCTATTTACTTATCTTGTTAGTCTTCTAGAAAAACGACTACAACGAAAAGAAAATAACTCTGTCCACGTCAATATAAAGAACAAGAAAGAAGTTTCTTTATAATAAAAAGCAAGCTCCAAGAGAGCTTGCTTTTTCACTTTAAAATATATCTAATTTTATTGATTTACCTTTTTAATAGCCTCTTTTTCCTCTATATGTTCCTCACGATATGAAATATTATGAGGGTCTAGTCCATTTCCTAAAGAACCGTAGAAATGTTCTTTATGAGGATCAATTAACTCACTTCCTTGATAATACACACGTGGTGTATTCCAAAGCGCTGCCAATGCTTTTGTCATTGGCATTTCGTGATAACGTTCCGGCCACATTTCTTTAATTTTCTCTTTTACTAACGGATAGTATTTAGAGCTCATAGCAGGAAACAGATGATGTTCTGTATGGTATGAGAAATTGAAATGTAAAACGTCTACCCAGCGCGGCACTGTTACTGATAAACAGTTTGCTAATGGATCATTTACTGGAACAATTGGATTTAAGCGATGATTTGTTGCGATATATGCCATTACAATAAAGTTAGCAATTAACAACGGAATCACGTATGCAAATAACCACTTTGCAGGTCCCATAATAAACAATAGACTAATCCAAACCGTCCAAGGCAAAAGAAGTTGAAGCCATACAGATTTTTGATTGGATGACTTAAATTCCTTAATAAAATGAAAGAACATTCGAGTCGAATGCAATGTAAATTGAATTGTTAGTGACAGAAAACTAAAGAATGAACGAACATGAAGAGGCATGTGATATACCCAGCTCAAAAATTTACTCTTTTTAAGTTTCTCAAGTGTCGGCCATGCATCTGGATCATTCTCTTCATGCTGTGTGTGAACATGATGCGTTGCATTATGCCACTTTCTCCAAAGTTTTGGACCAGTTGATAATGGCATAAATGCAATCGCACCTAAAAAATCACGAAGCCATGCCTTTCTTACAACCGTTCCATGTAAAATTTCATGTCCTAAAAATCCAAGTGAAGCAAAACATAGTCCAAGAACAATTGCAATTCCTAGATTTGCCCACACATTCAATTCAAATACACCAATCGTTATTAACCCCGCCAATGCCACAAGTAAATAAGCCAGTCCACCAAATAAACGAGTAGGAACTGGTTTAAATGCTTTTTTTGGCAAATGTGGTGATACACGCGCTGCATACCACCCAAACGTATGAAGCTCCTTCATCCTTTTGCCCCTTTCTTATGCCGCGCCCTGCGCAACTTGCATATATCAATTCTTGCTTCCAGATTGATTTTACTAGGCGATCCAAAAAGCATTTATCATAAGGAAAATATACTCACTCTATCGTCACTTATTTTTCGCTTTTATTATCAATGAAAAACATTTCTCTTTTTACTCTCTATCAACCTTTCCACATGATGAATCATAACAATAGACTTTCTATATTGTCAACAACTTTTATGACCTAGTAATAAAGGTTGGTTATATTTTTATAATTATACCTTATTTCAATAAAGAGAAAGTATAGGTTTTATAAGGATTTATCCGTTATATATATAAATATACTTAAAAGCTATAAACTCTATCTCACTCAAGAACTCTCTATGTATTAACAAATACGATCACTTGAATTTAGTTTTATATAAAGCATACCTCTTCATACTAATCCCTAAAAATAATTATTTTAGAATAATTATATCTTTCGTTCATTAAAATTAAAATCCTTCAAAAATAGCACACATGAATTCCATATAATATGGAGATATTAAAAGGAAAATTGTTCTAAATCAGGAGGTTTTCGTAATGACAGATGACACATTTCCACAATTGCCATCATCCTATTGGATTAAATCCACTCAGTTTCCTACTTTTCCTCATTTATCCGAAAATATAAAGACAGATGTTGCTGTCATCGGTGCTGGTATTACAGGTATTACCACTGCCTATTTACTCGCTAAAGAAGGATTGAAAGTTGTTTTAATTGATTCTGGCTCTATTTTAAATGGAACAACTGGACATACAACTGCAAAAGTAACAGCACAACATGATCTTATTTATGACGAATTAATAAATCATTTTGGTGTTGAAAAAGCTCGGCTTTACTACGAATCAAATAATAAAGCTCTACAATTTATAAGCGAGACTGTGCAAGCATATAAAATTGACTGTAATTTCACAAATGAAGATTCCTATTTATACACAACTACTGATAATGGATTACGAAATTTAACGAAAGAATATGAAGCCTATCAAAAATTAAATATTCCTTGTGACTATGTTCAATCCCTACCCCTACCTATTCCAGTACAATCAGCACTTGTAATGAAGAATCAAGCGCAATTCCATCCTCTCCTTTATTTAAAAACACTTTTAGAAAAGTTTGTGGAAATGGGTGGAACAGTTTATGAACAAACAACAGCGTTAGATATTGAAAAAGGGGTTTATCCACAAGTAATTACAAAGAGTGGTCACCGCATCACTTGTGGATATGTCGTCTCTTGCTCACATTTCCCTTTTTATGATGCCAATAGCTTTTTCTTTACGCGAATGTATGCAGAACGTTCCTATGCTCTTGCTATAAAAGCGAAAACAGATTATCCAGGAGGGATGTATTTAAGTATTGATGATCCCAAACGCTCCTTACGCTATATAACAGGCAATGGTGAACAACTAATTTTAATCGGTGGAGAAAGCCATAAAACAGGGCAAGGGATTAATACGATGCTTCATTATGAAGCACTATATTCCTTTGCTGAAGCTACTTTTGGAGTAGATGAGGTTCCTTATAGATGGTCTGCACAGGACTTAATTACTTTAGATAAACTCCCTTATATCGGACATATTAATGAAAGTAATCCAAATATATTTGTTGCAACAGGATATCGTAAATGGGGCATGACAACTGGAACTGTAGCAGCTCATTTACTAAAAGATTCAATTACAAAAATTCACAATCCCTATAAAGAACTTTTTGTACCATCACGCTTCCACTCGAATCCGGACATAAAGTCATTCCTTACACAGAACATTGATGTTGCTAAACATTTAATTGAAGGAAAAATTGAAACTGCTTTACGTAAACCAGAAGATCTTGAAGTTGGCGAAGGATCTGTTGTACGTGTCAACGGTAAACGCGCAGGTGCCTATAAAGACAAAGAAGGAGAATTACATATTGTCGATACAACTTGTACGCACCTCGGCTGTGAAGTTGAATGGAATAACGGTGATTGCACTTGGGATTGTCCTTGCCACGGATCTCGCTTTTCAATTGATGGGGACGTTATCGAAGGTCCAGCAGATCAGCCATTGAAACGAGTTGATAACGAGTAAAAAAACAAAGAAGTTCAACGGAAATCCCGTTGAACTTCTTTATTTTTATGAAGATTTTTCAGATAATTTTCGACATAAGAAGGAAAATATTAGCATTCAACAAAATAATATATTAATTTACAAAAAAGAGGTGAATACTATGCAACCTTCTGCTCCACCTCATCTAGAATCTACAAAAACTACCTTTTCAAGCTCTATTACAAAACTTGTTGTTTTTATTTGTTGGCTAGCCATTCTAGCTGACGGATATGATTTAGGTATTTACGGTGCCGTTCTACCAAAGCTCCTAGAGGACAATAGCTGGGCACTATCACCAGCTCACGCTGGAACAATTGCCAGCTATGCTTTATTTGGGATGTTTATTGGTGCTATTCTAGTTGGAACCATTACAGATCTAATTGGACGAAAATGGACACTCATATGCTGCCTAGCCCTTTTTTCTATTACAATGGGCTTAGCTGCAATTACTCCTTCTCCGGAATTATTCGGGCTATCTCGATTTATCGGAGGAATTGGATTAGGTGGTGTTATCCCAACAGCTTCGGCACTTACTGTTGAGTATTCACCCCAAAAGCGACAATCTTTTATTTATGCAATTATGTTTACCGGCTATCCCTTAGGTATCGTACTAGGCGCCATTTTGTCCATGTTTATGTTAGAAGATTTCGGATGGAGAATTATGTTTGGCATCGGAATGATTCCTCTACTTCTCATTCCCTTCATTGTTCGTTATTTACCTGAGTCCATTCAATTTTTACTGTCACGTAATCGGCAAGAAGAAGCGAAACAAATTCGTGATCGTTTTCAAATTGAATTACATGTAAGAAAAGAAATTCCTCAAACATCAACTAATATACAAAAGAAAAACGGATTCCTTACATTATTCTCAAAAGAATACATGAAAGCAACTCTACTTTTCTGGACCACTTATATAATGGGAATGTTTTTAATATATGGTTTAAACACTTGGTTACCACAGATGATGCGCCAAGCAGGATATCCACTTGGATCTAGTTTATCATTTCTACTTATGCTAAACATTACTGCAGCTATCGGTGCATTATTTGCTGGGGCAATCGCGGATCGTATAGGAGCAAAAATTGTTATCAGCATCTCCTATCTTATGGCGGCCATATGTATCGGACTATTAACAATTAAACCATCCATTACAATCATTTATCTTTTAATTGGTCTTGCTGGAATTGGATCAGTCGGTATTACTCAAATATTAAATGCGTATGTAACACAATACTTCCCATCGCATATCCGAGCTACCTCTTTAGGCTGGGGACTTGGTCTTGGACGAATTGGCGCAATCGCCGGTCCGGTTCTTGTCGGTATTATTATGACAATGCAGTATGACTTGGCATGGAATTTTTACTTATTCTCATTTGCAGGTCTTATCGCATCTATCTCTGTTTTCTTTATTCCTACAAACAAAAAAAGAGCATAAACTTACTTATGCTCTTTTTTGTATACTTCAAACAACATATTTCGAAATAATGTATTTAAGCTTTCAATATCGATGCCTAGTCCCTTTTCAATCCCTTTCACGTATTGCTGATAATAATCAATTTGCTCCTCTAAAAATTGATTTAACACATTAATTTTTAGACCAATATCCAATTCAGTACCCGCTTTTTTCTTTATTAGCAACTTTTCAATTTCATTCAATACGATAGACTCTACTGATAGTTCCGTAATTAACCGGTCAAATTCTACTGGGGGCAATGTCCCTTTCTCTTCTAACCATTTACAGGCTAAAATAGGACGTAATACGTAAAAGTACTTTTTCAACTTTACATTTTCACCTTGTAAAAATTCACGATAGTTTTTTGAAGCCATATGTAAGTAATGATATATTGTTGATTTCGGATCAAAATCCTTTTCACTCATTTGCTGAAGTTGTTCTGGAAGGTTAGAGTTTTTCGAATAAAAAATCGGTGATCGAATCCATTCAAGTAACGCTGGATTTGACTTTGCAAATAGTTGCAATGCCTTTTTAATATCCCAGCCACTTATGTCTAAATCATCGCTAATTGGATATTCAATTACATCACGTTTATCATGAATTGATAAATACCAATCTACAGGACGTATATAGACAAACCTAACATCATAATCACTATCTTTCGACGGAAATCCCCACGCCCTGCTCCCTGATTCTACAGCAAATAAAATTTTCACATCATTCTCTTTTTCAATTCTTTCTAATTCTAATTCAATTTTCACTTTCATTTCATACCCTCCCTATTTTTTGATCATTTCCCTGGAAATTCGACAAATATACTTCTAATTTTACTACATACTAAAATAGCTGTCAGAAAATTCCCGACAGCCTAACAAAATACTTATTTTTTCTTTTCAATTACAGCAACTGCAATTCGTTCAATCTCTTTTTGAATTTCTTCTTTATACGCATCGACTTTTGAAAAATCCATAGCAGCAATATAAATTCGCTCTAATTTATCACGAACTGATTTTGCCTTTGCTAAGAAAGACATCGCCTCGCTCATTTTTGTTTTATACTGAATTGAAACGTCGCGAATTTCCGTAGCATACTTCTCATCTGTCCCTGGTGTAACAATGAGATCATACATATCAATAATTTCATCACCTTCACGACTTGGAAAATATTCATGCGGTGCTGTGCTATCAAAAATTGCAAATCCTAGTTCCCTTACAATAATCATATCGAGACTATTTGGATCAAATCCACAATGATACACTTCTACTTCAAAACCTTTTTCTTCTGCTGCCTTGGCTAATTTTTTAAGCATCGTTGATTTCCCGGAACCTGGGCGACCTTTTATAAAATAGCGATGCGGCAGTCCTTCTGTTAAATTAGGAACGAAATCAACCGCTCCCTTCGGTGTAGCAGCCCCTAAAAAACGGTGTTTCACGATCGATTTATCTCCACTTTTATCTGCAAATAGTTTCTGTATAAGCTGATCTGTTAATTCGTTTGCTTTATTAAAATCAATGTTATTAATATATATTTTCTCCCACTCATCATGTATAACTAACGCTTCTTTAAAACATCCATAAGCTGCTTGAAAGGCTTTACTTGCTTCTGAAACGAATCGTTCAATCTCTAATTTCTGCTTTCTTAATTTATTTGAATCCCAAGCAACCCCTAAATTTATATACTCTTCTACAACTCCAGGCATTTTCGGCTCAATAACGTGTGGCGATGTCCCATCGACAATTCCTACATTTAACTTCGGAATAATTACACCGTCAACTGACTTATTGTCAGAAGAACAATGTAAAAATTCAATATTATATCCTTTTTCAGCCCATTCACGCCCAATTGCTTTTATTAAAGAAGACTTCCCTGTTCCTGGACCACCTTTTAAAATAAACAACCTATCTAGCCCTTTTAAACTCTCTTCATACAAGCTATAAAATCCTCTAGCTGTATTTCCACCAGCAAAATAGTTCAATACATTCCCTGTCACTGCACCCACCCCTTCGCAGCATTCTACTTACATAAGCTACAATATGCGAGATACTTTATTTGGGTGAATACCTATTTTGTATTGCACTAAAAAAGGAAATGAATTACAATTAAACAAACAAAAAATTCCGAATCTTAAAACTGAATATACCTTTATCAAGAGAGGCAGAGGGACCGGCCCTTTGAAGCCCAGCAACCTCAGTTTATAAAAACTGAATAGGTGCTAATTCCTGCAAAATGCTTTGCATTTTGGAAGATAAAACTTAACTACTGTATGTAAAGCTCATCTTTCTTGATTATGGAAGATGAGCTTTTTATTATTTTAAAAACATATATTGGAGGTATTTAGGATGAAAGTAATTGACCTATCACAAACGTTTGAAAACAATATGTCTCAATTTCCTGGAACACCAAAAATCCAACTAGAAGCAATTACAAGTGTTGAAGAGACAGGATATCAAGTTACAGATTTTCATTCTGTCGTTCATGTCGGCACGCATTGCGATGCTCCTGCGCATTTTATTTCTGGCGCAACAACAATTGATCGATTACCCCTTGATCAATTTGTAGGCGAAGCTGTTCTTATCGATGTAACTCATGTTCAAGAACGAAAGTTGCCTAAGGAAGTACTCAATACTATCGACATAAAGGAAGGAGATATTGTTATTTTCCATTCCAATCTATCTAATAAATGGAACACGGAATCTTATGCGAAAGAAGCATTTTATCTTTCCGAAGAATTAGCTGAAGAACTAGTTAAATTAAAAATAAAATCTGTCGGTTTAGATTTTATTTCTCCTGATGAAGTAACTACAGAAACATCACCTATTCATCACATATTACTAGGGAATAACATTTATTTAATTGAAAACTTAACAAATCTAGATTCCATTAAAACGAAGCGCTTCTTTTTCTCAGCAGCACCTTTAAAAATTAAAAATAGTGATGGTGCTTTTGCCAGAGCATTTGCTGTTATTTTTTAAAATAAGAACTACTTAAGGACAACAAAAAAAGCAAAGATCACTTTTGACCTTTGCTTCTATATTTTTTATTTAAATTAAGAAAGAATTGTTCCACCCGTGGGCGTACCCAAGCTAAATAATCTTTATCTTTCTTCTTTGTACAAGCTATCTCTTCTCCATCTACCATTCCGACAAGTTCTAGCTCTAACATTTGCCTCGTGAATGCTAACATGTCTACTTCTTCTGCCGGATACTCTTCTTTTAATTTCTCCTCAATTTCTCCCAATAAAAAACCGTCACGCATCATTGCTAGTGCATCAATCCAAAGTGGCGGCATTTCATATTTTTCTCCTGTAATCGTATCTTTTACAATATAATTCTTTTGCTCTTTTCGAAATTGAATCGTGTGTAAACATACAGCCGAATTTAATGTTAATTCCATCATACCACCCCTTTCATCATATCTGCATAGAAAAAAGGATGCGCGTGCACCCCTTCTTTTCTTTTCATTTCATAACACTACCGAACCGTTACACGAGCTCAAAGCTTCATGTCGATATTTTCCTCCATTATAAACGAAGTGTTTTATAAAAAAAACCCTTCTTGAAACATTTTATAAAATGTTTATATTTACACAACAAGAGCACTTTTCTGAAAAAATTTTTCTTCTAATGCACTACGCTGTTGGTAAATAAATTTTCACTTTCGTTCCTACGCCCATACTACTTTGAATTGCGATACTCCCTTGATGTTCTTCAATAATTTTATATGTAATCATTAACCCAAGACCTGTACCATTCTCCTTTGTTGTATAAAATGCCTTTCCGATTTTCTCTATCTTCTCATTCTCTATACCAAAACCTTGATCTTGGACAGAAATACACAAATTATCTCCAGCTTTTTTGAATGCACGAATATGAATGTCTCCACCTTCTGGCATCGATTCTATTCCATTCTTGATAATGTTTAACAACACTTGTTTTAATTGCTTATCATCGCCATTTATAGCGGGTAAATTTCCATCTACTTGCAAGTGGAATTTCACTTTATATTGAGACGCATAACTTTCCATTAACTGTACAACATATAAAAGGATTTCTCGTATATTACACCATTCATAATTAATCGGTTTCGGTTTTCCCAATAACATCAATTCACTAACAAACCCGTTAATCCTCTCAATTTCTTGTAGCATAATCTCATAGCTCATCACATCAGTAGGGTTTCTTTCTTTTTGGATTTGTGTAAATCCTTTTAGAGCTGTTAATGGATTTCGAATTTCATGAGCAATTGTTGTAGACATAGTCCCAATTACAGCTAAATTTTCGGTCTCTTTCATAATATTCATCATCTCAACAACTGTTCTTACATAAGACTGAAATCGTTTTAACAAAGAATGTGAAATAATAAAAAAGAATACACATAAAACAAGCGGAATCACAACTTTTATATCTTGTAATACCAACGTAAAAAATACATATTTTCCAATTACACTAAAGGAAACTAAATAAAAATATTTTCTATTCACAAAAATCGGTGCAAATAAAATTAACAGTATTTCAACCATATTTCCGCTTTCAAAAACACGATCACTGTGTAGATAAATCATTAGGTTATTAATAAGATCAATAAGCATGTACCCAATTAAAAATAAATATTTTACAAAATAAACATACCCTTGTTTTTGAAGATATATTGAAATAGGAAATAAAGATATTACTACTATATATACACCTATCCCCATACCGCCTTCTGGCCAACCTATCGTTGCCTCATTAATATCCATAGCAGGATAAACAAAATAATAGATAACGTCATATAAAAAGAATATAATATAGAATAATAATAAAAATACTTTTAAAGCTTCTCTTTCTTCATAAACCAAGCTTTTGAATTTGTTCATATAAAAACTCCTCTTGATCAATACCCCAAAAATATTTCAAATTTTATCCCTTTAAATTATAATTATGAAATTGCTTTCAGAGCAATATGTAACCTTCTAATACGAAAAGATCCCGTATTAAGATACATTTCTGTATATCTTAATACGGGATCTTTTCATAAATTTAATCTTCGTCTTTAACATCCATATCTTCCGGAATGGGCTCGTTTAATATTTCTTCCACTAACTGTTTATATTTCTCCATTTGTTCTAAATGTGTATTAAATTGTTCTTTATTTAATAAATATTGCTCTCCATCGAACAACGCACGAATTTTCTTTTGCTGAATTAAATCTTCAACATACGATTTTGGTAAATTCAAATACTCCGCGGCCTCTTCTATCGTTATATACAATGTGTTCATTCCTTTATTGTTTTTTCATATATATACTGTACCTTACTTTACTTTATTTTTGTAAACAAATAAAAAAGATTTTGTAAATGCAAATTAAAAAGCAGGTAGATGCATTCCATATATTGTATAATAATATAGTAAGTATTTTTTTAAATATAGAATGGTATTACCCATTTACACAAAGGAGAGTTAACATATGGCTACTCGACACATCATTACAATGTTAGAAAAAACATTACGAGTTGAAACAGAAAACACAATTTCTCATCTATCTAAGTCTTTATCCGATCGTATTCTTTCTCAAAGTGCAGCAGCACATGAAAGCAATTGTTACCATACGATTGGTGAATGGTACAAAAATCATTTCTTATTCCAACAAGATGATTTCCTTTGGTCTAAATACGCTTTCTATGATGCATATTGTGAGGCTATAAAAAAACAAGGTCATCTTACAAAACGCGTTCGTCAAATATTGGAATCGTTAGCTCGAAAACATGGAAAACAATACATTTCTTCCATACAGAATATGCCATTTCCAAACGAACAAGCAAAAGGGACAGCATAATTTGATGTTGACCAACACAAATCAAGCATAGATTCATTGTTTTCAAGAAAGATTTACAAATAAAACGTTCAAGTCTTTGTATTCCCTTTTTGGAGAAATACATTCATATGACATGAACTAATGAAACCGGTGTCATGATAATGAATGAAAATATAGTAAACAGGAAAACCCCCATTTACACCTCTCATTCATAGAAATAGAGATGTAAATGGGGGTATACTTGGTTCCTTTCTTATTTCATCATCTGCTTAATCAATTCTCGATTTCTCTTTTTAAATACTTCATTATGCGAAGAAACCATTCCGTACTCACTTGCATCTGGTTGAATAAATTGTTTCGCTTTATTCACAGCATTTCCAGCATCTTGGAATGCTCCTGCTATTAAATGTAATTTCCCTTCATGCTTTAGAATATCTCCAGCAGCATATAATCCATTGATAATAAATTTGAGCTCAAAACTCGATTTCTTCTGCAACAGTAAATGCCATGATGACAAAAATTGTTCAAAAAGATTCCGATACATTTTGTTTTATTTATTGCAAAATTCTTTGTACAATAAAATAAGAAGTTACTTTTCAAATACAAAATCTACTAAGAACTCTTTCCACGAATAAATTTAATTATCATCTTTATATTTCAATCTTAAATTAAAACACCCTTTCACCTATGACTATATTCACTCATTTAAAACTAAATTTTCTACTCTATCACTGCTAAACTACTTCATAATCTTAATTGAGAATAAATATTAATTAAAATTACAATAAAGTGCTACATTCTCCTTGACAAAATAACCACTTCTATATGATAATTAATATTGAATTAGAATTATTATAGTTAATTAAAAAATATATTTTATGAGCAAACTAATTTCCGATGCTCAAAACCAACATTTAGGAGGAATTTTAATATGTTATTAATCGGCACAGAAGTAAAACCGTTTAAAGCTAATGCTTACCATAATGGAGAATTTATCCAAGTTACTGATGAAAGTTTAAAAGGAAAATGGAGCGTAGTTTGTTTCTACCCTGCAGACTTCACATTCGTTTGTCCAACTGAACTTGAAGACTTACAAAACCAATATGCAACACTTAAAGAACTAGGCGTTGAAGTATACTCTGTATCTACAGACACTCATTTCACACATAAAGCATGGCATGATAGCTCAGAAACTATCGGCAAAATCGAATACATTATGATTGGTGACCCAACTCGCACAATCACTAGCAACTTCAACGTTTTAATGGAAGAAGAAGGTCTTGCTGCTCGTGGTACATTCATCATCGATCCAGACGGCGTTATCCAATCTATGGAAATCAATGCTGACGGTATCGGCCGTGACGCAAGCATTCTTGTTAACAAAATTAAAGCAGCTCAATACGTACGTAACAACCCAGGTGAAGTTTGCCCAGCTAAATGGCAAGAGGGTTCTGCAACACTTAAACCAAGCCTTGACCTTGTAGGCAAAATCTAAGGAGTTCGATCAAAATGATACTAGATGCAGATATAAAAACACAACTATCCCAATACCTTCAATTAATGGAGAATGACATTTTACTTAAAGTTAGCGCAGGAGACGATAACGTATCTAAAGATATGTTATCTCTAGTAGATGAATTAACTACTATGTCATCTAAGATTACAGTAGAAAAAGTTGAACTAGAGAGAACACCAAGCTTTAGCGTAAATCGCCCTGGTGAAGACACTGGTGTAGTATTCGCTGGTATTCCATTAGGACACGAATTCACTTCATTAGTGTTAGCTTTACTACAAGTGAGTGGACGCGCTCCAAAAGTTGAACAAAAATTAATTGATCAAATAAAAAACATTCAAGGCGAATATCATTTTGAATCTTATATCAGCCTAAGTTGTCATAACTGTCCTGATGTTGTACAAGCTCTTAACGTAATGAGCGTTCTAAATTCTGGTATTACACATACTATGATTGACGGCGCTGCATTCAAAGAGGAAGTAGAAAGTAAAGACATCATGGCAGTACCAACTGTTTACCTAAACGGTGAGTCTTTCGGAAGTGGTCGTATGACACTTGAAGAAATTCTAGCTAAAATGGGTAACGGTCCAGATGCATCAGAGCTTTCTGATAAAGATCCGTACGATGTTCTTGTTGTTGGTGGCGGCCCAGCTGGTGCAAGTGCAGCAATTTATGCAGCACGTAAAGGCATCCGCACTGGTATCGTTGCTGAGCGCTTCGGTGGTCAAGTAATGGATACTATGGGTATTGAGAACTTCATCAGCGTAAAACGCACTGAAGGTCCTAAGCTAGTAGCAAGCCTTGAAGAGCACGTAAAAGAATACGACATCGATGTAATGAATCTACAACGTGCGAAACGTTTAGAGAAAAAAGAACTTATTGAAGTGGAACTTGAAAACGGCGCTATTCTGAAAAGTAAGAGCGTAATCGTTTCAACAGGTGCTCGCTGGCGTAACGTTGGCGTACCAGGTGAAGCTGAGTTCAAAAACAAAGGTGTAGCATACTGCCCACACTGTGACGGTCCATTATTCATCGGAAAAGATGTAGCGGTTATTGGTGGAGGTAACTCTGGTATTGAAGCAGCTATCGACTTAGCAGGTATTGTTAAGCACGTAACTGTTCTTGAATTCATGCCAGAATTAAAAGCTGATGCTGTATTACAAGAGCGTCTTAACAGCCTACCTAACGTAACTGTTCTGAAAAACGTTCAAACGAAAGAAATTACTGGTACTGACAAAGTAAACGGTATTTCTTACATCGATCGTGAAACTGAAGAAGTTCACCATGTTGAATTACAAGGTGTATTCGTTCAAATCGGTCTTGTGCCAAACACAGACTGGTTAGGTGACACAGTTGAACGCGTTCGCGGTGAAATCGTAACAGATAAGCACGGTGCTACAAATGTACCAGGAGTGTTTGCTGCAGGTGACTGTACAAATAATCCATACAAACAAATTATCATCTCTATGGGTTCAGGAGCGAATGCAGCTTTAGGTGCATTTGATTACTTAATCCGTAACTAATTATAGAGACGTGAGTTTTAAAAAGCAGGTGCCAAGGCACCTGCTTTTTTTATAATCCTAATGTATAAACTAAAAATCTCTCATTCCCATTCTTCTCATAAGCTTCTGGCAACCTAATTTCTTTCTTCAGTTCAAACGCAGTCTGATTTTCTAAGAAGAAAATATAATCCTCCGAAGGATAGTATAAAATAATATCCACTTCTCTCTCTGCTTCTTCTACCGAACGTAAGATGTTATTTACTACATTCATAAACACTTGTACTGAAAACGGATTAAAGAAATAAAACCGATTATCACGCGGATCAATCTCATATTCCTGTGCTAAACAACATTCAAATTGGATTTTATCTTTACTGCTTCTTACCTTCTTTACATAACGCTCAAGGTTCTCCATCGCTTCTTTATAAAATTCTTCATTCATTTCAATTCCTACAGCTGAAGCACCGCACTTATGATGCATGTAAAAATTCAATCTCCCTTTTCCACATCCAAAGTCTACAATTCGATCGCCACCTTTAATCTCGTATTGATTCAACAGTTCTTCTAATCCACTATATGGTGTCGGCTCATAACGGTGGTAATGTAAAGATTTATTAAAACCTTTTTGCTCTCCGACAGTTTTTATATGTAATACAGCATCGTAATATTGTTCGTTCATTCGTCTTCTCCTATTAAAAAATGGTACTTATTATTATACACCATGTACTAAATGCTCATTTTTCATCAAATTATTTGGTGCGTGAAAATATATCGACTTACCGACAAATTACTACAAAAAAACAGGAGCTCTCTAGCCCCTGTTTTCTAATACTTTCAATACAGTTTGCTTCAATATTTCTACCCCATCCATTATACAAGAATGATCAAACTTCATATACGGATGGTGTAATCCCGGTTGTAGATTTGCCCCTAGTCCTAGCATAACTGCTTTTAAATGCGGTCTTTTCACTGTATAGTAATGAAAGTCATCGCTTCCTGTCGTATACAGCGGTCCCGTACATCCCTCTTCCCCATACACTTCAAGAATACCTTTACGCATAAAACGCTCTGCTTCTTCTGATACTTCTGCTCCTGGCGCAAGATCAATCCACTCATAAGAAATTTTGGATCCCATTGATTCAGTAGACGTAATTACGTGCTCGATCTTCTGTTTCAACTCATCTAGTAATATATTATTTTCTGCCCTTACATCTAAGCTAAAATGACCGTTTCCCGGAATGATATTTAAATTATCACCACCAGCTTGGCATCTCGTCATCTTAACAGAATGCGATGTTTGCGGTGGTAACCATATATTTTTCAATCCAATATTAATCATTGAAATAACGTCAATTGCGTTTATACCTTGATGTGGTCTCGCTCCATGTGCATCCTCTCCATGAATCGTACCTTCTAAAAACCCAGCTGCTCCGTGACGAATAGATGGTGCCGCTTGTTTCAAAGGCAATTCCTCAATCGGTCGTAAATGAACACCAAATAGGAAATCAGCATCATCCACAGCACCTTTCTCTACCATCTTTAAAGCACCATTTCCTTTTTCTTCAGCCGGCTGAAAAATAAATCTAACCGTACCACTATCCCTTCTCATATTTTTCAATTGTAAAATAAGACCCATCACAATCGTCATATGAGCATCGTGACCACACGAATGGTTCGCTTTGAACTCTCCGTCCACCTCTTGCCAGAGTGCATCCATATCAGCACGAACCGCGATAATTGGATGACCGCCTCCGATTTCAGCGATTATGCCTGGACAATCGTCAAATGTTTTATATGAAATTCCTTCTTCTTTTAAAAAGTTAGTAATATAAGCTGTCGTTTCATATTCCTTCCAGCTCACTTCAGGGTTTTCATGTAAATGCTGAAAAATTTCCGTTAAACGCTCTTGTAGTTCTAATGTTTTCAACTTCCATTCTCCTTCCTAAATTCGAAGCAGTTTAATCATTCATAAAAAATCCCATTTTGAAGAATATATTGAACATTCACTCAAATGTCAAGAGATTGTCCCTACATTTCTTTTGAAATATAATAAGGTAATTAAGATTGTAATTCAGAAAATTCTTTTTATGGATTATTCATCATTAGCTTCAGCCTCTTATTAATATATGTAACTTCAAATCTACGGATAATAAAAAGGACGGGAACTATACAATGAAAATTACAGCTATTCATATTTACGCAATTCGTTTACCGCTTCGCAATCCATTTATTATTAGTTATGGCTCTTACCCTGATATGCCTTCTATTATCGTCAAAATAGAAACAAATGAAGGGATTGTCGGTTACGGTGAAGGTGTTGCCGATGATCACGTTACAGGTGAATCATGGGAAAGCACTTTTCATGTTTTAAAACATACACTAGCTCCTGCTCTTATCGGGCAAAATCCAATGAATATCGAAAAAACACATGATATTATGAACAATACGATTTACGGTGTTCCTACTGCGAAAGCTGCAATTGATATCACTTGTTTTGATGTAATGGGCAAAAAATTAAACCAACCTGTATATCAATTAATTGGCGGACGATACCATGAAGAATTTCCTGTCACTCACGTCTTAAGTATCGCCGATCCTGAAGATATGGCCGAAGAAGCTGCTTCCATGATTAAGAAAGGTTACCAATCTTTCAAAATGAAAGTCGGTACAAATGTACAAGAAGATGTAAAAAGAATTGAGGCTGTCCGTGAACGTGTAGGAAATGATATCGCTATTCGCGTTGATGTAAACCAAGGATGGAAAAATAGCGCGAACACATTAACAGCACTTCGTTCATTAGGACATTTAAACATCGACTGGATTGAACAACCTGTTATAGCGGATGATATTGACGCAATGGCTCATATTCGTTCTAAAACAGACCTTCCACTTATGATTGATGAAGGATTAAAAAGCTCTCGTGAAATGCGCCAAATTATTAAATTAGAAGCTGCTGATAAAGTGAATATAAAACTAATGAAATGCGGCGGCATATACCCAGCTGTAAAACTTGCTCATCAAGCGGAAATGGCAGGCATTGAATGCCAAGTTGGATCTATGGTCGAATCATCCGTTGCCTCTTCCGCAGGATTCCATGTCGCTTTCTCAAAAAAAATCATTACTAGCGTCGAACTAACAGGACCATTAAAATTTACGAAAGACATTGGGGACTTACATTACGACGTACCATTTATTCGCTTAAACGAAAAACCAGGATTAGGCATTGAAATAAACGAAACTACATTACAAGAACTAACCGTCTTTCAAGACGTTGTACGCTAAAGGAGGGCTAACGCATGACGGTTCTATACGAAGGAACATTAAAACAAAACAGCGAGCCATTTCACGTTACATTATTAGCTCTAGAACATATCGAACAAATCTTATCACTACAAAACGTTGTAATTGAAGCATTAGAAGATAAAGGTCGTTTACAACCACTCTCGCTAGAAGAGTTTCAATACATTCTAGAAGGAAACGGCATGATGATCGGAGCCTTTATAGAAAACGAGCTCATCGCATTTCGTGCCCTACTCGTCCCTCCTATTGACGATGAACATTTAGGACTTGATATCGGCCTATCAGAAAGCGAACTACACCGCGTTATCTATCAAGAAATCTCAAACGTTCACCCGAACTGTCGCGGAAATGGCATGCAAAAAATATTAGCGACAGTCATCATGGACGAATTACAAAAAGAAGATAGCAAATACGATTACGTTTGCTGCACCGTTGCACCTTTTAACATTCCTAGTTTAAAGGATAAGTTTGCGCAAGGTATGGAAATTGCTGCGCTGAAGGAGAAATATGGCGGTAGTATGCGGTATGTTTTTGTGAAGACGTTGCGTATAGATAAAGAAAGCGATTGGACGGATGTTAAGAGTGTTCCGATGAGTGACGCTAGTGAACAGCAGACGTTAATTTCAAAAGATTATCGTGGATACGCAATGGAGAAAATAGACGAAGATTTTGTTGTGAAGTTTGGGCGTTAATTTATATGCAAAAAGAAGAGGAAGCTGTTCCAAAAGGTCTTTTCAGACAGCTTCTTCTTTAAGCAATAATATGTACTACTAAACCGTCATCTTCCAACTCGATAACGCTAACCAGTTTTCCATTTCCTTATAATCAGGCATTATCTTCCCGACAAGGCGCCAAAAAGATCGATCATGGTTTAAATGAACCATATGACACATTTCATGAACAACTACATAATCAATTACCCGCTGTGGTGCCATTGCTAGCTTCCAATTGAATGTTAACTGTAGATTTGAATCACAAGTTCCCCACGTACGGCTACTATCTGTAATACGAATGGAGCGCGGTTTTATTTTAAAGTTACTTTGATGCGCTTTAATACTTTTCTCCACTAACGCCTTGCACTGCTTATAGTAAAATCGCTTTAAAGCTTGCTGGACTTTCTCATCCTTAAGCTCTTTCACATAAATATGTAGCTTATCACCTTCAAAAACTGCGTTATCTTGCTCAATGCTCATATCTTGAGAAATCTGTATCGGATACGTGTTTCCTAAATACAGAAAACCCTCTCCTTGATCATAAGCCTTTTCCTGTGGCCCACGCATTCTCTCCTGCATTTCCTTACGTGTTTTTTGAATCCAATCCCATTTTTCTTCTAACAACTGGATTATATATTCAACAGGCGTCCCTTTCGGAGCTTGCACTTCAACATTCCCGTAAGAATCTACATAAAGACGTACTGATTTTTTCTTTTTATAATTTATATGAAAATTAATTGTCTCACCTAAATATGTATGTACCATTTCATCACCTAACGTATTCGTTCATAATTATTTTTACAAATAAAAAAGAGTAGGCTACAAACGTCCTACTCTATCTATTATATCATTTACTGCTTTACCCTAAATGTTACAAAGCTTATCCTCTATACTTTACAGCTAATCCCTTAATGAAATTCCTTGCGTATCTATCGCCGCACTCTTTGTAATTCTTATGGCCTTTCTTTCTTAATAAGGCGCCTAACTCTCCTTTTGTCACCTTAACTCCTACACTGTCTAATATATCAAGCACATCCTCACTCGTTAAAGATAGTGCTATTTTCATTTTCTTTAAAAGAAGATTATTGGCGCTCTCATTGCTCTGTACAGGTGCCGGTTGCCCTGGTTTCGGATCTTGCTTCCCTCTTTTTAAAGTAATAAATCCATTTAAAAATGCCTCTAACATCATCATATCGCATGTTAATACGTACTCATCTTCGATTACATCAGCATTTTCAGCTTCATGTTGAGGACTTTTCTTTATTTTTGTAAGCATATCAACTACTTCTTCTTTCGTTACTTCCATGCCACCAAGTTTAAAGATTTCCACCATATCTATATCTTTTATATCCATAGCATATCTTACTCTTTTTAATATATCGTTGTTGCTCATTGCCATTGTTCTTCCTCCTGAAATGTTAATTATTTATACAGCTGTTAAAGTTTATCCTTTAACATGCTTTAAATTATCATGTTTAATATAACCTTTTAGTTAATGTCCGCTAAATTAATACTTTAACATTTTAAAGATAGGTTTTATAGTCTTACCCGAACTTTTCTCCATCATTGTATCTATTTTGTTGTATGCTTATAAAAAGATTTCACTCATAACATTAACTAACAAGAAAAAACAGTGCTTTGATTTCTCAAATACACTGTTCTTTTCCAGCTCTATACTTATTTTAAACTCAACCAAGCCACACACTCCACATATGCAGAGCGTACATGGCAACACAAGGGTGCCGGCTGGTTTATTACATTCTTAAAGCCTTTTTCTTTCAGTTGCCGTTTGCAAAGGAACCAGCAACTAAATAAAACAAATACCCATAAATTGACGTAACTCATTCCCCTCTAACTTTAGAGAATTACACCGTTTCACTACCCTCTACCCCATCAACACTCTCTTCAAACTTATCAAGCAATGCACGCACTTCATCCGTTGATTTCGTGCTCATCAATTGATTTCTTAATTCAGCAGCTCCAGGGAATCCTTTAACATAAATTTTGAAAAAGCGATGAAGCCCTGTGATTGAGCGTGGTAGTACTTCTGCATATTGATCTTGAAGATCAAGCTGCAGTCTTAAAAGATCAAGGTGTTCTTTGCTGCTATGCTCTCTCGGCTCTTTTTCAAAAGCAAACGGATTTTTAAAGATACCTCGCCCGATCATCACGCCATCAATCCCGTATTTTTCAGCAAGTTCCATTCCAGTTTGACGGTCAGGAATGTCTCCATTGATTGTTAGTAGCGTATTTGGTGCGATGCGGTCACGTAATTTTTTAATTTCCGGAATTAGTTCCCAGTGCGCATCTACTTGGCTCATTTCTTCTCTTGTACGTAAGTGGATAGAAAGGTTTGCAATATCTTGTTTGAAAATATGTGTTAACCAATCTTCCCACTCGCTTAACTCTTTAAAGCCAAGTCGTGTTTTTACGCTGACAGGTAGTCCGCCTGCTTTTGCTGCTTGAATAAGTTCTGCCGCAACGTCTGGACGTAGAATAAGGCCACTACCTTTTCCTCTTGATGCTACATTCGGTACAGGGCATCCCATATTAATATCGATACCTTTAAACCCTAGCTCTGCCATGCCAATACTCATTTTACGGAAATATTCAGGATTATCCCCCCAAATATGTGCCACCATTGGCTGTTCATCTTCTGTAAAAATTAAACGGCCACGCACACTTTTCATACCCTCTGGATGACAATAGCTATCCGAGTTTGTAAACTCTGTGAAAAATACATCCGGTCGACCGGCTTCACTTACTACATGACGAAAAACAACATCTGTCACATCTTCCATTGGTGCAAGTACAAAAAATGGTCGTGGTAAATCACGCCAAAAATTATCTATCATTTCAAATTCAAATCCTCTCACTATGAATACAACTTCAAACTCTCAATTTAAAAATATAAATCCAAATAACACCGGTACATTTGGGCATTTATCATTTGTGAAAATCAGCAATATTTATTTTAACTAAAATCGTTGCTGAATGGTATTTTTATAAAGTGAAACTTTAATCAGTGGGGGGTTTCTTCATCCCCCACTGATTATTAGTTGAACCAATCGGGCTTTTACGGGCAGTTGATCCCCCACCTAACTTCTTTGCTTTCGCTGAATTTTGAGGTAGGGGTCTTACTGCCCGCAAATAGCGGGATAAACCAAAAAGCAGATGGTATAGATTTTTTCTATATCAACTGCTTTTCTATTATACCAACTTAAGCCAAGCCACACACTCCACATGAGTAGTATGCGGGAACATATCAACAGGTTGTACTTCCTGCGTTTTATATCCGCCTTCTTCTAGTACTTTTAAGTCACGTGCTAATGTTGCTGGGTTACATGATACGTATACGACGCGTTTTGGCTTCATGTCGATGATTGTGTTTAGTAATGCTTCGTCACAGCCTTTACGCGGTGGGTCAACGACCATTGTGTCGGCAATTACGCCTTCTTTGTACCATTTTGGAATGACTACTTCTGCTTCTCCTACACCGAATTCAGCGTTTGTCATGTTGTTTAGTGCTGCGTTTCTGTTTGCATCTTCAATTGCTTCTGGAACAATTTCAACACCGTATACTTTTTTCGCTTTTTGCGCTAGGAATAAGGAGATTGATCCGATTCCGCAATATGCGTCGATTACTGTTTCGTTACCATCTAATTTTGCGTATTCTAACGTTTTATCGTATAGCACTTTCGTTTGTTCTGGGTTTACTTGATAGAATGAACGTGCTGAAATCGCAAATTTAATGTCACCGATAAAGTCATAAATATATTCTGATCCATACAATACTGTTGTTGTATCTCCGAAGATAACGTTTGTACGTTTCGTATTTACGTTTTGAACGATTGATTTTACTTCTGGGAATTTCGCTGCAATTTCTTCAATGATTGCTTTTTTATTTGGTAATTCCGCTGTACGTGTAATGAAGACAAGCATAATTTCCCCTGTTACTTGTCCGTAACGAGCCATTACGTGGCGAAGCGTTCCTTTGTTACGCTCTTCGTTGTACGCCGAGATACCGTGCTTTTCACAAATACGTTTTACTTCTTGAATAAGTGTATCGTTTTCTTCTGCCTGAATTAAGCATGATTCCATATTAATGATGTCATGCGTTCCTTGACGATAGAAACCAGCTACAAGTCCACCTTCACGTTCTCCAATCGGTACTTGTGCTTTATTACGATATACCCATGGGTTCTTCATGCCAAGTACAGGATGAACAGGAACATCGCTTAATCCACCGATGCGCTGCATAACGTCACGTACTTGTTTTTCTTTCGCTTTTAACTGTCCTTCATATGTTAAGTGCTGAAGCTGACAACCGCCGCACTGGTTGTATACTGGGCATTCTGCATCTTTACGATATGGGCTCTCCGTATGAAGCTTCATTAAACGACCGAATGCAAAGTTTTTCTTCACTTTAATAATTTTAATTTGTGCCTCTTCACCTGGTAATCCGTTTTTAACGAAAATAGGATATCCTTTCACTTTCGCAACACCGGCACCATCATGTGTTAAATCTTCAAACACTACATCTATAAACTCGTTTTTTTCAACTGGTGGCGTCATTTTTGTACTCATTTTCCGACCTCTCTTTTTCATAACACTGCGTTACATTTTATCATACTTATATGGTCTATTTCTATTGGAAGAAAAAAAGCTATTGACGATAGTTCTCTAGTAATGTTACGCTACTACTAATTTAATACGGACGATGTTACCTCATATATACTTGATAATATGGATCGAGAGTTTCTACCCGGCAACCTTAAATTGCTGGACTATGGGGAAAACTAATAAATATTAGCCTATGTATAAAAAGACTCATATTGATTAGCTTTCTCTCATAGATGAAAGTGAATCCATATGGGTCTTTTTTTATTTTTATTTTTCAAAAAGGTCAGACATCTTACGTATGACATAAAACCTCTTCATTTTATTTTTAGTAATATAACGAGCGTTTTATGTACAAACTTTATACGAACTTCTGAAAGGGGCAACTACATGCAATATGTAATGAGCATTATCGGCATTCTTGTCGTTTTAGGTTTATGTTTTGCTTTGTCAAACAACAAAAGTAAAATCAACTTCCGTGCAATTGCTATTATGATTGGTTTTCAAATTTTAATCGGTTGGTTTATGTTTGGCACAAAGATTGGTCAACAAATCATTATTTTCATTGGTAAAGTTTTCAACAAACTAATTAAACTTGGTACGACAGGTGTCGATTTTCTCTTTAATGGAATTCAAAGAGATTTTGTCTTTTTCTTAAACGTATTATTAATTATCGTATTTTTCTCAGCACTACTTTCTATCTTTAGTTATTTAGGTGTTTTACCATTCATCGTTCGCATTGTCGGCGGTGCAATTTCAAAAATTACTGGTTTACCACGCGTTGAATCATTCCACGCAGTAAACTCTGTATTCTTCGGTTCAAGTGAAGCGTTAATCGTTATTAAAAACGATTTACAGCATTTTAATAAAAACCGTATGTTTATCATTTGTTGTTCTGCGATGAGCTCGGTTTCTGCTTCTGTTACAGCATCATACGTAATGATGTTAGATGCGAAATATGTACTAGCAGCTCTTCCGCTAAACTTGTTCTCAAGCTTAATCGTTTGTTCGTTATTAACACCAGTTGATACGAAAAAAGAAGATGAAGTAATTCAAAAATTTGATAGAACTCTATTCGGAGACAGCTTTATCGGTGCAATGATTAACGGTGCGCTCGACGGTTTAAAAGTAGCTGGTATCGTTGCCGCATTAATGATCGCCTTTATCGGTGTTATGGAAGTTGTAAACTACGTAATCAGCGCAGCTTCAGGTGCAATGGGACATGCTGTTACGTTACAACAAATCTTCGGTTATATACTTGCTCCATTCGCATTCTTAATGGGTATCCCAACTCACGATATTATCCCAGCTGGTGGTATTATGGGTACGAAGATTGTCTTAAATGAATTCGTAGCAATCCTTGATTTAAAAGGTGCTGCTGCAACATTATCTCCACGTACAGTTGGAATCGTTACCGTATTCTTAATTAGCTTCGCAAGTATTAGCCAAATTGGTGCAATCGTTGGTACAATCCGTGCCCTTTCTGAAAAGCAAGGAAGCGTCGTATCTCAGTTTGGTTGGAAAATGCTATTTGCATCAACACTTGCTTCTATTTTATCTGCGACAATCGCTGGATTGTTTATTTAATAAAAAATCACCTTCGCTTAAACAGCAAGGTGATTTTTTCAATTTCTTTAAGAAACTGAGTGGAATTCTACTACTTCTTCTGTGTTTATAATTTTCTCTTTATATATACCTTTTATCGTTATGTATATAATAGATTTATTCGTATTAACTAATTTACCCAATGAAAATCGATAAATTAGACCATCCTTTTTTAAGACCCATTGCTTTCCATTCCAAGGGTTAATTAACTTTTGTCCATCTGATGCCTGTATCTCACCGTCATATTCACATTCCCCAAAAGCCGTCTTAATTACATTCTTCTCCGTATCAATACTTATGTCTTTAACTAATTTCAATTTTTCATCAGAACGAATCTGAATTTCATGACCTTTTTTCTTAAAAAAGCTCTTCCCATCACTTGTGTTTACATACTTCGCCTTATTCATCTCATCTATCATAAAATCATATTCTTCTTTTGTAATCCCAAAGTTTTCATGATAAGGTAAATTTCCGTTTGGCATCATTTCTTCTACATATTTAAAATACCAATCTAAATTATTCGCAAGACTATTACGTGTTTTATTAGTAATCCTCTCTAATTTTTCTTTTACCTCATGAGGCAACTCTAATGTCATAATATCCGCCGTTACTTCCGCGTTCATAAGATGCGACGGAATATACTCCTCCATACTATTCGCTTTACTCACTTCACTTTGGCACCCTACTATGAATAGCATTATGAAAAGAATATATACTAATTTTCTATACTTCATTTCTGTTCCCCACTCCGTGCATCATTCTTACTTAAATTTATAGTGGCTTTTATTATAGTCTAAAATCCAGATATTTTAATAAAAACTACCACTATATGCAAAATTGCATATTAATAAACCTTTCTCTTACTTTAAAATTAGCTTAAAACATTTACCAAAATATACAAATTACAAATATCAAATGTTATAATTTGTAAAAACATATTGGAGGACTTTATGAAAATTCACGCCCTTTTCGATTTTTTACATTTACTAGTCTTGAGCATGAAAAGTTATTATGTATGGGGAATGCCTATCTATGTCTTCATTATTCCTCTTATTTTTGTAGTCGGTTATATTATTATCAATTCTAATAAGAAGCGAAAGAATACATCTATTCAAAGTCACTAATCTATCGCTCTAATAGCTCCTCCTAAAAATCATATTCCCCTCATTTTCTTCAAATGATATGATGAACAAGGGTATATCCCCACCACTCTTATAGCGGTGGGGATTTTAATGTAAGCATGCAACATACTACACAATAGAAGGTGATTTTATGAGAAAATACGCAGCAATTGCTTTATGTACATCTGCCATTCTAACGGGCTGTAACACGAATAATGCTAGCCAAGAACCTACAAAAGAGAAAAAAGTACAAGAAGTAAAAAAACAAGAAGAGACTGTACAAACACAAGGTAAAATTTCTTATAATCCAATTACGCACGAATCTACAAACACAAATATTCATATTACAGATATAAAAGATGCTTTAACCGAAGTACAATATAAAATTTGGCGTACTGCTGATGGAAAAGAAAATACTAAATCTTTTTCTTCTAAAGAAAAGGATCAGCAATTTACACTTCCCTTTGATATAAAAGAATTCGAAGGAAAACGCGGTGAATATCAAATTGAAGCAATAGGGATAAAAGAAGATGGGAAAACTATTCCACTTACAAAATCTACTATAACTTTCGAGCAAAAGGTTCCTGTTCTTATGTATCATGCAATTGATGATTACCACGGGCAAGGCATTAAAGACTTATTCGTATCTCCAGCTAACTTTGAAGCACAAATGAAGTATTTAAAAGAAAACGGTTATACATTATTAACATTTGAACGCTGGGGCGATATAAATAAAGTAAACAAGCCGATTTTCGTTACATTTGATGACGGTATGAAAAATAATATGAATGCATTTCGCATTTTACAAAAGCTAAAAGACGATACATTTAAACCAGCGGCAACAGAATATATGATTGTTGATAACGTTGATGTAGAAGGCGCTCTTTCTACATCTGAAATAAAAGAAATGGTTGATTCCGGCATTTTCTCTGTACAATCTCACACAGCAACACACGCAGACTTGCCGAAAATTACAAACTATGAAGAAGAGTTAAAAGGATCAAAAGAAAAGCTAGAGAAAATAACAGGTAAGCCTGTTATCGCAATTGCTTATCCATTCGGTCATGTAGACGATAAAGTTGTCGCGGAAACAAAAAAATACTATCAATTTGCAACGACAACGAAGCCTGGACAATTCATTACAAAAGGTGAGCCTGATGAGTTGTTAAAAATGAAGCGCGTTCGTATACACCATACAACTACAGTTGAACAATTCGCTTCTTCAATTAAGTAAACGTGAGAGCTCAATACATTTTGAGCTCTCTTTTTACGTTATATTTATATATATTTTTTGAATTTTCTTGTATTATATATAGTAAGAAATCTTTCAAACTAAAGGAGATTATACATATGTCATTTGAACAAACGTTAGAGAAATATGCTGCCCTTGCAGTTAATGTTGGTGTTAATATTCAGCCAGGACAAACTTTATCAATTAGTGCACCTTTAGAAGCTGTACAATTTGTACGCCTCGTTACAGAAAAAGCATATAAATCTGGTGCAAAACACGTATATGTTGATTGGAATGATGAGACGTTAACACGCTTAAAGTTCGATCTAGCTCCTGAAGAAGCTTTCTCTGAATTCCCTTCTTGGAAAGCACATGCTCGTGAAGAATTAGCAAAAGAAGGTGCTGCATTTATGTCTATTTATGCAGAAAACCCTGATTTATTAAAAGGCGTAGAACCAACGCGCATTGCAACAGCTCATAAAGTAGCTGGTGAAGCAATGAAAGTATATCGTGATTACGTACAAGCAGATAAAGTAAGCTGGTGTGTAATTTCTGTTCCTACGAAAGAATGGGCTGCGAAAGTATTCCCTGATGTAGCATCAGAAGAACAAGAGGCAAAACTATGGGATGCTATCTTTAAAGCTACTCGTGCTGATTTAGAGAATCCTGTGGAAGCATGGAAAGAGCATGACGAAACGCTACATACAAAAGTAGATTACTTAAACGAAAAACATTATAAAGCTCTTCACTATACAGGTCCTGGAACAGATTTAACGATCGAACTTCCAGAGAAACATGTATGGGCTGGTGCTGGTAGCTTAAATGAAAAGAACGTACCATTTATGGCTAACATTCCAACTGAAGAGGTATTTACAATGCCACTTAAAACAGGTGTAAACGGTCAAGTGTCTAGCACAAAACCGTTAGCGTTTGCAGGTAACATTATCGATAACTTTACGTTAACATTTGAAAATGGACGTATCGTAGACTATAAAGCTGAAGCTGGCGAGGAAGCTTTAAAACATTTAGTAGAAACAGATGAAGGTTCTCACTTCTTAGGAGAAGTAGCTTTAGTACCTCATGATTCACCAATTTCAAACACAAATATTTTATTCTACAATACGCTATTTGACGAAAATGCATCTTGCCACCTTGCAATCGGAAATGCTTATGCATTTAACTTAGTAGGCGGGAAAACAATGTCTAAAGAGGAACTTGCTGAAAATGGTGCAAATGCTAGTATTACACACGAAGACTTCATGATTGGCTCAGCTGAGCTTGATATCGACGGTATTACAGCTGATGGAAGACATGAGCCAATCTTCCGTAAAGGTAACTGGGCGTTTTAAGTTGACCATTATAAAAAACACATTGGATTACCCAATGTGTTTTTTATTTGTTCGGCTTCAATTCAAATTTTATCGTTCTATTCTCATGCGTAAACTCAGGCCTATACGTAGCGATATATGTATTTTCTTTCGCTACATCAAATAGCATCACATCTTGAATTTTTTCATCCGGTGCTATCTTTTTACTAGTGAAACTATCATATTTATATTCTTTAAATTTTGTACCTTTCTTATCTGTAAGCTCAAATTCGTAAAATGCAAAAGGTATTTCCTTTTTACTATTATTTTTCACTGTGAAAACAATCCCTAAAATATCATCTTTCTTTTTATCTATAGTGTAATCTGGATATCCTAATTGAACTGAATCGAGAGTTACTTGCAAACCATCTACATCTACTGTCTCACCTATTTTATAAATTTTTTCTTGAACGTTCTCTTGTTTACTTTCATTACTATTTTTAGTGTCCGCACAAGCACTTAAACTAAAAGCTATACCACAAATTAAAACAATTTGACTCACCTTTTTTAACATACTCTTTCCTCCACATAAGACAACATTTCATATGTATCATAACAAAACCCTCGGCTTCCCCTTGTCATATTTTGTCATATAAAATATTAAACAAAAGAAAAAGGCCATCTTTTACAAAAGATAGCCTTTCATGATGCCGATGACACTTTAAGTCCAATTACTCCTAAAACAATAAAGAGAATACAAAACGCTTGGAATAAGCTAATATGCTCTTTAAAGAAGTACACACTAATAATTGTAATAAGGAGCGTTCCTACACCAGACCAAATTGCATAAGCAATGCTTAAATGAATCTTTTTAACAACGATGGCAAACACGCTGAAACAAATACCATAGAATACGAAAATAAGTACACTTGGAACGAGCTTTGTTAAGCCGTTCGATAATTTCATCGCAATTGTTCCAGCTACTTCAAAAATAATTGTTACAAGTAATAATAGCCAATATACCATACTAGAATCTCCTTCTCTGTTACCTTATCGAGATTCTAGTATACTACTTATAGTCCTAATGAAATATATTTAATTTCTAAATATTCTTCGATACCGAAATGGCCTCCTTCACGGCCGATACCACTTTCTTTAAAGCCACCAAATGGCGCTTGTGCAACTGATGGAAGGCCATCATTTAAACCGATAATACCATACTCTAACGCCTCGCTAATTTGGAATGCTTGGCTAATGTCTTTTGTGAAAATATACGCAGCTAAACCGTATGGTGTATTATTCGCTCGCTCGATTACTTCTTCAACTGTTTTAAATTTCGCAACCGGTGCAACTGGTCCGAATGTTTCTTCATTCATGCAAAGCATTGTATCATTCGCCAATCCAATTACAGTTGGTTGAATGAAATATCCATCTAATTCTGTAATTTTGTGGCCACCATATAAAACTTCGCCACCTTTTTGAATTGCATCTTCAATATGTTCTTGCACTTTTGAAATTGCATTTGCATCAATAAGTGGTCCTACAGTTGTTCCTTCGCCGAATCCGTCTCCAACTTTAAGCTGACCTACAGCTTTTTGGAACTTTCCTGCAAATTCTTCGTACACTCCTTCTTGGACAAATACTCGGTTCGTACATATACACGTCTGTCCTGCGTTACGGAATTTCGAACCAATTACCGCTTCTACAGCCTTATCTAAATCAGCATCATTCATAACAATAAACGGCGCGTGACCACCTAACTCAAGCGAAACCTTTTTCATTGTTTGCGCAGCACTAGCCATTAATTCTTTCCCAATTTCAGTTGATCCTGTAAAGGAAACTTTTCGAACGCGATCATCTTCCATCCACGTATCTGCAATTGCTTTTGCACTACCTGTTACAATATTTATTACACCTTTTGGAATTTCTGCTTCATGTGCTAATTCAGCTAACTTCAATGCAGTTAATGGTGTTTGACTCGCTGGTTTCACAACCGCTGTACAGCCCGCTGCAAGCGCTGGAGCTACCTTTCTCGTGATCATAGCAGCTGGGAAGTTCCACGGTGTAATAGCCGCCATTACTCCAACTGGTTGTTTCATTACTAGAATGCGTTTATCCGGATGAGAAGCTGGAATCATTTCACCGTATATTCTCTTTCCTTCTTCTGCATACCACTCAACAAAACTATTTGCATAATTCACTTCACCAAGTGCTTCCGCAAATGGTTTCCCTTGTTCTCTCGTCATAATCGCTGCAATCTCTTCTTTATTTTCATCAATAAGTGTAAACCACTTTTTTAACTTTGCAGCACGATCTGCTGCTGTTAATTTTGACCATGATTTAAAGGCTTCCTGTGCAGCGTCAACTGCTTGCTTTGCCTCTGTTACTCCGCCTCTAGGTACAGTTGCAAATACTTCTTGTGTTGCTGGATTGTTAATTTCAATTTGTTCTTGTAACGTAATCCACTCGCCATTTATATACATCGCCTTTTTATCTAAGTTTACGAACGTCGCTTTTTTATCCAATGTTTTCTTCCTCCTCTATGAACTTCTTAATCTTCCTAGTAGCAGCAGATTGACTTATTTGCAAAAACTCAGCCACTTTATAACTTGATCCATACGTTTTATACGCTTTAAGAATAATATTTCTCTCTACCTCTTCCAGCATTCTATAAAGACTTTGCCCAGATTGTTCAACTGTCGCCTCTTGCATAGATAGTGGCAAATCTTCTACCGTTACAAAATCATCTGCAGTGATAACAATTCTTTCAATTACATTCTCTATTTCCCTATTGTTTCCTTCCCATGGATATCCGACAAACATTTGTAACGTACTAGGAGCTAGCTTCACGTCACGTCCGTACTTTTTATTAAAATGATGTAAATAATGATAGACTAGCGGCAATATATCTTCTGTCCGCTCACGAAGTGGAGGAATTGAAATTGGTATTACATTTAGGCGGTAATACAAGTCCTTCCTAAATGTCCCCTCCTTTACCATTTCGCTTAAGTCCCTATTCGTGGCCGCGACTATACGAACATCTACTTTTTTTAAATCTCTTCCTCCTACCGGCCGAAATGTTTTCTCCTGTAATACTTGTAGAAGTTTTGACTGAATTTCAAGCGGCATTTCACCAATTTCATCTAAGAAAAGAGTTCCTTTATGTGCCGATTCTAAAAGCCCCTTTTTCCCTTCACGATTTGCACCTGTAAAAGATCCACCCGAATATCCAAAAAGCTCAGATTCAATTAAATTCGTCGGCAATGCCGCACAATTAATTTCATAAAAGCTTTCATTTTTCCGGTGACTCACCTCATGCAAATGGCGTACTAACCGGCTTTTCCCTACTCCAGTCTCACCTAGTACGAGAACCGTACTATCTACCACAGAAACTTTTTTGATTGTTTCGACTATTTTTTGCATAGCGATACTTTTAAAAATAAGCCCTTCATGTTCATACGTTTCTCTTAATTCTTTTTTATATGTCTTTAACTGATTATCCATTTCCTCTACCTTCTTACGTAATTGGTAGAGTTCAGTAAGATCTCGGGAATAACTAATAACTCGTCTTAAATTACCTTGTTCATCAAATACTGGCCTTGTACGAACATGTAAATATTCTCCTGATTTCGTTGTTTGAACGAGTTCTACAGGCCGTTTCTTTTCAATTACTTCTAACGTTGCAGATGGATAAAAAATCCCTTCTTTTTGTAGTTCTTGTACATGCTTTCCTACTAATTCCTTAGCAGAGAGCTGGTAATGTCTTTCACACATGCTATTTACGCGTACAACGATTCCCTTGTCATCCGTAACAAAAATTTCGTCAAATGCATATTCAAATACATCTTGTAAATCCATCAACACTCGTTCCTTTTCTGCAACCATCCTAGCCACTCCCTACCTCATATCCATCGATTCACTTTACTACCTTTATTATAAAGTGAATTTTCTGCATTTTATATAGAGTAAGCTAGAATGTTTTCAATTTGTTATTTATACAAATCTATTTATATTTTTCAGCACATAATTCGCTGCCTTGAAAAATACAGAATACGATTGCAACCATACCTTCACTTTGTTTTAGCTTGGTATGGGGCAGAAAAGGAGCTGACTGATTCTATACATGGTCAGACGCCCCCTTCTGCCTAAAAAGAAAAACTGTATACCCTTTTTTAAGTTATCTCTATTCTTTAAACACGAGCGATATTTGCTTGCTCATAACAAGCTTGCAATGATTCTTCAATTATTGTTAAACCTTCCTCAAGTTGCTCATCTGTAATCACTAGTGGCATTAACACACGGATAACATTTCCATATGTTCCTGCTGATAACAGAAGAAGCCCGCGTTTATTTGCTTCTGCACATAAATTAGACGTCAATGCTTTATCTGGTGCCTTCGTCTTTCGATCTTGAACAAGTTCAAATGCACACATCGCTCCTAAACCTCGTACATTACCGATGCAATTATATTTATTTTTCATCTCTTCAAATCGATTCATTACTACTTTTCCAAGTTCTAGAGCTCTATCATTTAATTTTTCCTTTTCTATTACATCAAGAACAGCTAACGCCGCGGCGCAACCTAATGGACTTCCAGCGTATGTTCCTCCTAATTCTCCCGGCGCAGACTCATTCATAATTTCTTTACACCCAATTACACCACTAATTGGTACGCCGGCGCCTAATGATTTAGATACCGTAATTAAATCTGGAACGACATCATAATGATCAATGGCAAAATATTTTCCTGTACGACTAAAACCAGTTTGAATTTCATCCGCTACAAATAAGATGCCGTGTTCTGAACAAATGCGGCGAACTTCTTGAACAAACTTCTTACTTGGAACGATAAATCCACCTTCTCCTTGAACTGGCTCCATTACGACAGCTGCGATTGATTCTGGTGCTACTTCTGATATAAAGAAATTCTTAAACTCTTCAATGATAAAATCATCATACTGCTCTTCTGTTAATCCTTCTGGACGGCGGTATTCATATGGGAATGGCGCTTTATATACTTCTGGAGCAAATGGGCCAAATCCAAATTTATATGGTTTTACTTTACTTGTCATCGTCATTGTCATTAATGTACGGCCGTGAAACCCTTTAGAAAATGCGATAATACCAGGTCGTTTCGTATATTTACGAGCGATTTTTACCGCATTTTCGACCGCTTCGGCACCACTGTTTAAAAACAATACTTGTTTATCAAAGCTCCCTGGTGCTAATGCTGCAAGCTTCTCCGCCAATTCAATATACGGCTCATACATCATTACATTGAAACCAGTGTGAATATATTGATCTACTTGTTTATGAAGCGCTTCTTTAACAGCAGGATGACAATGCCCTACATTAATTGTCCCAATTGCTCCCGCGAAATCAATGAACTGATTTCCATCCACATCTGTTACAAGTGCGCCATTTGCAGACTGTACAAATGTTGGAATTCCATTACTTACCCCTTTTGGCACTATATTTTGGCGGCGTTCTAATAAAGATGCTGCTTTCGGCCCTGGAATTTGTTCATTCACTTTAGCAAATTTTTTTGTGTTCATTGCGTACCCCATCCTTTTCTATACAATGTTTTCTCTTTTTATTGCAAGATGTGTGCCAACTCACCCTATCTAGTGTTCATCCCATTCTCTTAATATCTTTGCATAAAAAATAAGTCTATAAAGACTCGGTAAGAGTCTTTATAGACTTATTTTTTTATACGTTAGACTTTCCTTGTTCCCAAATAAACTCACCTGAATGAGAAATTAAATCCTCAACAGATTGTAATATTAAATCTGCAAGTGGTTCTAACGTTTGACGATCACCCGTACCAGATAGTACTCCAATTGCGTAGCAATCGCCACCATTTTTCGCTAAATATAGATCCGTCGGCGTATCCCCAACGACCGCTACTTCACATGTTTCTAAATTAAACCTCTCGCAAAACGATTCTATAATTCTTTTATCTGGCTTCTGTGCTGGAAACGTATCTGAAGCTATAACACAATCAAAAAAAGCTTCCAATTGATACTGCTTTAAGAATAATTCTGTCGGTGCGAAATCATCAGCGGTAACAACACCTAGAATAAATCCTCTATCCCTTAACGCTTGTAAAACTTTCGGTAAATCTGCCGTCATTCTCATATGTGAACGATGCTCGTACATAAGAGCAAACAATTTTTCACTTACCCATTGATGCATCTCTTCTTCTTTAGATGATGCAATATACTTACAAAGCCCCTTTGCCACATCAAGACTCGTTCCAGCAGCAAGCGCACTACGTGGGTTAACAAATGCTCCCTCTACACCAATCTCTTTTAATAAAATTGGTTGCATTGATTCTGGTAATTGATATACATTTATACATTCAGAAACAAGCTCTTCAGCTACCTTTATCCAAATCGAATGAAAATCCATTAATGTCCCATCTTTATCAAATAGTATTGCTTTTACCTTCTCCATAGCACCCTACCTCTCGTTTCTTCTCTCCTCCAGTGTATCAATAAAGTATGGATATAAAATAAATGAATTGTAAAAATACCATAAAAATCAAACTAACTTCCAATTTACAATTCATCTGTATAAGGTGAAACTTTAATCGGCGGGAGTTTTATCCCCCCCACTATTAGCTCGCAAATAGCGGGATAAAAATGAAAAAGGATGCCTTTACAGGGCATCCTCTTGATGTTCTGGAACGAATAATTCAAGACAATGATACATATTTTCAAATTCCATCGGTGCGTCTCCGCCATATTCACCATCTAAGTTAATCATTAATTTATCAGGTGAATGGACTTTAATTCGGTTCGCTTGTGTATATAACACTTTCGGATTATTAATATGTTCACCGCGTTGTGCTTGTGTTGCTGCTTTAATTAAATCAGCGATAGAACCTTTTTTCAGCACTAATAAATCAAATAATCCATCATTAATAGATGCATATGGTGCTACTTTTTCGAATCCACCAACTGAACGAGTATTTGTAATTAAAAACATCGTAATTTCTTCTTGTAGTAACTTCCCATCATACTCGATTTCAACATATGTTGGATGTAATGATGGTAACATTTCGATTCCTTTTAAATAATAAGCAAGTTGACCTAATACTGTCTTTAGCTTGCTTGGTACTTCATATGTTAATTCTGTAATACGGCCGCCACCAGCAATATTAATGAAATATGTATCATTTGCTCTACCAAGATCTAAAGGAACTGTTTTCCCTTCACAAATAATATCCGCCGCCTCTTCAATAGCACGCGGCACACCGATTGCACGTGCGAAGTCATTTGTCGTCCCAACTGGAATAATTCCAAACTTCGGACGATGCTCATGTCCTACTAAACCATTTACTACTTCATTTAACGTACCATCACCACCGGCCGCAATGACAACATCAAACTTACGATCCGCAGCTTGCCTCGCCGCCACAGTTGCGTCTCCAGGACCAGTTGTCGCATGACAAGATGCTTCATATCCAGCTTGTTCTAATTTTTGTAATACTTCCGGTAAGCTCTTCTTAAATAGCTCACGTCCAGAAGTAGGATTATAAATAATTCTTGCTCGCTTCATCATTTATTAGCACAGGAAATTCCTTATTCATAAAAAAAAGAATACACCGAACCCTTATTCAGTATCCCTATGCCTACCTCCTCTCATCTTCCTATCCTTCTTTTATCCCGCTCAAACAGGCAGTAAGAACCCGATTCGTGTAGCCCATCAAAAGTAACTATTCACTCATGATGGTTTTGCTTTATTTGACCAAAAAATTTATGTCTATCCACTCTCTCACATCAATTTACATATAACGAATAATAATTATCTATTATTTCATGAGATGAAAAAACTCTCTATGTCTAGATTTATCATTATTCCCACCTTTTTGCAACTATCATACCATAGTTGCTATACAAACATTTTTTCACTTTTGACAGTTAATCAAACGTTTATTTAAATTATTTTTTCCCATTTAAACAAACGTTTGATTAACTCAGAAAAAACACCCAAATACGGGTGTTTTTTTCTGTTTAATCTTTAAGCATCTATACTATTTTAGCGCTTATTAATTTCTTCAAGTAAGATTTTGTTAACAAGCGGTGGATTTGCTTGTCCTTTTGTAGCTTTCATAATTTGACCAACTAAGAAGCCAATTGCACGGTCTTTACCGTTTTTAAAGTCTTCGATAGATTGCTCATTATTATCAAGAATTTCTGTTACAACCTTACGAAGTGTTCCTTCGTCAGAAATTTGAACAAGACCTTTTGCTTTAACGATTTCTTCTGGGTCTCCACCTTTTTCAATTAATTCATTAAATACTTTCTTCGCGATTTTAGAAGAAATTGTACCTTTTTCAATTAATTGAACCATTTTAGATAAACCAGCAGGCGTTAATGCAACGTCTTTTAATTCTTTTTGTTGTTTGTTTAAGTATGCAAGCACTTCACCCATTAGCCAGTTTGATGTTAATTTTGCATCAGCACCGTCTGCAACTGTTGCTTCAAAGAAATCAGACATCTCTTTCGTTAACGTTAATACGTGTGCATCATAAGCTGGTAAGCCAAGTTCTGCAACATAGCGAGCTTTACGTGCATCTGGAAGTTCTGGAATAGAAGCACGAACTTCTTCTTTCCACTCATCGTCGATGTAAAGTTCAACTAAGTCTGGCTCTGGGAAGTAACGGTAATCGTCAGATCCTTCTTTCACACGCATTAAGATTGTTTTCTTCGTTGCTTCATCATAACGACGTGTTTCTTGTTGGATGATACCACCAGATAATAATTCTTTTTCTTGGCGCACTTGCTCATGCTCAAGACCTTTTTGCACGTAAGTGAAAGAGTTTAAGTTTTTCAGTTCTGCTTTTGTACCGAACTTCTCTTGTCCAACTGGACGAAGTGAAATATTCGCATCACAACGAAGAGAACCTTCTTCCATCTTACAATCAGATACACCTGTATATTGAATGATTGATTTTAACTTCTCTAAGTATGCGTATGCTTCTTCTGGAGTACGCATATCTGGCTCTGATACGATCTCGATTAAAGGCATACCTTGACGGTTGTAGTCTACTAATGAACCTTCACTTGTATGCGTTGATTTACCAGCATCTTCTTCTAAATGAAGACGTGTAATACCGATACGTTTCTTTTTACCGTCTACTTCGATTTCAATCCAACCATTTTCTCCAATTGGCTTATCAAATTGAGAGATTTGGTACGCTTTCGGATTATCTGGGTAGAAATAGTTTTTACGGTCGAACTTCGTTTCCGTTGCGATTTCACAGTTTAATGCCATTGCAGCTTTCATTGCAAAGTTAACTGCTTCTTTATTTAAAGTAGGAAGTACCCCTGGGTATCCTAAGTCAATTACACTTGTTTGTGTATTTGGCTCCGCTCCGAATTCTGTTGGACTCGCAGAGAAAATTTTCGAATTTGTTTTTAACTCAACGTGAACCTCTAAACCAATAATTGTTTCTAAATTCATCTATGCTCGCCTCCTTACAGACTTGCTTTTTTTGTATGATAGTCTGTTGCTTGCTCAAACGCATGTGCAACGCGGTAAATTGTCGCTTCATCGAAGTGTTTACCAATGATTTGTAGACCAAGTGGCATGTTGTTAGCACCGAATCCACATGGAACAGAAATCGCTGGAACACCCGCTAAGTTTACTGGGATTGTTAAAATGTCATTTGCATACATTGTCATTGGATCGTCCACTTTTTCGCCCACTTTAAATGCTGGAGTTGGCGTTGTTGGTCCAATAATAACATCGTAGTTAGCAAATACATTTTCAAAGTCGTTTTTAATTAATGTACGTACTTGTTGTGCTTTTTTGTAATATGCATCATAGTAACCAGAGCTAAGAGCAAATGTACCAAGCATAATACGACGTTTTACTTCATCACCGAAACCTTCGCTACGCGTGTTTTTGTAAAGATCTAATAAATTACTTACATTATCAGAACGAACACCGTAACGTACGCCATCGAAGCGTGAAAGGTTAGCAGATGCTTCAGAAGAAGATAATAAGTAATATGTTGCTAGAGCGTATTTAGAGTGTGGAAGAGATACTTCTTCCCAAGTTGCGCCCATACCTTCTAATACTTTTAAAGCAGCTAGTACTGACTCACGAGCTTCTTCGCCAACACCTTCGCCTAAGTATTCTTTAGGTACAGCAATGCGTAAGCCTTTAACGTCGCCTGTTAAACCAGCTAAGTAGTTTCCAACTTCAACATTTGCAGAAGTTGCATCCATGCGGTCAATACCTGAAATAGCTTGTAATAAGTATGCATTGTCTTCTACTGTACGTGTAATCGGTCCGATTTGGTCAAGTGAAGATGCGAATGCTACTAATCCGTAACGAGATACGCGTCCGTAAGTTGGTTTTAAACCTACAACGCCGCAATATGCAGCTGGCTGACGGATAGAACCACCCGTATCAGAACCTAGAGAGAATAATACTTCTCCTGCCGCTACTGCCGCTGCAGAACCACCACTAGATCCGCCCGGAACATAGTCTAAGTTCCATGGGTTTTTTGTAGCATAGAAACCTGAGTTTTCATTTGAAGAACCCATTGCGAACTCGTCCATATTTAATTTACCGATTGTAATTGTGTCAGCAGTTTTTAACTTTTGCACAACTGTCGCATCATAAATTGGATCGAAGTTTGCTAATATTTTACTCGCACAAGTTGTACGAAGTCCGTTAGTTACAATGTTATCCTTTACACCGATAGGCATACCGAATAGTAAACCATTATCTTCAGCGCCAATCTTTGCATCTAATTCTTTCGCTTTCGCACGTGCATTTTCTTCATCTAATGTAAGAAAAGCTTTTACGTTATCTTCAACATCCGCAATACGTTTGTAAGATTCTTCTACTAAATCCGTAACGGAAATTTCTTTGTTGTTTAACTTCTTATGTAACTCTGATACAGAATGATCAAATAATGACATCGAAATTCCCCTCCTCTATTCTAATACTGCTGGAACACGGATTTGATTATCTTTGTGATCCGGTGCATTTTTTAATACTTCTTCTACTGGTAAACCTTTTTCTGGCACATCTTCACGCATAACATTTTTCATTGTTAATACATGAGTTGTTGGTTTTACATCTGTTGTATCTAATTCATTTAACTGTTCTGCAAATGTAACAATTGCATCTAGTTGTTTTTGAAATTTTTCTGCTTCTTGATCAGTAATTGCAAGACGTGCTAAATGTGCTACGTGCTTTACATTCTCAACGGAAATTCTTGACACGGCTAGGCCACCTCCATAATATATCGTTCAATCTACAATACTATTGATGATACCAAATTTTCAGTACTTCAAGCAAGTCAACACATGGCACTTACAGCATTTTTACACAAAAAAAGAAAGGCAAATGCCTTTCTTTACAATTTACTCTTTATCTAACGGTTTATTTTTGGGAAATCTTTCATTATCCTCTTCATTATCACGAATTGTTTTTTGCAATACAAAACAAGACATCGTTAAAAATAATGTCCCAAGTAAATAGTACCCTTTTACACTAAGCGTTTCATCTAATGTATATATACCTATTAACATTCCAGAAAGCGCGCAAACAAATGAAGTCCATGCTAAAAACGTGAACGCTTGCGTATTTCTTCTCCTCATCGTTCTCCCCCTCGTTAGCTGTACACCCATTATAGATAAATATATTTATCATTATGGATTTTTATGTAAATTATCTTTTTCTATTTATTAATCTATTACAAAAAATCTCTATTTTGAAGAATATTTTCTGACTAGAATGAAAAAACAATCAAAATGATTGACATTTATTTCAAATCAACATAATATAAAAACAAATATTACGAATCTCGAAATATACGGGAGTGGAAATAATTGTTGCAATATGAACATTTTTTAGACTTACTGCTAGATAACGCCAAGAAACTTTTCTATCCTGAAGAATGGGTAACCCTTGATCTAACGCTTTCTAAGACAGAAGTGTTTTGTTTACTTTGGATGGAGCGAAATGCAGATATTACAATGACAAAAATTGCTGATCTTCTTGATATACCTATGAGTACAACGACAGGCGTCGTAAATCGCCTTGTAAAAAAGGGATATATTGAACGTTATCGAGATGAAAAGGATCGACGCATTGTATTAATTCGTTTAACAGAAAACGGCATAATGCTCGTTCAAGAAGTAAAACAAAATGCCGCCCATTACTTTAGCCTAGTGACAGAAGCATTGTCAGAAGAAGAAAAAGCATTCTTACTACAAATATTCCAAAAGATCATGAATCACATTGCTACGTCACAGCAAAAAACAGAAGAAAAAGTTTCTACACCTAAAATGAAAAACATTCCGATTGAATAAAACCCTAGCCGGGTTTTTATTCAATCATTTACTTCGAAACTCGTAATATTCGACATTCGAAACAAAGGGGATATAATGATGAGAATTATTTTGTATACAGGTAAAGGCGGCGTAGGAAAAACTAGCATTTCAGCAGCAACAGCACTTCAAAGTGCAAAAAAAGGGTTAAGAACATTAGTAATGAGCACAGATCCTGCTCATAGTTTAGGAGATTCACTTGGTATAAAACTATCTTCTGAACCATTAGAAATTCGAGAAAATTTATGGGCACAAGAAATTAATACTATTTATGAAATGGAAAGAGGTTGGGGCAAATTACAGAAATACATTACACTACTCTTCACTTCCAAAGCAGCTGACGATATTACAACAGAAGAATTAACAATGTTTCCTGGTATGGAAGATTTAATTAGCTTACTTCGAGTACTCGATTACTATAAACAAAACACATATGACGTCATCATTATTGATTGCGCACCAACAGGAGAAACTTTAGCAATGCTTAGTTTTCCAGATATGCTCGGCTGGTGGATGGAAAAACTATTTCCTATTAAAAGAAAGGTTTTAAAAGTTGTTCGTCCTGTAGCACAACCACTCCTTGGCGTCCCTCTCCCAACAGATGATATTATGGACGAATTAACGAATACGCTTGAACAACTTGGAGAAATGAGAGATATTTTATCAAACCGAGAAGTAACAAGTATTCGCGTTGTTGTAAATCCTGAAAAAATGGTTATTAAAGAAGCTCAGCGCAGTTTTACGTATTTAAATTTATACGATTATAACGTAGATGCCATTATGATTAACCGCGTCATCCCCAACACTGTCACCGATCCTTATTTTCAGGCATGGAAAGATACACAAAAGAAATATAAAACATTAATTCAAAATAGCTTTCAACCACTTCCTATTTATGAAGCTCCGATGTTTGAGCAAGAAGTTGTTGGGCTGTCTATGTTAGAACGTGTCGGAGATGCTTTATTTAAAACTGATCCTTGTCCTACTGAAGTGAAATTCAACGGTCGCACGCAATATGTAAAAAAAGATGGTGATGAATATATTTTCGTTCTGTCCATTCCCTTCTCAAACAAAAGTGAACTTTCATTAAATCAAAAAGGTGATGAACTTATTATTCGAGCCGGTTCTGTGAAGCGAAATATCACATTACCAAAAACATTAACGCACCTTTCTATTCAAGGAGCTAAGTTTGAAGATGATGTACTAAACATTCGGTTTGGAGGTGTAGTACATGCATGATGAACTTTTACGGAGAATAATTCGTACAAAACTAAAAGTTGGTATGCGTATATTAGAAGAGCTACCAAATCCGATTCAGCAATCAGCTAAGCAAGCACTAAACATTTTACAGGAGGAGCTCTCTTCTTATACGGAAGAACAACCACATCCTGAAGGTAATTTAAAAAGTATCATCATTGAATAACCCTATCCGTATAGAAGGCCTGCTTTTTATAGGCTTTCTATACCTTTATTGGAGCTGATGTAAGTTGATAAAAACATCTTCAACAAGATATTTCGCCACTAATACAATCTGGCTAATCCCCTTTTTATTTTTCATTCATAACCTTGAAGAGGCTTTTCAAATGCCACAATACCTTGCTAATCAATTTTCGATCCACTTTATAACTAACAAACAATTTTTCATTGCAATTTCCATATTAACAACATTGGTCTTACTCATAGTCATTCTATATCAATTAGGCATCATATCTTCTATGTACTGGATTATTTTTATACAGGGCTGTATCTTCTTTAACGCCGTTCAACATGTTATTTTATTTGTTATTTATCGTTCTTATAACCCAGGAGTAATATCAGCATCCATCATTATCCTATTTTCTCTTTTCTTATTTTCATCAAAGAAACTATTAATCCATAAAAGGAATTTAGCAATTACACTCATTTTCAGTTTACTTTCTTACCCAATTATAATTTGGATTACCTTACTATTCGCTAGCTGCTTTCAACAATAAAAAAAGACCAAGAAAATTCCTGGTCTATCACTCTACTTAACGAACATTGGATTCTACGTTATACAAAATTGGAAGGTACAGAATTAGGGTTTTGTTTGTTAAGTAGATTATATGTTAAGCGAACTAACAGCGGAGGGGTTCCTTCTGTTAGCCCGTTAAACTCAATAATTATTTTACGATTTTTGCAAGCTCATCAAGTGAAAGATCTACTGAAATTGAACCATCATTTGTTTCTTTCTTAATTGCATCTGTTACTTCTTTTGAATGGTACAATTCGATTACTTTTTTCAGTGTTGGATCATCTTTGTCTTTCGTACGAGCTGCGAAAATATTAATATATGGTTTCGCATTTTCATTCTTTGGATCTTCTAGGAAAATAGGATCCTTCGCTGGATCTAATCCAGCTTGACCAGCAACACCGTTATTAATAACTGAAGCTGCTACGTCTTTTAATACACGAGGTGTTTGCTGTGCGATAACCGGTGTAATTTTTAACTTCTTCGGATTTTCAGCGATACCACTTGGATCTCCAAATAGACCGAAATCTTTCTTAAGCTTTAATAATCCAGCTGCATCAAGAAGTTTTAATGCGCGTGCTTGGTTCGTTGGATCATTTGGAATAGCAATTTCTGAACCATCTGGGATTTCATTTACTTTCTTATATTTCTCAGAGTATAAACCCATCGGTGCAATTTGTGTTGTACCAACAGCTGTAATGTCTAACTTATGCTCCTTTTTAAATTGTTCTAAGAAAGCAATATGCTGAAATGAGTTTAGTTCAATATCCCCATCAGCTAACGCCTTATTTGGCGTTGTGTAATCAGAGAACTCAACCAGTTTAATTTTAATCCCTTCTTTTTCAGCTTTTTTCTTTAAGATTTCCCAAGCGTCTCCATCTGTTCCAGTTACACCGACGCGAACTACTTTCTCTTTCGCTCCTGCACCTGTGTCTCCACCTGAGCAGCCGCTTAATGCTGAAATTCCTACGATTGCTGATAATGCAAATGCTAAAATTTTCTTCATTTTATTTTCCCCTCTTCCTTTTATGATCTGCGTAAAAAGACTTTCGCAAAGTAGTTTCCTAAATTTTGAGCTAACTGTACAAGAATAATAAGTAAAACGACCGTTACGAACATAACTGATGTATCAAAGCGTTGATAGCCATATGTCATTGCTAAGTCGCCAAGGCCTCCACCACCGACAAGTCCTGCGACTGCAGAAAATTCAATTAAACCAACTGTCATAAACGTAACTCCCAAGATCAATGGCGCTAACGCTTCTGGCACGAGAATTTCAAAAACAATTCTAAGTGGTGAAGCACCCATTGCTTGCGCAGCCTCAATTACTCCTTTCGGAACAGAGACAAGGTTTGTTTCAACCATTCTAGCAATACCAATTGAAGCAACTAACGTCATTGGAAAGATTGCTGCTGCCGTTCCGATTGTAGTTCCAATAACACTTCTTGTTATTGGACTTAAGGCTACTAAAAAGATAATGAACGGAATCGGACGAATTGTATTAATAATGATATTAAGAATAGAAAAGACCCACTTATTTTCTAAAAAATTCCCTTTCCGTGTCACATATAATAGTAAACCTAGAGGTATACCTAGAATTGTAGCAAATATAAGGGTAACAATTACCATTAGGAGGGTATCCCCCGTCGCATCTAAAATGCGAGGCCAAAATATACTCCAATCAACTCGCATGAGCTTCTACCTCCTTCAGCTGCACTTGCAGTCTCAGATGTTGTAATGCTTTTTGAATCTCTCTTTGTTCACCTTGTAGTTCTACAAGAAGATTTCCAAATAAAACATTTTGGAGTTCAATAATATTTCCGTAAAGAACATTTACATCGACATTATAGTTTTTCGCAATATACGATAGTACAGGCTGCCCTGTCTCTTCCCCAGTAAAAGTCAGGCGATAAATCTGACCTCCATTTTGAATTTTCGCTAGAACACTTTCTGGTAAGTGATCATTAATAACAGAGCGTACAAAATTTTGAGTCGTTTTTGTTTTTGGTTGTGTGAAAACGTCAAACAGTTTTCCTTCTTCAATTACTTTTCCTTTTTCCATAACGGCTACGCGGTGACAAATTTCTTTCACAACGTGCATTTCATGTGTAATAAGTAGAATCGTTAAATTGTATTCTCGATTTACTTTCTTTAATAAATTTAAAATTTCTGTCGTTGTTTCCGGATCTAAAGCTGATGTTGCCTCATCACATATGAGAATATCCGGTGATGTGGCAAGCGCCCTTGCAATCCCAACGCGTTGCTTTTGGCCGCCTGATAGCTGTTCTGGATAATAGTTTGCTTTATCTTCTAAACCAACAAATTTTAGTAGCTCATTCACTCTTTCTTTTATCTCATTTTTTGGCAATTTTGCTAACTTTAATGGATAAGCAATGTTCCCAAATACTGTTCTTGAATTAAATAGATTAAAGCTTTGAAAAATCATTCCAATCCTTTGTCTTAGTTTCCGTAACTCTTTCGTCGATAATGATGTAATATCTTTATCATCTATTGAAATCGTTCCTGCAGTTGGTCTTTCTAACATATTTACTAGACGTAATAACGTACTCTTTCCAGCACCACTAAATCCGATAATGCCAAAAATTTCACCCTTTTCAACTGACAACGTTACATCCTCCACGGCATGAACTGATTGTCCGCCTGATTCATATACTTTACTTACATTGTTAAAAGAAATCATTTTCTTCCCTCCTATATGCTTTAAAAACTTGAAGTAGAGCTTTCGAGGTAAAATAAAAAGTGCTCTCCTTCTTATCAGTAATAAAAGATAAGAAGGAGAGCACTAATATAATATGTACTCGTTCACATCTTCTCATCTTCCAAGCCTGTTTTAGGCTTGCTGGAATTAGCACGGTATTAAAAAAACCCGTTGCTGAGGTATCGTAGGGCCAGTCCCTCCACCTCTCTGGATAAGAGTGCATCGATTTAGTTGTCATTTAATTAATTCTCATTATAGAACTCAGAATAATGAGAGTCAATACATTTTTTAGAAAAATATTAATTATTTCTCTATTTAAATTTTCGAATCAGAAATCATAATACAATAACGATTTTTATAGTTATGTAAAATTCTTATCACTCATACTTTTAGAAAGGGAAATCCTCTCTATTCATTGAATAACATAATTTGAATATGAAATCGGAGGAAGATAAATATATGAAAACAGCTCTTTTGCTCGTCGATATTCAAAATGATTATTTTCCAAGTGGAAAGATGGAATTACGTAATCCAGTAGAAGCAAGTGAATATGCTATTCAACTACTACAACATTTTAGAATAAGAAATGAACCTATTTTTCATATACAACATGTAGCTATAAAAGATCATGCTACTTTTTTCCTGCCAAATACAGAAGGTGTCCAAATTCACGAAAATGTCCGTCCACTTAGAGAAGAAACCGTTATACTCAAACATTATCCAAATAGCTTCCGAGAAACTGATCTTCTAGAACGATTACAACGTTCAGAAATCGAACATGTCGTAATTTGCGGAATGATGACCCATATGTGTATTGATGCTACAGTAAGGGCTGCTTTTGATTTTGGCTTTCATTGTACCGTTATACATGATGCTTGCGCTACAAAGGATCTTTCATTTAAGAACGCTACTATACCGGCTGTTTATATTCACAATACAATTTTGGCGAGTTTAAATGGAGTGTATGCAAATGTAATGAGTACAGAAGAGTTTTTAGCTAACTAAAATTCAAAAAATCATGTCTTCCTCATCAATTAAAGAGAAAGACATGATTTTTATTTTTATTCTCAAACTATTGTAACTTAAAATCTCCCGAACTTGTTTTTACTTGCACTTTATGTTCTCCTGAACCTTTTACTCCAATTAATTTATGCTTTGTTTTCTCTTCATACAATAGACCAGGTACATTCAAATGAGGTTTACCAGAACCTCCCTCAAAATTAATCTTCAAAGATTCAGGAAGTGTATCAAATTTCATATGAACATCACCACTTGAGGTGTTACATTCTATCTCACCTTGCAAACTTTTATCATTATATTCAATATTACCTGATGACGTCGTAAATGCCACTTCATCAGAGTGTAGGCCATCTGCTTTAATTTCACCGCTACTCGTAGTTAAATTTGCTGCCACAATTTCACTTTTATTAGTCTCAATTGCTCCACTAGATGTTTTAGCTGTTAATTTCTCATTTATTTTAGACTGTAATAACGATATATCTCCCGATGATGTTTTTATTTCTGCTGTCTTTATTTCCATATCCTTTGCTAGAACGTCCCCTGATGACGTTTTTATTTTCATATTTTCATACAATTTACTTGGCACTTTAATTTGTAATTTTACCTCTGCAGTAGTGCCAACGTTCCAACCAACTGAATTCCCATCTTTAGTAAACTCTACATTTAAACGATTATTTTCTTCCTTTACCATAAATTTATATTTATCTACTAATCCTTTGCTCATATTCCCATCTAGTAACACTTCAATTTCTTTTGAATCGACTGTCACAACTTCAACATCAGCAGCAGACGTTTTCACTTCAATTTCATCGATTTTCCCACCGGCCACCATTTCTTTTTTATGAATTTCAACTTTATGAAAACCTCCTCCAAAAACAGTCATCACCCCAACTCCAATTACCCCAATAACAAGCAATGATAATGCGACTAAGATTACCATCTTCATACGATAACACTTCCCTTTTATCATTTTCATATCGTCTTACAGTTGTTAAAAATTGAATTTCTACAAGTACTATCCATATAACTATTATTATTTAGTACTGTATATTAATCAGTACTAATTAATTTTTCTGAATACTCCAAATAAAATACTAACATTTTCCATAATTTGTTACAAGGTGTATGTGCTAAAAAATAAAAAACACCCCTTTCAGTGAGCAAAACCGAAAGGAGTGTTCTCTTGTCTAACCATAGATTTTCTTTCAAATTGTATTATACAGGAAATCCTAAAAATAAATACTAAAAAATATGACTAATAAGTCAATTTTTCTCTTTGTTTTGTTTCTATTTACATGTTTATCCTGCTATTAATAGGGTTTAGCTAGTTCAAAAGAATACATGGTAATATGCAGTAATTATTTCCTACTTCAAATTAACTAGTTACCTCTATTATAGAGAGTTTCTCAAAAAAGAGATCTTCACGGGATGTGAAGATCTCTTTTACTATTTCTTATAAAGTTTCAGAAGTAGTTTTTGCTTGCATGTGAAGTGCTAAGTAATCAGGGCCACCAGCTTTAGAGTCTGTACCAGACATGTTAAAGCCACCGAATGGTTGGTAACCTACGATTGCACCAGTACATCCACGGTTGAAGTATAAGTTACCAACGTGGAAGTCTTCACGTGCTTTTTCAATATGGTCACGGTTGTTAGAAACAACTGCTCCTGTTAAACCGTATTCTGTATTGTTTGCAATTGCAAGTGCATGATCAAAGTCTTTTGCTTTACAGAATGCTACTACTGGTCCGAAGATTTCCTCTTTCATTAAGCGAGCATCTTCTGCAACGTCAGCAACGATTGTTGGTTGGATGAACCAGCCTTTAGAATCGTCTCCTTCGCCACCTGCTAGGATTCTACCTTCTTCTTTACCAATTGCAACATAGCTCATTACTTTATCGAATGCAGCTTGGTCATTAACAGGACCCATGTTTGTACCTAATACAGCTGGGTTAGCAACTGTTAATTCTTTTGTTAATTCAACAGCACGATTTAATACGTGATCGTATACATCTTCATGGATTACTGCACGAGAACATGCAGAACATTTTTGTCCTGAGAATCCGAATGCTGATGCAACAATAGATTTAGCTGCTAATTCAAGATCTGCTTCTTTATCAACAACGATTGTATCTTTACCGCCCATTTCAGCGATAACTCGTTTTAACCAAATTTGTCCTGGGTTTACTTTCGCTGCACGCTCATAAATACGGATACCTACATCACGAGATCCAGTGAAGCTAACGAAACGTGTACGAGGGTGATCTACTAAGTAGTCACCAACTTCAGAACCATTACCTGGAACGAAGTTTACTACGCCAGCTGGTAAACCAGCTTCTTCTAATACTTCCATAAATTTCGCTGCTACTACAGGAGTTGTACTAGCTGGTTTTAGTAATACTGTGTTACCAGAAACTAAAGCAGCTGTTGTCATACCTGCCATAATTGCGAATGGGAAATTCCAAGGAGAAATGATAACACCTACTCCTAATGGAATGTAAGAGAAACGATTATATTCAATTGGACGGCTTTCTACTGGCATACCGTCTTTTAATTTTAACATTTGACGACCATAATATTCCATAAAGTCGATTGCTTCTGCTGTATCAGCATCTGCCTCATTCCATGGTTTACCTGCTTCTTTTACAAGAATAGCAGAGAACTCATGTTTTCTACGACGAACAATTGCTGCAGCACGGAATAAAATGTCTGCACGCATTTCTGGTTTTGACTTTCTCCAAGTTTGGAATGTTTCATCCGCTACTTGCATTGCTTTTTCAGCTAATTCACGGCTTGCTTTTGAAACGCGACCAACAAGTTCCTCTTTATTTGCAGGGTTTACAGAAACAATTTTGTCTTCTGTAGTGATTTTTTCTCCCCCGATAATTAATGGATAGTCTTGTCCAAGATAAGATTCTACTTTCTTTAAACCTTCTTCAAACGCTAATTTGTTAGCCTCTACTGAAAAATCTGTAAATGGCTCATGTTTGTATGCTACTACCATTTTTTTAGCCTCCCCTTAGAAAAACGTTTACATTTTACAACATTATTCTACACGATAATTTAGATTTATTCAAATATTCCTAGACTTATATTTTAAAAATTAATTAATTTTTAAAATATAATAAAAAAAAGAGATTCATACATACGTATGAATCTACAAAATATGAGTATATTCCAAAACATTTTTCCCAATTAATAAAATAGTAACTAATAAAAATAAAGTCCTTACATATCCAACGCCTTTTCGAACTGCAAACTTCGATCCAAAATAAGCACCTAAAATCATTGATAATCCCATAATTATACCGTATTCAAAATGAATTATATCTAAAAATAAAAAAGTAATTAAAGATACGATATTACTAACGAAGTTCAAAAGTTTTCCAGATGCTGCCGCTTGAATAAAATCCAAACCAATTAATAAAAATGCAAAAATTAAAAAGGATCCTGTTCCTGGACCAAAAAAACCATCATAGAATCCTATAATTAAAATCACAAAGAAAAACATTAATGTTTTTCCTCTTGTCATCTTTTTATAGGTAGATACACTTCCCCAATCTTTTTTTGCAATAATATAAATAGCAATAAAAACCAACATTACAAGCACTAATGGACGCAAAATATCAGGCGGAATAAACTTTACTACTAAAGCACCTGCGACCGCTCCAATAATAGTTAACGGGATTAACTTTCCTACAATCCGAAAATCGACCTTTCCTGATCGAATAAAATAAACTGCACTCGTAAACGTCCCCATCGTTGCAGCTAATTTATTCGTTGCGATTGCCGAAGCTGGTGGTAACCCAACGAACATAAGTGCAGGAAGCGAAATTAACCCTCCACCTCCAACAACCGAATCAATGAAAGCCGCTAAAAAACCGAATGCAATTAATAAAATAATGACTTGAAAACTTAGTTCTTCCATGACTTTGCCCCTTACCCCTTTATTTATAACATTTTAAATTATAACAAAATTCCTCCAAAAAAAAAGCTGTTCCAGAAAGGAACAGCTCCATCTTTAATCTAAAATTTTCACAAACGGTTCATCTTGCTTCGCTTCACGTATAATAATAGCTTCTGGGCGTTCTACAGATTTAATCGTTACTTGTACTTTCATATAATTCGGGAAGTATTCCGTAACAAGTCCTGCTACATATTGTGTAAAACCAATTACTTCAGCTTTCCCATTAAATTGGATAGGAATTTCAAGTTTCATTTCCTTTAATTCATCATCCTTATACATCCCAGTACCGATAACAGCTGTATAATCACCTTGGAAATACTCGCTTAATTTCGCTTTAAAGTTTGCTACTCTTGCAAGGTCTTCACGTTTATTATCTGTTTTTGCTTGTTCAGACGGGAACAAGTAATATTTCTCATTGATTGGTTTCCAATCCTCAACCGTTTCACTACCTTTTTCTACCTTAGCATAAGAAACAAAATTCCCCGGCACAAGCGAAGACTTTGGACCTTGACGGTAAATTGCAAATGTAACCGGAATATTTTTTACTTTAGGATCTTTTTGCTGCATTACTTTCAGTATCTCTTGTGCCATTCTTTTCCCTTCAGCCAACATTTTTTTATCTGAGATTTCAGCCTCACGAGGATAACCATGCTCTTCATTATAATACTGGACAGAATTCATCGCTAATCCAACTACAATGCCACTAGGTTCAGCAGCGTTCTCACCTTTTTGTTCATAATAATCATGCTCTAAAATATTTGATATATATATTGGATTTTTTTTATTTTTCACTTCTAGTGACTCTGGGCCTTCACTTAAGGCTGGATTCAGTCCGATATTCGGAAATTTAACTGCATCTTTTTTTAACTTGTCCTCTAGATCTTTTTGTTCAGCATCTGTACGCTTTCTTTTTACAAGCATTTGTATAGTTTGAGCATCTAGAACATTTCCGCCTTTAAAGAAATAATCTTTCGTACTAAACGATTCTTTCGCAATACGCATGAGCCCCGTTTCAAACTCATCTATATCTAGACGACTATTTAAACCTTGTACAACTAAACCACGTGCCTTACCTGGATCAAATGGAACCGTCGTCTTATAATATTCATCCGAAATGGAGTATTTCGGGATAACCGCTTGCTCTTTCGCTTTCCCCGATTTCTCAACTACTTTTTCATCTTTGTTGGCACCCGTGCTACACCCACTTACAAGTAGGCCTAGACTTAATATCACTAACGCTATTTTTTTCATCGTAAGTTTGCACCTCTTACTTATTCAGCTCTTGTAAGAACCTCTCTTCATTCCAAACTTCAACATTGTGCTTCTCTGCTTGCGCTAATTTCGAGCCAGCAGCTTCACCAGCAACAACTAAATCCGTACTTTTACTAACACTTCCTGTTACTTTTCCACCTAATGCCTCAATCTTCTTCTTCGCTTCACTGCGTCCCATAACTTCTAGTTTCCCTGTTAAGACGACAGTTTTTCCTGCGAAGTACGACTCAACATTTTGTAAATCAGCACTTTTTATACCTTTGTATGCCATGTTCACACCATACTCTTTAAATTGTTGTAATAGCTCTAATACGTCTTCATTATCGAAATACGTTACTACGGATTGAGCCATTTTTTCACCAATCTCATTAATTGCTTTTAGTTCTTCTTCTGTTGCTTTCACAAGCTCATCCATCGTTTCGAAATGTTCAGCAAATGTGCGTGCTGCTTTCGCTCCGACGTGGCGAATACCAAGACCAAATAATAATCGCTCTAATGAATTTCCCTTAGAATTCTCAATTGCTTGTACTAAATTTGTTGCTGACTTTTCACCGAAACGCTCCAACTGTAGTAATTGCTCTTTCGTCAATGAATATAAATCGGCAAACGTGCGAATATAATCTGCATCAAAGAGTTGTGTAATTACACGTTCTCCAAGTCCGTCAATGTTCATTGCGTTTCTTGAAACGAAATGGATTAATCCTTCACGAATTTGAGCTGGACAAGTCGGATTTATACAACGAAGTGCTACTTCTTCTTCTAAACGGACCAGTTCACTCTCACACGCTGGACAATGCGTTGGCATGCGGTATTCTTCTTCCTCACCAGTACGCTTATCAAAAATAACGTTCACAACTTCAGGAATAATATCTCCGGCCTTTTTCACAACAACGTAGTCACCAATTCGAATGTCTTTTTCACGAATTAAATCTTCGTTATGTAAAGAAGCACGACGGACAATAGTTCCAGCCACTCGCACTGGCTCTAACTCTGCAGTTGGTGTTACAACCCCTGTGCGGCCAACGCTTAATTCAATCCCTGTTAATCTCGTAACAACTTCTTCAGCTGGGAATTTATAAGCAATTGCCCATCTTGGACTTTTTGCTGTAGTTCCTAAGCTTTCTTGAATAGCAACATCGTCTACTTTTATAACGATTCCGTCAATCTCATAATCAAGATGCGGGCGTTTTTCTTGCCACTCTTCTACATAGGCTATTACTTCTTCAATTGTTTCACATGTACGACGATTTGGATTCGTCTTAAACCCAAGCTCACCTAAGAAATTAAGTGATTCACTATGAGAAGGAATTATTTTTTCTTCTACATTAGCAAGACCATATACAAACATAGATAAGTTACGCTTCGCTGCAATTTTCGGATCAAGTTGACGTATCGATCCTGCTGCCGCATTACGCGGATTTGCAAATACATCTTCACCATTTTGCTCTTTTTCTTCATTTAATTTAACGAATGAACGCTTCGGCATATAAGCCTCGCCTCGCGCTTCTAGCGTTACTTCTTCATTTAATCGAAGTGGAATTGCTTTAATCGTTTTTAAGTTTTGGGTAATATCTTCACCAGTTATACCATCACCGCGTGTTGCACCTTGAATAAAGCGTCCTTTTTCATAATGAAGTGAAACAGCAAGTCCGTCAATTTTTAATTCGCATATATATCTTACATTCGCATCATCAATTCCTTGACGTACTCTTCGGTCAAAATCACGCAAATCTCCTGCATTAAACGCGTTTCCTAAGCTTAACATCGGTGATTTATGCGTTACCTTTTCAAATATATCAAGTACAGCTCCCCCAACTCGAATAGAGGGGGAGTCTTCCGTTACAAATTCAGGGTTCTCTGCTTCTAATTTTATAAGCTCCTGCATATTGCGGTCATATTCCGCATCAGAAACCGAAGGATTGTCTAATACGTGATATTGATAGTTAAATGTATTTAACAAATCACGCAGTTCTTCTATACGCTTTTTTGTTATCTCTTTTGACATATCCTCATTCCTTTCCTATTGTTTCGTCACAGGTGCAAATTTCGCTAATAAACGTTTAATACCAATTGGACTTGGGAACGCAATATCTAATTCTTTTGCATCTCCCTCACCTTTTACACTTACAACTGTACCGACTCCCCATTTCTGGTGGGAAGCTTTGTCACCTACTGCCCAACCAATTTGCTCGCCACCTGTTGTCTTAACAGCCGGACGTACGAAAGCTGAGCGAGAACGTGTTGTCGTTGCACTTGCCGTTGCGCCTGTCGTTCTTCCTTTTGCACCAAACGAAGTTTCACGCTTCGGCGCTGTTTCATTTAATGATTCCACTAACTCTGTCGGAATTTCTGTAATAAATCGAGATGCTGCATTCATACTTATTCTACCAAATAAAGTACGCATTTGAGCATTGGATAAGTATAACTCTTCTTCTGCACGGGTAATACCTACATAGGCAAGACGACGTTCTTCTTGCATTTCATCTTCTTCCATAAGAGAACGAGTATGTGGGAATATCCCTTCCTCTAAACCAACAATAAAGACAACTGGGAATTCTAATCCTTTCGCTGAGTGCATCGTCATTAAAATAACTTCTTCACCAGCAGTTGGATCTTCATCTACACGATCAATATCTGCAACAAGAGCTAAGTCTGTTAAGAATGCAACAAGGCTCTTATCTTCGCTTTGAGATTCAAATGTTTGCGTAACAGATAAAAACTCGTCTAAGTTTTCTAAACGGCCTTCTGCTTCTAAAGAACGCTCATTTTTCAACATATCGCGATAACCTGTTTTTTCAATAACTTCTTCTACTAATTCTGTAACAGATAAATACTCTTGCATATTTACCCAGTTGTGTAATAAACTTGCGAATTCTTTTACTGCCTTTGTTATTTTTGCACTTACTCCAACATGCTCAATCTCATCGAATACAGCAGTTAATGAAATTCCATTTTGTACGCCATAATTAATAATTTTATCGATAGAAGTAGCACCAATCCCGCGCTTTGGCATGTTAATAATACGTGCAAAACTAATCTCATCATCTGGATTCCCAATTAGACGCAAATACGCCAAAATGTCTTTAATCTCTTTACGGTCGTAGAACTTAGTACCGCCGACAATTTTGTAAGGGATATTAGATTTCAGGAAAATCTCCTCGACCATACGAGACTGTGCATTCGTACGATATAATACCGCAAAATCAGTATATTTTCGGTTCCCCATTTGAATATCATCACGAATTTTTTTCGCAACAAAATACGCTTCGTCCTTTTCGGTTGCAGCACGATAATACGAGATTTTGCTTCCAACTTGATTGTCTGTCCATAATTTCTTCGGTTTACGGTTTGAATTTTTTTCAATAACAGCATTAGCTGCATTTAAAATATTTTGTGACGAACGATAGTTTTGTTCTAACAGGATAACTTGCGCATTCTCATAGTCTTTTTCGAATAACAAAATGTTAGAAATGTCTGCACCACGCCAGCGGTAAATAGACTGGTCAGAATCACCTACAACGCATAAATTTTTAAAACGTGCTGCTAAATGTTTAACAAGAAGGTACTGCGCTTTGTTCGTATCTTGATACTCATCAACGTGAATATATTGGAACTTACGCTGATAAAACTCTAGTACTTCTGGAACACGCTCAAATAACTGAATTGTTGTCATAATTAAATCATCAAAGTCTAATGAGTTATTTTTCAGAAGACGTTTTTGATATTCTGTATATACATCGCTCGTTAATTTTTCATATGGATCAGCGATTGTAATTTTTTTTGCATATTTATCTGCAGATAACAGTTCATTTTTCGCATTACTAATACCGGCTAATATAGAGCGTGGCTCAAACTTCTTCGGATCAATATTGCGCTCTTTCATAATTTTCTTCACAACAGTTAGCTGATCACCTGCATCTAAAATTGTAAAGTTACGATTAATCCCAATGCGGTCAATATCTCGTCGCAAAATACGCACACACATTGAGTGGAATGTGGAAATCCAAATGTCTTCTGCTTCTGGTCCAACAAGTGTATCAATACGCTCGCGCATTTCACGGGCAGCCTTATTTGTAAAGGTAATCGCTAATACATTCCATGGTGCCACACCTTTTTCACCAAGTAAATACGCAATACGATGTGTTAACACACGTGTTTTACCACTACCTGCGCCTGCCATTAATAGTAGTGGTCCATTCGTTGTTTGTACTGCTTTCTGTTGCTGTGGGTTTAAACCATTTAATAACCTATCTGTCATACTCATATATGCCTGCACCTACTCTCCTTTTACTGCTTTCACTGTTTTTAACGCAGCTTTTATATCATCATAAATAACATTTCCAACAACTACTGTATCAGCATACTGTGCCATTTCTTTTGCTTGTTCTGCATTAGAAATACCACCGCCATAATATAACTTAGCTTGTTTCAATTCTGCTTTTACATTTTTAACAAGTTCAATATCTCCATACGTACCGCTATATTCTAAATAGAATATCGGTAAACGTAATAGCTTGTCTGCTAAACGCGCGTATGCAATAACATCATCTTCTGTTAAATCACATTTTGCATCTGTAAGTTGGGCTACTTTCGCTTCGGGATTTAAAACACAATACCCTTCCATGAAAATTTCGTCCCAATCCATAATATCCCCAAATTCTTTCAATGCCTCATGATGAACACCCGTTACCCATTCTACTTTTCGGCTATTTAAAACACTTGGGATGTAATAAAAATCAAAACCTGGTGTGATTGCTTCCACATCAGAAACCTCTAACACACAAGGAACTGCATATCTACGAATGCTAACTAGCATGTGTAATACATTATCAATTGTAACTCCATCACTTCCGCCGACAATTACCGCGTCTGTCCCTGATTCACAAATCATTTCTAAATGTTCATCGCTTAACTCTTTATTTGGATCAAGCTTAAATACATGTTTCCATTTGGAAATATCGTACATGAAAACACCCTTCCTTTTTCTAATCATATCTATATTCCTACTCAAAAGAGCAGTTAATTTTTATCAGGATTTTTGAACTTCCTCTACTACATCTGTTCAAAAAGGAGAGTCAAGTTTCGATCTCCCTTTTATGCATTCTTTCATTATAACAAAAAAAGCTACCTACACACACGCCCAATCCAACATCTTTTTCAACGTCAAATGTTGGATTACATATCAAAAAACTTATACGGAATACTAACAAATGAAATAGTATTTTCTATTTCGAAGTTAAGCTAAAAGGAGTGTTTTTCTAATGAAGCAAAACATCGGTACAATTAGTGCTCTAATTCGAATTACACTCGGATTCATTTTACTTGGTTGTAGTACTGCCAAGCTCATACGCAAACCACATTGCACTTGGTCTAAAGTTTTGCTATGGATAGGTGCAATGAAAATTGCAGAGGGAATTGTTCGTTTCTGCCCGATTGCTGAAGTGTGTAAATTTGGGAAATATATGAATATGGGCGCATTTAAAATGCCTAGCATGAATTTTACTGAAAAAGGACATACTAAAAAAGAAGTTAATCAAGCTTCCAGTCATGACAAACCAAAGTCAAATGGAAGTTATGATGCTTCTGACAAAGAGATTGAGTCAGCGATTGAAGAATTAATCCTGGCAAAACCGCTTTGAATCATTTGTCACGATGCAAGATGCTCTCAAAGAGACTTAGCTGCTGCAGTGGGCGGCTAAGTCTTCTTTATTTTACCATAAAGCAGAACGTATATTCTTATTTTTCGGAGTTTTATCCCTAAAACGTACATAAAAGATATCAGTCAATAAAATTCAGAAAATTAGGTGTAAACCTCTTGCATGTAATGATATAAAAGTGATATCATTTTTATATCAGGAGGCGATCATATGAAAGAAAAACAAGTTTTTTATGTAAATGGTTTTCTCGGTATTATTGGGATTTTGATTTTAGCCGCTATCGGTGTATTTTGCCTTGTGCAAGAAATTTTTATAGTAGCAGCATTAACTATTATTTTAGCTGCGGTTCTCGCGACAGGTATTGGCATCGTTCAACCGAACCAAGCAAAAGTAATTACGTTTTTCGGTAATTATTTAGGGACAATTCGTCAAAATGGTTTATTTTTAACAATTCCATTCGCATTTCGTCAAACCGTATCTTTACGTGTTGAAAACTTTAACAGTAAGAAATTAAAAGTAAACGATGTTGAAGGAAATCCAATTGAAATTGCAGCTGTTATTGTATACAAAGTTGTTGATTCTGCAAAAGCAATTTTCGGTGTTGAGCATTACGATCGATTCGTAGAAATTCAAAGTGAAACAGCAATCCGCCACGTTGCAACTAAATATCCTTATGATAATTTCCAAGATGAAACTTGCATCACGTTACGCGGAAATACTGTGGAAATTTCAGAAGAGCTAAAACGCGAATTAGAAGCACGTCTTGAAATTGCTGGTGTAGAAGTGTTAGAAACTCGTTTAACGCATTTAGCTTACGCAACAGAAATTGCTCATGCAATGCTACAACGTCAACAAGCGAAAGCGGTATTAGCTGCTCGAAAAGAGATTGTTGAAGGCGCTGTAAAAATGGCTAAAGATTCAATCCTCATGCTAGATGAAGAAGGCGTACTTGATTTAGATGACGAGCGTAAAGCAAATATGGTGAACAACTTATTAGTTGCCATCGTTTCAGATAAAGGTGCGCAGCCAGTTATTAATACAGGAAGCTTATATTAAAGGTTGTAAGTAATTATGGCTAAAAAGAAAAGCTTTCCATTACGTATTGATCCTGAATTACACGCAGTCATCGAAAAATGGGCGAATGATGAATTTCGTAGCGTCAACGCACACATCGAGTATTTACTTCGAGAAATGGCAAAGCAAAAAGGAAAATTGAAAAAAGATAAAGATGCATAAAAATCCCGCTGAGAAATCAGCGGGATTTTTTATACATTAGCTTCTCGTCATCTCATGTCCAATTGCACGATATCCTATATCACTTCGATAAAATAGACCATCACTCTCAATTTTACCGATTTCTTTATAGACTTTATCTTTCGCCTCTTGTAAATTTTTTGCCTTGCAAGCAACAAACAATACGCGACCACCGTTTGTTACAAAATCCCCATGTTTCATCACCGTACCCGCATGGAAAACAATTACATCTTGCAATGCATCTAATCCTGTAATAATCTCACCTTTTTTATATGCTTCTGGATATCCTTTTGAAGCAAGTACGACACCGATTACTGCTTCCTCTGACCATTCTAATGTTAATTCACTTTCATCTAATACAGCATTACATACATCAACTAAATCGTTTTCTAAGCGAGGTAATACAACTTCTGTTTCAGGATCACCAAAGCGTGCATTAAATTCAATTACCTTTGGACCATCATTCGTTAAAATAAGTCCCGCATATAAAATTCCTGTAAATGAACGATTTTCTTGGATCATCGCTTTAGCAGTTGGATGTAATACTGTTTTAATCGCCTCTTGAACTGCTGATTCCGGAATTTGTGGTACTGGAGAATATGCGCCCATTCCGCCTGTATTAGGACCTTTATCGCCATCAAAAGCTCGTTTATGATCTTGAGCAATTACCATTGGATGCACAGTTGTTCCATTCACAAATGCCATTAATGAAAATTCTTGTCCATCTAAAAACTCTTCAATAACAACCTTCTTGCTTGCTTCGCCGAATTTCACATCTTGTAGCATTTCTTTCACAGCTTGTAATGCCTCTTCAAGCGTCATTGCTACTGTTACACCTTTACCAGCAGCTAATCCATCCGCCTTAATTACAATCGGTGCACCAACTTTTTGAATGTACTTTACTGCCTCTTCGTAGTCTGTAAAAGTTTCATATGCCGCAGTTGGAATATCATACTTTTTCATAAGTTCTTTTGTAAAAGCTTTACTACCTTCAATAACAGCAGCCGCTTTATTAGGACCAAATACACGAAGTCCCTCTTCTTTAAAACGATCAACAATTCCGTTCATAAGTGGAATTTCTGGTCCAACGAAAGTTAAGCCTACATTGTTTTCTTTTGCAAATAAGACTAGTGCATCAAAATCGTTTTCATCAATATCAATTGGTGTTGCAACATCGCGCATACCTTCATTACCTGGTGCTACATATACTTTTTCTACTTTTTCAGATTGTGCAAACTTCCAAGCTAAAGCATGCTCACGTCCACCGCGGCCGATTACTAAAACATTCATATTTCATCCCCCAATAATTAAATAAGTACAAACTAGAAGCTATGCTCCTAGTTTGTTTTCATATCAATAAAAGTTTAAAAAGGAGGATCAAGAGAACCGAGTAGGTCGAGGCGCATTCACCAGGAGGACACGGAGTGTAGCTGTCCTACATGAGTACCGGACTGGCGATGCAACGACGATATGCGACAGTTATCTTGACCGGACTTTTTAAACAACCGCTATTAATGTTTGAAATGACGTACGCCAGTGAACACCATCGCAATCCCATACTCATCTGCCATCTTAATAGAATCCTCATCACGGATTGATCCACCTGGTTGGATAATTGCTGTAATACCTGCTTTTGCTGCTTCTTCTACTGTATCTGGCATTGGGAAGAAGGCATCAGATGCAAGTGCGCTACCTTGTGCTTTTTCGCCAGCTTGTGTAATTGCAATTTTTGCAGAACCTACACGGTTCATTTGTCCAGCACCGACACCAATTGTCATATCATCTTTGGCTAAAACAATTGCATTTGATTTCACATGTTTTACAACTTTCCAAGCTAGTTTTAAATCTTTCCATTCTTGCTCTGATGGTTCACGTTTCGTTGGAATCGAAATCGTACTTTCATCTAATGATAACGTATCTTCCTCTTGAACAAGAAGACCACCTTGTACAGAAGTTAGCTTTTTGCTTGCAGTCGTTGCCCTTTCAATATTTACAGTTAATAGGCGTAAGTTTTTCTTACTTTGCAACACTTCTAAAGCTTCCTGTGAGAAAGAAGGTGCAATAACAATTTCTAAGAAAATCTCATGTAGCTTTTCAGCTGTAGCTTTATCAATTTCACGATTTGCTGCAATAATGCCTCCGAAGATTGATACTGGATCCGCTTCATAAGCACGTGTGTATGCTTCATGAATATCAGCACCCACTCCAACGCCACATGGATTCATATGTTTTACCGCTACTACTGCTGGTTCTGTAAATTCTTTTACAATGCTAAGTGCTGCGTCTGCATCGTTGATATTGTTATAAGACAATTCTTTACCGTGCAACTGTTCTGCGTATGCAACAGAAGAAGTCGCAGCGAATGGTGCTTTATAGAATGTTGCTTTTTGATGTGGATTTTCGCCATAACGTAAATCTTGTTTTTTCTCAAATGTCACAGTTAATGTTTCTGGGCTTTCTTCACCCATTTGCTCTGTTAAATAGTTAGAAATTAACGCATCATATGCTGCTGTATGACGGAATACTTTCGCTGCTAATTTACGTTTCGTTTCATCTGTTACTTCACCGTTCTCTTTCAGTTCTGCTAATACAACATCGTAATCTACTGGATCTACAATTACCGATACAAATTTATGATTTTTCGCTGCGGAACGAATCATTGTTGGGCCACCGATATCAATATTTTCAATTGCATCAGCAAATGTTACATCAGGCTTAGCGATTGTTTCTTTGAATGGGTATAAGTTAACAACAACAAAATCAATTGCTTGAATACCTAATTCATTCATTTGCGCTACATGCGTTTCATTATCACGAACTGCTAATAGACCACCATGAATATTTGGATGTAATGTTTTTACACGACCATCCATAATTTCTGGGAAACCAGTTACTTCAGAAATGCCAATTACTTGTAAGCCGTTTTCTTCTAGTAATTTTTTCGTACCACCTGTTGAAATAACTTCAATCCCTTGTTCTAGTAACCCTTTAACAAATTCTACTACTCCTGTTTTATCTGAAACACTTACTAATGCACGCTTTTTCATCTATCCTTCACCCCTGGTTGTATGTTAGTTAACAGTTGGTTCTTTCACAGACTGAACAATTTGATTCACTGTATTTACGTATAATTTATGTTCAACTTGTTGAATTTTCTTTTGTAAGCTTTCTCTCGTATCCCCTTCAGAAACAACTACTGCTTCTTGCGCAATAATTGGACCTGTATCCATACCTGCATCTACATAATGAATTGTTACTCCAGTTACTTTCACACCTGCTTCTAACGCTTGACCGACAGCATCTTTACCCGGAAAACTCGGTAGTAGTGATGGATGAATATTAATAATCTTCCCGCCGTACGCTTCTAGTAAAGTCGGCCCAATTAAACGCATATATCCAGCTAAAATAACATAATCAATTTCATACTCTTCTAGCTTCTTTAATATCTCTTTTTCAAATGCTTCTTTTGACTCATATGTTTTCGCTGAAAAGGCGAAACACGGAATATGATGATAATGTGCCCGCCCAACAACGTGTGCCTCTGGTTTATCACATACTAATAAACTAATATCCGCATCCAATCTTTTTTCCTCTACCGCATTAACGAGAGATTGAAAGTTAGATCCGCTTCCAGAAGCAAAAACTGCTAATCTACTCATAGTGCTGTGCCCCCATTGAAGGTAACGCCAGCCCCTTGTACAGTACGTCCAATAATACGAGCTATTTCTCCTTGCTCTTCAAGAAGACGAACAACATCTTTTGCATCTTCTTCCTTCACCGCTACTACCATACCAATACCCATGTTAAAAATATTGAACATTTCTTTCTCTTCTAGTTTCCCAACTTCTTGAAGTAAACTGAAGATCGGCTGAATTTCCCAAGCTCCTAGTTCAATTTCCGCACCGATTCCTTCTGGCAACATACGTGGAATATTTTCAATGAACCCGCCACCTGTAATATGCGCCATACCGTATACTTCATGTTTCTTCAATAGTTCTAAAATAGGTTTGACATAAATTTTCGTTGGTTTTAATAATTCTTCACCAAGAGGTAGTTCTAAACGCCCATAAATACGGTCTAAAGATAACTGTCCATCTTCTAGTAACACTTTTCGTACTAATGAATAACCGTTACTATGGATACCGCTAGATGCTAAGCCAATTAATACATGACCAGCTTCAATCTTTTCACCTGTTACAATTTTCTTCTTATCAACAATCCCAACTGTAAAACCAGCTAAATCGTATTCCTCTGTAGAATACATACCTGGCATTTCAGCTGTTTCCCCACCAATTAATGCACAACCAGCTTGGCGACAGCCCTCTGATATACCTTTGACGATGTTTTCAATTTTACTAGGTTCAGCTTTACCACAAGCAATATAATCAAGGAAGAAAAGCGGCTCTGCTCCTTGGACAACAATATCATTTACACACATTGCTACTGCATCAATACCAATTGTGTCATGTTTATCTGCCATAAAAGCGAGCATCAATTTTGTTCCCACGCCATCTGTTCCAGATACTAAAACAGGTTCTTCTAATGCAAATTTTGATAGATCAAACATACCTCCAAAACCGCCTAAACCGCCTAGTACTTCTTTTCTCATTGTTGTTTGTACGTGTTTTTTCATGCGAGATACCGCTTCATATCCAGCTTCAATATCTACTCCTGCTTGCTTATATGCATTCGCCATCGTTTTTTACACCTCGTCTTTTAATTTCTCCCCATCCAGGGCGGCCGTTTTAAGAAAGAAGCTAGCTTCTACATCAAAAGAAGTAGAAGCTTTTTTCACTTTCTTATTTCATACTTTCTAAAAGCTCTTGCTCATAATCATAAAGAGCTGTTGGGTAGTCTCCATTGAAGTAAGCCATACATAAGCCACCGTATTTCCCTTCATATGGGCGTCCAATTGCATCTACTAATCCATCTTCACTTAAAAATGTTAGTGAATCCGCACCGATCATTTCACGGATTTCTTCTACTGTATTATTTGCTGCAATTAATTCTTTTCTCGTTTGAATATCAATGCCATAGAAGCATGGATACTTCAGAGGTGGTGAAGCAATTCTTACATGAACTTCTGTTGCTCCAGCCTCACGAAGCATACGAACAATTCGTTTACTTGTCGTCCCTCTTACAATAGAGTCATCAATCATAACAACTCGTTTCCCTTCAACTACACCTCTTACTGCGGAAAGCTTCATCTTTACCCCTTGCTCACGCAGTTCTTGAGAAGGTTGAATAAATGTACGTCCAACGTAACGATTTTTAATTAACCCTAACTCATACGGAATACCTGTCGCCTCAGCATAACCGATTGCTGCTGAAATACTAGAGTCTGGCACACCAGTAACAACATCAGCTTCAATAGGAGCTTCTGCTGCTAAACGTTTCCCCATGTTTTTACGTGCTGCGTGGACATTAATACCAGCGATATTAGAATCTGGGCGTGCAAAGTAAATGTATTCCATACTACAAATTGCATGTTCTACATCGTTTGTGAAACGATCTACGTGAATTCCTTCATCATTAATGATAAGTAATTCACCAGGTTCTACATCACGAATGTATGTTGCACCTACTACATCGAAAGCGCATGTTTCTGATGCTACAACGTAAGCATCACCCATTTTCCCAATTGAAAGGGGACGGAATCCATTTGGATCTAGCGCAACAATCATTTCATTTCCAGTTAGTAAAAGATATGCAAACGCACCTTTCACTTTATTTAGAGCGTCTTTTACACTTTCAATTAAAGAATCTTTTGTACTACGTTTAATTAGATGTAAAAGTACTTCTGTATCTGAACTTGTTTGAAAAATGCTTCCCTCTGCCTCTAATTCACGGCGAAGCATCTTTGCATTAATTAAATTTCCGTTATGAGCTAATGCCATACTATGATCAGAAAAACGGAATAATAATGGTTGAACGTTAGCAACTTCACTTCCACCTGCTGTCGCATATCGTACGTGTCCAATTGCTGATTTTCCGTTTAATCCTTCTAGCTCACCTCTTGAAAACACTTCTGATATTAAACCTAACCCCTTGTGACCGATGATTTTTTCCCCATTATTTACAACAATGCCTGCGCCTTCTTGGCCACGGTGCTGCAAACTGTGCAATCCGTAGTACGAAACTTGTGCTGCATTTTCATGCCCCCAAATTCCGAAAACGCCACATTCTTCATTTAACCCCTTTATTTCAGCAAGCATGGGATTGCCCCTTTCCAAGCCTTTCTCATTTCATCTACATTTGCTGTAAGTAATACTTCATTTTCTTCATTATGAATTGTTACTTCATTTGTATTTGTCACTTCTCCAACTTGAATTGCTTCGACCACTTTCTCGAACGCTTCTTTATTTTCACGTTTTACAGTTATAACGAAGCGAGATTGTGATTCCGCAAATAATGCCGCCGTTGCTTCTCCATCTAATTTCACAGTAGCACCTAAACCGTTAGCACCAATTGCACTTTCAGAAATCGCAACTGCTAAACCACCTTCAGCAACATCATGTGCAGATTGAACAAGGCCAGCTTGAATAGCTTTTAATACTTGTTTTTGGCGTTTTAATTCTACATCTAGATCAATGCTTGGTGATTGACCGAAAATTTTGCCGTAAATCATTTTCTGTAATTCACTTCCACCAAACTCAGCTTTCGTTTCTCCGATTACATAAACTAAGTCGCCAGCTTGCTTAAATTCTTGTGTTGTTACGTGTTTTAAGTCGTGTACAAGTCCAACCATCCCAACAGTTGGTGTTGGATATACAGCTTCACCACTACGCTCGTTATACATTGATACATTCCCGCCGATAACTGGCGTTTGTAATGTGCGACAAGCTTCACTCATACCGTCTACTGATTTCTCAATTTGCCAGAAGATCTCTGGCTTTTCTGGATTACCAAAGTTTAAGCAATCTGTAATTGCAAGTGGCTCTCCACCAGAACATACGATATTACGTGCTGCCTCTGCTACGGCAATTTTCCCACCCATTTCTGGATCTAAATAAATGTAGCGAGAGTTACAATCCGTCGTCATTGCTAAAGCCTTTTCTGTATCACGTACACGTACAACCGCTGCATCTGAACCTGGTGTAACAACTGTGCTGGTGCGTACTTGATAATCATATTGATCATAAACCCACTCTTTACTTGCAATCGTCGGTTGTTGTAATAGAGCGAATAACGTTTCTTTATAATCTTCTACTTTTGGTGTTTCCATTTTCATTTGCTGGAACTCAGCAAAGTATGCTGCTTCTTTTGATGGTTTATGATAAATTGGCGCTTCTTCTGCTAAAGCATCTGCTGGAACCTCAGCTACCATTTCACCTTTATGGAATAAGCGAAGCATTTTATCTTCAGTTACTTTCCCCATCGTAACTGCTGCAAGACCGTACTTCTCGAATAAATCTACTATTTCTTGCTCTCTACCTTTTTTTACAACAATTAACATACGCTCTTGTGATTCAGATAGCATCATTTCATACGGTGTCATTCCTGTTTCACGCTGCGGTACATCATCTAAGTACATTTCAATACCCATACCTGCTTTACTTGCCATTTCCGCAGAAGATGATGTTAAACCAGCAGCTCCCATATCTTGAATTCCAACAAGTGCATCCGATTGAATTAATTCTAAGCAAGCTTCAATAAGAAGTTTCTCCATAAATGGATCCCCTACTTGAACCGCCGGACGTTTCGCTTCTGAGCTTTCAGATAGCTCTTCAGATGCGAATGTTGCACCGTGAATACCATCACGACCAGTTGATGCTCCTACGTACATTACTGTATTACCAGCACCGTGTGCTTGCCCTTTTTTAATATCTTCATGATTAATTAAGCCTACGCACATTGCATTTACAAGTGGATTTCCTTCATAACATGGATCAAACTGTACTTCCCCACCAACAGTAGGAATACCGATGCAGTTACCGTATCCTGCGATTCCCGCTACTACTTCTTCGAATAAATATTTCACACGTGGTGATTGTAATTCACCGAAGCGAAGTGAGTTTAATAGAGCTACCGGACGTGCTCCCATAGAGAATACATCACGAATAATACCGCCGACACCTGTTGCTGCTCCTTGATATGGTTCAATAGCAGAAGGATGGTTATGACTTTCCATTTTAAATACAACCGCTTGATTATCACCGATATCTACAATTCCAGCACCTTCTCCAGGTCCTTGTAGGACACGCTCACCTGTCGTTGGGAATTTGCGAAGAACTGGTTTTGAATTTTTATAACTACAATGTTCAGACCACATTACAGAGAATAATCCTGTTTCTGTATAATTCGGCAAACGGCCTAAAATCTTTTCAACCATGGCAAACTCTTCGTCTGTTAGCCCCATTTCCGCATATATACGCTCTTCTTTAATTTGTGTTGGATTTGGTTCAAGCATTAACGACATATGTTTCCCTCCACTGTTTTAAAATAGATTGAAAGACTTTTAACCCTTCAGCACCACCAAGTAATTCATCTACAGCACGCTCTGGGTGTGGCATCATACCAAGTACATTTCCTTTTTCATTTACAATACCAGCAATATCTGAAACGCTACCGTTCGGATTTTCTACGTAACGGAATGCGATTTGATTGTTCTCTTCTAATCTTTTAAGAGTTTCTTCATCACAATAGTAATTCCCCTCACCATGAGCGATTGGAATATTGATTACTTCATCTTTTTCATATTGTGATGTAAACATCGTTTCGTTATTTTCAACGCGTAACTGAACAGTACGGCACATAAATTTTAAGTTTTCGTTTCTCATTAATGCTCCTGGTAGTAATCCTGATTCAACAAGAATCTGGAATCCATTACATACACCTAAAATTGGCTTTCCTTGCTCAGCAGCTTTTTGCACTGCTTTCATTGCATTAGCAAAGCGAGAAATAGCACCACAACGTAAATAGTCACCGTAAGAGAATCCACCTGGTAGTAAAATTGCATCATATTCGTCTAAATTCTCTGTATCGTGCCAAACGTAATCTACTTCTTCGCCAAGCTCATCTTTAATTGCATGGAACATATCGACATCACAGTTCGAACCCGGAAATACTATTACGGCAAATTTCACTGTGCGACAACCTCCTCAACTTCATAACGGAAGTCTTCCATTACAACGTTCGCTAATAGTTTTTCACACATTTCCTTTACCTTTGCGTCAAGGTCAGATACAGATTTATCAATTGTTAGTTCCATGTACTTTCCGATTCGAACATCTTGTACTTCTGTAAATGCAAGACTATGAAGTGCCCCTTTTACCGCCGTTCCTTGTGGATCTAATACGCTTTCTCTTAACGTTACATATACCTTAACTTTATACATGTGAAATTCCCCCTAAACGTTTTAAAATCTCTTCATAAGCTTCTGTTAAATTTCCAAGATCGCGACGGAATACGTCTTTATCAAACTTTTCATTGCTCGTTTCATCCCATAAACGGCAAGTATCTGGTGAAATTTCATCCGCTAATATGATTTCCCCTTCTTCTGTTACGCCAAACTCTAATTTGAAATCTACTAATCTTACACGACAGCTTGCGAAATGCTCAATCAATACTTGATTGATTTGTAGAGCCATATCTCGTAATACGCTTACTTGCTCTGGCGATGCAACGTTTAATACACGAATATGATCTTCCGTTACAAGCGGATCTCCTAAATCATCATCTTTGAAGTAAAATTCTACGATTGGTTCTGCAAGTACAGTTCCCTCTTCCATTCCTAATCGTTTTGAAAGACTTCCTGCAATTACATTTCTTGTGACAACTTCTAAAGGAATAATACTCACTTTTTTTACAAGTTGCTCTGTTTCAGATAACTTCTCAACAAAATGTGTTTTTATTCCCACTTCTTGTAACTTTCTGAACAATAAAGTTGTAATCTCATTGTTCAAACGACCTTTTCCTGTAATCGTCTCTTTTTTCTCCCCATTGAAAGCAGTCGCACTATCTTTGTACTCTACCCAAACCATATCTGCTGATTCTGTACGATAAATTCTTTTTGCCTTACCTTCATACAGCAATTCTAGCTTTTGCATTTCGCAAGCCCCCTGTAGTTTGAAAAATGTGAATAATATTTTTATAAAGAATGGCACAGAATGACTCTATTCTGTGCCATATAAAATTTTACGCTTCGTTTAATCCAAGGCGTTCAAAGATTGTATCAACGTGTTGCATATGATGCTCATAATTGAAGCATTCATTAATTTCTTCTTGTGTTAATTTGCTCGTAATACGCTCATCAGCTTCTACAAGTTCTTTAAATTGTACTTGTGTTTCCCAAGCTTCCATCGCTTTAGGCTGTACGATATCATAAGCTTCTTCACGCACCATACCTTTGTCGATTAGTGTAAGCATTACGCGCTGAGAATAAATTAAGCCGTATGTTCTTGTCATATTACGTTTCATATTCTCTGGGTATACAGTTAAGTTTTTAACGATATTACCAAAGCGATTTAACATGTAATTTAACGCGATTGTAGCATCTGGTAAAATTACGCGTTCTGCAGAAGAGTGAGAGATATCGCGTTCATGCCATAATGGAACATTCTCGTAAGCTGTCATCATATAACCGCGGATAACACGAGCTAAACCAGTCATATTTTCAGATCCAATTGGATTACGCTTATGCGGCATTGCAGAAGAACCTTTTTGACCTTTTGCGAAAGCCTCTTCAACCTCACGTGTTTCACTCTTTTGTAAACCACGAATCTCAACTGCCATCTTTTCAATAGATGTTGCGATTAGTGCAAGTGTTGACATGTAATGAGCATGGCGATCACGTTGCAATGTTTGTGTTGAAATAGGTGCTGCTTCTAATCCTAAGTTTTCACAAACATACTTTTCTACGAATGGATCGATATTTGCAAATGTACCAACCGCACCAGATAATTTACCAACGCGAACTGTATTAGCAGCTTGTTTGAAACGCTCTACGTTACGTTTCATTTCTTCATACCAAAGACCAAGTTTTAAACCAAATGTTGTTGGTTCTGCATGAACACCATGTGTTCTTCCCATCATGATCGTGTATTTATGCTCTTTTGCTTTGTTAGCTAAAATGCTAACAAAGTTTTCTAAGTCTTTTAATAAGATTTCATTCGCTTGTTTTAATATATAAGATAACGCTGTATCTACTACGTCTGTAGATGTTAAACCGTAATGAACCCATTTACGTTCCTCACCTAATGCTGGTGTTTCTGATACAGCACGAGTGAATGCAACTACGTCATGACGTGTCTCTTTTTCAATTTCATAAATACGATCGATATCAAATGATGCATGCTCACGAATTTTTTTAACATCTTCTTTTGGAATATCGCCAAGCTCAGCCCATGCTTCACAAGCTAAAATCTCAACTTCTAACCACGCTTTAAATTTGTTTTCTTCCGTCCAAATCGCACCCATTTCAGGGCGTGTATAACGACTAATCATCTTTTTCCCTCCAACAGTTGTTCTTGATGGTCCCAAATATGCAAACTCTTCGCTTTTTCTAGGGCGACTTCAATATTATCATTTAAAATATTAACATGCCCCATTTTTCGCTGCGCTTTTGCTTCTTCTTTTCCATACAAGTGTAAATAGCACCCGGTTAATCTATTCACTTGTCCTAGGACCCCTTCTATATGTTCGCCTAAAATGTTCACCATGACAACTGGTTTTAACAAATTTGTTTCTCCAAGAGGTAAATTACAGATTGCTCGAATATGTTGGCCAAATTGACTCGTTTCACATGCATCAAGTGTATAATGTCCTGAATTGTGAGGTCTTGGTGCTAATTCATTAATATAAATCTCACCGTCAGCAGTAGCAAACATCTCTACCGCAAGTGTTCCCACAAGTTCTAATTCATCCGCAAGCACTTTTGCGTAAGCAATTGCTTTTTGAGAAAGTTCTTCTGTAATGCGAGCTGGAACGATAGATTCATGCAAGATGTTATTCACATGAATATTTTCCGCTACCGGAAATACTTTCGTTTCACCACTTACACTACGAATTACAATAACTGATACTTCTTTTTCAAAAGGCACCCATTTTTCTAGAATGCACTCTGCTTCATTCGCAAGCTCTCGTGCCTTCTCAACATCAGCAGCACTTCTTAAAACAACTTGCCCTTTCCCATCATATCCACCTGTCGTCGTTTTTAAGACGGAAGGAAATGATAACTCAGCAATCGCTTCAGTAAGCTGATTTTGATTTTGAACTAATCTATACGTTGCTACTGGTAACCCAGCTTTCTCAATTGCATTCTTTTCTGTAAAACGATTTTGCGTTTTATTTAACAACTGACTACCTTGTGGTAAGTAAGCATGTTTTTCAAGCCATTGTAAACATCTATAATCAATATTCTCAAATTCATATGTGACAACGTCGCTTATCTCTGCTAAATGCTGAATTGCTTTTAAATCGTCATACGGTGCAACAACTTCGACATCAGCAACTTGTGCACATGGTGAATGTTTTGTAGGATCTAAAACAGCAATTTTATATCCCATCTCCTTAGCTGCCAGCGCCATCATTCTTCCAAGCTGGCCGCCTCCAATAATGCCGATTGTTTTTCCAGGTAAAATGATTCTCGTCATACTAGCTCACTACCTTCACGCACAGTTTTCTCAATAGCTTCTCGTCTCAGTTCTAATGCATCATGTATGTCATCATGAAATAATCCAAGTATTTGTGCAGCAAGTAATCCAGCATTTGTTGAACCAGCCTTACCAATTGCAACAGTTGCAACTGGAACTCCTCCTGGCATTTGAACGATGGATAATAACGAATCTAGACCGTTTAACGCTTTTGATTGAACAGGCACGCCGATTACAGGAAGATTTGTCTTCGCTGCAACCATTCCTGGTAAATGCGCTGCTCCACCAGCTCCAGCAATAATAACTTTTAATCCACGTTCACGAGCTGTTTCTGCATATTCAAACATATAATCCGGAGTCCGATGAGCGGATACAACTTTTTTCTCATACGGTATATTTAATTCATCTAAAATGTCACAAGCATATTTCATTGTTTCCCAGTCTGACGTGCTTCCCATTATGACTCCAACTAGTGATTTCATATTAGAATCCCCCCGATTCAAATAAAAAAAGCCTGAAATAGAACAGTTTCTCTTTTACTATGAGAGAAAGCGCTCTACTCAGGCATACGTATCCCTTGTGAATAGAAAAATACCGAGTGACTTTCCCTCATAGTCTAACGAATAACGGTCGTTAGGTAGAGACTTGCAGGCCATATCCCCGCGATTATATGAGGTCTTATATATTATTGTTTCTATGGCTATATTAACAATATTTCATAAACAATGTCAATAAATAATCGAATGTTTTTTTATTACTTATCGTTAACGTTCGTGTTTTAGTTATATTCAAAAGAAGAATTGCAACTATATGCAAGATGGAAAGGGAATTAGAATATATATTTCTAGAAATCTATTTTACGTATAATTGTTTATATAATACTTCAGTATGCTTTAAATCAAAATATATACACTCTTGTGTTCTATACATCAATAGAACTTATATTGTAGCAATTTAATTTCTAAGGGGGATAACTGTGAAAAAAAGGACTATGCTATTATCCTATTTATTTTTCTCTATCGCAGTAATTGCCGTAATTATTGAATACTTATTTATATCATCCCATTTTTTCTACTCTCATTATTTTAAATATATACTTGTGATAGAAATAATGTGTCCTATCTTAGGCATTATTTTAGGAGCATTCGGAAAACCGGGAGTACAAAAAATCATTGCCATTATTTTAAATAGCCTCTATTTCATTCTTTTTTCGTCTTTAGCGTTATTAAACTTATGGATTTTAACATTTGGTAAATAAAAATAAACACAAAAAAACCTAAGTCGAATCGACTTAGGTTTTTGCTTGGCGACGTCCTACTCTCA